>JANXAS010000069.1 GCA_025062195.1 Armatimonadota bacterium
CTTGGAGTTTCGCTTCAAAGTTGATAAGCCTGCGACCATCAAAGTCTTCCCACTTTGGTGGCGACATGGTGAACAGAAGGTTGCAACTCGCTTCCCATCGCATCTGCCCTACTTTCGCATCCAACAAATTTTTGAAATGGCTTATCCTGACCATAAGGGTGTAACTCGCTTGCCGTTTGCCATTCCAGCTCGCTTTGGTCCCGATGCATTGGATGGCGATGGCAAACACTTGTTTTTCACAGCGCCAGAAACAGGGTGCATTGGTGTTGTGGATTTAGCTATAGAGCGCCTTTTGCACACCATTGAAGTCGGCGGTTACCTTACGGACTTAGTTGTTGATCCAAGGCAGCATCGTTTGTTTGTTGCCGACGGGATGAAAAATCGCATCATTGTGTTAGATACACGCCAGAGCAAGATAGTGAACCAAGTCGCTGTCCCTGAATTGCCTTACTCAATCGCATTACATGATGAGCGGTTGTTCATCGCTTGCATGACGGCAAAAAAGCTGGTCATGTTGGAAACGAAAACACTGCAGCAGTTGCAAGAGATTTTATTGCCGTTACCGCCACAGCATGTTGAGGTTCGTAATGGACAAATACTTGTTTGGCTCGTCCCGTTCACTTGCGATGCCAAGACGCTGAAGGAAACCGAACCTGACAGGTTGGCATTTTACCCGCTGCATGTTTTCCCTGAGGGCGCATACGAACCGCCATTGGTTTGGCAAACCTTGAAAGCATTGCAGAAGGGTGGCATCGTGCGGTTATTCAACAGGGTCAGGGATTTTGGGAGTTTGTGGGATGGCAAATTTCATGTTGAGCCACAAGTCGCTATCGTGTATGCTGGCGAGAAACCAACGCAAATGCACATCCGTTGGACACTTAACCCATCACAACCCCTTGAGGAAGTTTTGGACATTAACAAGTTGGTTGGCAATTTGGATGATGCTGATGTATTGCCCGATAAATACTGTGTCGCTAATGGCAAATTGTTTTTCACACTCCCAGCGCTGGGCAAAGTTGTTTGCAAACCGCTTGAACCTGATGCGAAACCGATTGTGTTGGACATTGGTGGCTACTTGGCAGACATGGCGACCTTTAGCGATGGCTTTTGCGTTGGCTACCGTGGATTTGGCGCCGTAGTGGTCAACCTTTAGCCAAGGGCGAACCGTTTGGTATCCCGATGGGAAAGTATGTGGATATGTGCTTAAGTTTTTTTCCCGTCACCCGATGTTGGGCGTGTTTATTCGCCCGATGGCAATAGCTACCCAGCAAAGATTTACATTGCCGACAGCCAGAACAATCGCGTCGTCGTCTTTGACCCTCAAAATCTGCAAGTCATCAAAAGTGTGTCCGTCGGTGAGATGCCAATTGCCCTTAACCTGTTCGGGTTGGATTTGTTCGTCACTTGCCGAAGGGGTAAAGAAGTCCTTGTCATAGATGTTCGCGCCGACGAAATTGCGCGAAGAATAGAGTTGCCCGCTGAACCCATTTGCGCCGATGTTGCCAAGTTTCAACCGCCACACACCGCATCTGAATTTCGTCCGCCAGCTGAAGTTGACGATGCTCCAATTTGGTATGTTGCTCATTTTCACCCACTCGCTTTTCGGCTAAACGATTATCAGCCAACTCAACCTGTGGAACTTTCGCTAATGGATACTGTGCTTTATCGTCGCCGTCAACGCTTTGTTTGGGCGGATGCGCGTGGGCATCAGCATGAAGCCTTCGCCGATAACATGCACGCAATTCGCTTTGATGGCAAGCGATGGTTAGATGTCAGCGAGGTCACTGACACGAAGCGACAAGTTGAGCCTGCGCAGTTGCGAACTGGCGGTGTGCCGGGCACGATCACAATTTCAGTTGATAACGGAATTGAGCACGATTGGATGCGCAGCGTTTGGTTGACGCCTAATGAAAGGCGCTTCTTGGTCAACCCACCACAGCACCTGTGGCAGCATGCGGTTGAACCATACAGTGACTTTGCCGAAGTTTTCCGTGAGTGGAATGCGCCGGCTTTCACGGTGGGTGCGGGTGAGCATTTTCTTCGGGTGGTAGCGCATAGCCCTTATGCATGCCTGGATGGTTTGCTTGTCTGGCGAAGTTTGGAGCGGACAGTGAAAGCAATTATTTTCGGAGAAACTGACAATGCCATTAGCGATATGCCATTGCCTGCCAGCGTTTTTGCATCCGATGAACCTGTCCAGTTTAGTTTGCGCCTTCACTCACAAGTGACGCAGCGATTGCGCTGCCGATGGCAAGTGCTTCATCCCGTTGATGGTGAAGTTGCACCGGGTGAGTTTACGCTCAATGTCACTGCGGGCAAACACAGCGAGGCACTTATTGAGCCGTTGTTGCATCGGACGGGTTTGTTCACTTTGCGGATGCGTATGCATTCGCATGAAGGGACACTGCTTTTGGAGCGAGTGTTCATCAAGTTGCCGAAGTTGACTCATCCCAGCTTGCTGTGTCGCTCCGAAGCTTTGCCCACTATCCGTGAGCGTATTGCTCGTCATCGCGAACTCTTTCGGCGTTGGCGGATGTGGTTAGAGCAACACATCAACGATGAGGGCTTCCTGCCGAAGGATCGGACGGTCACGGGTCAGAACTTGGGCGTAGAGTTAGCCAAGTGGCGTGCTATCGTTTGTCTCTTTTCCGAGTGGGCAATGCCGAGAGAGGATGGGCAGCGACCATTGCTACAAAAGTTGCTGCCGGTGCTTAAGGGGAGAGCAAGCTCGGGTGGATGGAGCAGTTTTCAGGCTGACTTTCAGCTTGGTGGAGCGTTGGCAGTGCTTTACGATTTGCTCATCGCCATTGCCCCACAACAGATCAAATGGGTGAAGGAACAGGTGCGCCCTTCATTGCTACTGGAGCGGGCGATGCCGGAGACATTGCTCATCATAGATGAGCCATTGACGACAACTATGCGAATGGTGCTGAGCCGCCATGCCATCATGTTGGACAACTACTTGCGCTATTTTGCAGCGCACCAGGGTAAGACAAGCGGGATGTTGTGGCAAGGGTTGGGTTCGCATTGCCAATGCGCATTGCACTCCATCGCACGCAGCTTGTTCTTTTGGGGAAACTTTTTGGGTGACTCATCCATTTTGTGTGATGTATTCAATAAACTTCACACCCACTTGAACTATGCGTTGCCTAAGTTTGACCAAGACGGTTTTCTCGCCGATGGTGGCTTGCGCGGTGACCACCCCGGCACACCGTGGATTGACCCCAAGGTTGGAACACTGCCGATGCGTTGGCTTCTGGCACACCTGACAGGCAATCCTATGGAGCGTTCCCTGCACGATTTAAAGCCATTGATTGAGCGTTTGGAGCACGCTACAGAAGAAGAGGCGATGCAATTGCTCAGTGATGGTGCGAACTTCGTAGCACCACTGCTTCTGGCTTTGGGGCTTTATGACGCACAGGCACCACCATTGCGGTGGGATGAGCTGCCGACAAGTGTTTGCTTTGAGGGTGAAGGAGCAGCGTGCATGAAATCGGATTGGTCGCCAACGATGACAGACATTTACTTCGTCAGCGGTGTCCGTGATGTCGCATGCCGAACTCAGCCCAATCACCTGCAAATTTTCAAGTCGGGTCGTGTGCTTTTTGGAACGCCTGTGCATATCGTTGATCACGGAACGCCAACGCCATCTTGGGCAAGCACGGTCGTTATCGGCGAGGTATTACCAAGCGAATGGACAATTGCGATGGGCTATGCAAGAATGGATGAGCGGCGCATCGTCAACCGGTTTGCGCCCGAAGTGTTAGGTTATGCTCTGCGTGATTTTCGGAAAACAGGGGTTGAACCAGAAAGCTATCGCGGTTGGTTTGCCGGTGGACACTCAGGACCTGGCATTTACGACTTGACGCTTCATTCACACACACGCCATCCGTTTATTGCGCAGGGTGCAACAACCGCCTTTGCAACGCAGCCAGAGTTTGATTATGTGGCTGGCGATGCGACGAATGTTTGGCGCGTTGATGAAGTTCGTGAGGTCTATCGGCAGGTTGCTTTTGTTCGCCCTGACATCATCATCGTCTTTGATCGTATCAGGCTGCGGCGGCTGCGCCCAACACAATGGTTAGCATCCACAGTGCCCGATGTGCGCATTTATGGGCGGACTTTCTGCGTGACCAACCGTGAGGCATTCTTGCAGGGCATCGTTCTGTTGCCAGAAAAGGTAACGCTTGAAATTCGTGGCTGGCAAATTGAAGGCAGGTTTTTAGGCGGGCGAATGCAAAAGCAGTTGCGCATAGCACCTGTTACGCCATCTTTATCCGTCAACTACTTAGTGGCGATGCGTGCTGGTATCGGAACGCCAACCCCATTTGATGTGAAGTTGGTTGTGGAAGATGACATGGTCGGGACAAAGGTGAGCGTTGATGGGAAGACAGTCACAGCGCTCTTTCGTTACTATGGAATAGTTGGCGGTGAGGTGAGGCTGGGACGAGAAGGGCAGGAGCACAGGTTCATTTTGCCGTAGCGTCATTCTTTCACTCACCGAGACTCTTAGGGTTGGAGCTAAAGCCCTTCCTGCAAGGGAATAAGGAAGCTGCTAAAAAGTGGGTGCTAAAGCCCATCCTACAAGGGGTGTGTGAGAGAGCCATTAAAAGATCGGTGCTAAAGCCCATCCTAAAGGGATGTGTGAAGAGTATTTGATGATGCGTGAGTGCCTTCGTGCACGAAGCCATTCAAATGATGAGTGAGGCAACGAAAAGGGCGGTGAGGGATTTTGGCGAAGCCATTGCCTTTTCCGCCACATTATTTTGTTCGCAAGCTTTGGGAGTTGCATTCAAAGCTCCGTGAGCACATCGTTCGCAAGCGAAGCGAACTTGCCCAGGAAAGCTTGACGAGCGTAACAGCACGAGATGGTGATGTGAGCTTTGGCATAGATGTAACATCGGAAGAGTTGCTAATTGAGTTTTGCGAGCGTTGGTCTTACGAGACGCCATTCGTGCTTGTGGCTGAGGGCATCCCCGGAAGTGGTTGGTGCATCTTCCCGAAAGGGCGCAGCATCGCCGAAGCCCAGTTCTTTCTCATCGTTGACCCAATTGATGGCACCCGTGAAATCATGTATGACAAGCGCAGCGCATGGATTTTATCTGGCGTTGCTCCAAACTATGGTGAGCAAACTTGCCTAAGAGATATTGTAGTTGCCATGCAGACAGAGATACCAACGAGTAAGCAATACATTTCGGATGTGCTTTGGGCTATCAAGGGGCATGGCGCGAATGCCGAGAGGCACAACTTGATAACTGGCGATGTCCAAAAACTTAAGCTGCAACCATCCACAGCAACAACATTGCAACACGGCTTTGCCATGCTGAGCAAATTCTTCCCTGCTGGCAAGGGCTTACTTGCACAGCTTGAAGAGGAGCTATTCAGGCGCTTGCTCGGTGACTCACAAATACCGCTTGCGTTTGATGACCAATACATCTCAACTGGTGGGCAGCTTTATGAGCTTATGGTTGGGCACGACCGGTTCAATGCTGACCTTCGTCCCATCATATTTGAAGCGCTCGGATTAAGTGGTGATGCAACACCGTTGTGTGCGCACCCGTATGACTTGTGCACCGAACTAATTGCGAGGGAAGCAGGCGTCATCGTGACCGATGAGAATGGTAGGCAATTGAGCGCTCGTTTGGACATCCGTGAGAATGTTGCGTGGGTTGGTTATGCGAATGAAGCGCTGCGAAGGCAAATAGAACCACTGCTGCATGAGTTGCTATCAAGGCTGCGTGAATTCGTAAGGCGGAGATTTGCCTGAGCAGTTTGTGGGGTGGTAAGGTTGAGGAAATTCATCCAACGGGACATCGCTGAAGGGTTGTTTGTAGTGTTCATCTCGGTCAGCATTGCTCTTTTGTCAGCACCACATTTGCCGCGCAAAATCCCGATACATTTTAACGCTCAATGGCACCCCGATGGATATGCAAGCAAGCTTGTTGGGCTTTTGCTTTTGGCAGGTATGCCCCCTTTCATTTGGGTGCTCATCACGGCTTTCTATTGGTTGGCGATGACCGAGCGTGGCAAGCTTCGCCTTGATGAAGTTTCTGCAAGGTGGGTTTGCTTATTGCGTCTGTTCATTGCCCTGTTTATGATCTCAGTTGAGGCATCCGTAATAGCTGTTGCTTTTGGTTGGCTTAATAGCCCAAGAATTGTCTTCATGCCGATGTTGGGATTGTTGTTCATTGCTATCGGTTTAGCATTGCCACACCTTCGTCCAAACTGGGTTGCTGGAATAAGGCTTCCTTGGACAATCGTTAACGAATCAGTTTGGAGACAAACACATTTAATTGGCGGTTACGGTTTTACAGTGCTCGGTGTGCTGGCGCTATTTTTGCCATTCATGCCCACATGGGTAGACCTTATGTGGTTTGCAATCTTGCTCATGTTTGTTGTCGCCATCATTGGCTATGCCTATTGCCTATACCGAATGTGCGGATGAATGCAGGAGTGGCTTCAACCACAATAACGCTCAAGTCAGGCAAAAAGCTTTCGTGAGTAAAGCCTCTCCCACAGGGTGTGTATTGGCATCTCAAAAATTAAAGCAACAGACCGCCGTTTGAATCGCAAAAAACTCTCACCCTACGGCGTCGCTACATATAGGCGGCGGAAATTAAACTATTGGCGCAAGCCACGACGCTGCATAGATTTGAAAATGGTGTAACACCGTTTAAAAAGCCAATTTATAATGGACATCCTGCCAGTCAATGCTTTTTCCAGAATGCCATTACCATTTGCATTGTGAGAGGGTTAAACTTTTAAGTGGACTCTGATGCTATCCTGACTTTACCATTCCTGAAAGGAGGTTAATCGCGCATCATACTCCTTCTTGAGAGGCTATCATTGCATGCTAACTTAGTAGCGATTTGTCGCCGTCGTGAATACCAATTGGGGTGAGGCAGCAATGGCAAAGTCGCTAATTACATTCGCCATCGCATTTGCTATCCCACTTGTAGCGTTGCTGAGTCATCCAGAACTTAAGCGCGTGCTCATATGGGATGTAATCTCTTTTGGTTTTAGCTCACATCTGCAGACGATGGAATATATGCCAAAGCCATCTGAGCCACTTTACCGAAGTTTTGGAGAAATTGAGAGGTCGGGATGTACGAGGAAGAAATGGCTTGGTTGCGAAAAAATTTGTCAAAAGACTGGTAAAGTTTGGATTGGCATCTTTGGATTGAGATATGCTATGAACGAAGTCCAATTGAATAGGACAGAGGAAACTGGGAAATTGCCATTATCTTCAACGATGCAAACTGACATAGCAGTTGCTGAGCGGTTGTTAAGACTTGCAACCGAGTTAAGCGAGCGTGACAGTGAAAACGCATTCCCAATGCTTGCAAAGTCCTACGCTTTGTTTGCATTGAGACGGGACGATGAGGCTTTAGCAGCTTTCCATGAAGCAGCAATGCGACCAAATTACGATGCTTACGATTCAAAGTATCTTCAGCTCATATTGCCAAAATGCTTAACATGTGAGGAAAGGGTTCTTATTATGCTGATGCACATTTCTCCACACCTTGACAGAATACGCTCGCTTTCTCGCATGGTAATGCGGCATTCGGCACAGGCGGAGAAGGAAGGCAATTCTGAACGGGCATTGATGTTAGCTGAAGATGTCATTAAGGTTGGTGGAAAAATGCGTGATAAAGGTTTTCTTTATTTGGATACTTTGACTGGGATAAAGCTTCAACAAATTGCGTTTGTCGGAAGGACAAGGAAGATTGAGAGAAAATACAATGATAAGTGCAAAATTGTTCTCGAAGAAGGGCTTAAGTTTGCCATGTTCGCTTACGAACATAGTTACCATGAGTTGGCAAAATGGGCTTTAAACGAGGCGTGGAAATCCGCTCAAACCCTTTATTTGCTTGACCTTTGGCGTTGGTATCATGATGATAGCTTTCTTCCCAACTTCACCACTAAAGAAATGTGTTGGTTAAACATTGCTCGTTCAATAGGGTTCACACTGCTGTTTACTATGGCACTATTGTTGGCGTTAGCTTTTCTCACATTCGCAGTCCTTTGGAAGTTGCCGGCTTCTACAGATAGGTATCCTACAATTACTGCTGTTTTCATTGTTTCGAGCTTGCCAATTTCATTGATATTTTGCGGAGTTTCTCCGAAATTAATTCGGGTTCCGGAACCGGTCCTGTTAGCGTTAGGAATACAAAATTTTATGGCGTATTTAATCTCACCAATAGTTGTGCTCTTTCTCATTTCCGTTTGCCTTCTACCACCCTTATTGCAATTTCGCAGGGAGGTTAACTGGCATTTCATTCTTTTTCTTACCGGCGTTTTTGCCTTTCTTTGTGCGGCAGCTTTTGCCTGTATCAGCACCCTTTATGACATTGAAATTAACATGTTGTATTTTGAGTCTTTATTGCTATTGGCATTTATTGGGTTTCTTTTGACGGCTCTATTCATCTGGCGGCAAAAATTTCCCAAAGTATTCCCAAAAATTTTGCAAAAGGCTGTAAAGCCATCCCTCCTCCTCTTCACTTTCCTCACCCTTGCAGTTTTTTTGATTTCATTAGCATCTGAATCCGTTCGTTTGTTGTTGGAGGAAGATATTAGAAGTCTGATAATTTCGCTCACTTTTAGCCTTCCACTTGTGTCTGTAATTGCATTCATTTCGCTCTTCTTATTCGCTGTTTTTATCGCTTGTTTTGTTTGGTCAAGGTTTGAGCACCCCGAACGAAAAGGCATCTATCAAAGTGCATTGGCGAGGCTAAGGAATGCCACAATTTTGCTTGCATTAATCTTCTGGTGGGGATATGCCACTGTTCAGTTCTCCAATTTGCCATTGCGAGCTAAACTGCATCGCGCAATTGATAGCATAATTGCTTATGGCGAGCCGAATATAATTAAGCACAAAGTAAACTTAATGCTGCAAAGGAGGTGACCATTACAACCCGTTTTAACGGGCGGTAAAGTGCCCTTTTCCGCTGCATTTTGAACTATGTAACTTTTGCTGCCGAGTAAAGCGGATGCTGCCGTAGGCGAGATGAGAGGCAAAGCTCATTCAGGAGGTGATTGGCAATGAAGGAGAAGCTCAAAATAGTGGTATTAGTGGCATGTTTTTTGGTTGCTTTGTTTATCGGGCTTTTGAGCATCTATTTTGTGATCCGTTTTGTAGCGGAGCGCGGTCCGATAGGGTTCTTGACGGAAAAAGAATCGCCACAAGCACCAGAAGCACCAGCTCTACCCACTTTGCCATCCCAAACTATTGGTGACTTTATACCCTCAATACTTCCACCGCCTGGTGACAAACCTGTAGCTGTAATTTCAACTCTATCAACTCCCCAAGTTTTGAAGGTCGCCATAGCTCGTAAGCTTATTCGCGAAGCGGAGTTGACTTTGCATGTTCAAGATGTCACGAAGACAATTGGGCAAATTGAGGAAATGACCAAGCAATTGGGCGGCTATGTGGCAGATATTTCTCAATCACGGGAATCAGATGGAAAATGGAGTGCCGAGTTGACTTTGCGTATCCCATTGGAACGCTACAGCGAAGCACTCTCACAGCTACGGCAGTTAGGACAGGTTGAGAACTTTCGTGATAATGTTCAAGATGTCACTGAGGAGTTCATAGACTTAGAGGCTCGCTTGAGAAACTTGAAACGCTCAGAGCAGCACTTGCTTGAGCTGCTTAGGCGCACAAGCAAAGTCACTGAACTGCTGCAAGTTGAGCGTGAGCTTTCCAAGAGGCGTTCCGAAATTGAGAGTCTTGAGGGACGACTCCGTTATCTAACACATCAAACGACATTCTCAAAAATTCGCGTCAACCTTATAGAGTTTAGACCGCATCCGATGCCTCGGACTGCATTCAGCGTTCCCAAGGTTTTTGCCGATGCTTTCCGAACTACTGTGCTTATACTTCGTGGCATTTTGGTTGTTATGATTTGGGTTATTGTTCTCGGCATTATTTGGATTCCGCTCTCAGTTTTTGGCTTGTGGTTCTCTCAAAGGGCATTGCAAGCTAAAAAGCAATCTTCGCTCAATAAGCCTGAGGAAAGGCAGTAATAGCCCAAAATTGAGCGGAAGAGATGCTTTTGTGATTACCTCTATTGTTGCTCTTCACACTTTATGCAGTTTTGTGATTTATTTTGAAAAGGTCATTTTCCCGCCAATGAGTGACAACGCTATTTGCTTCAAAATGTGTTGATAGAGTGCTGTTAATGGACTTATGCTAAGGGCTTTAGCGTGTAGTCGTTGATAAGATAATATCGTAAGGTTTTGCTTTAGAGCACTGATTTTTCCTTCCCGGAGGGCACGCTTTTTGCGTGCCAAAATTCGGTCAGGCATTAGCCTGACCCTACTATGCACTAACAAACTTTTGAGCAAGTTTTCGGCTCGGCATTAGCCTCGCCCTCCGAATTTTCCGCCCCATTTTTTCGTTTGGGCGGTAGCATAACCCTCCGAATTTTTTGTAGTGGAGGATAAAATCCGCCCAATTTTTGTCTGCAAATCTTTGGCTCGGTATTAGCCTCGCCCTCCCAATCTTCCATCTTGATTTCTTTGGTGAAGCAGAAAATCCTCGCCGAATGAATTCGGCGCTCATTAATTCGTCATCAACCACTGGCTAAAGCCAGTGGCATGGATAATTTAACGCCAACAAAGTTTGTAGCATAGGGCGGCTCAGTTTTTGCTCATTTCTCGCCACTTCCGGTTAAGCAATTCAATTCGCTGTTTTGTCTCTTCCGAAATGCCACGCTTTGCAGGTTGACGATTTTCCTGCCACCGCTTTTGAAATTCTCTCAAAAGCTCAATGACTTCCTTGTGCTCTGCGGAACGAATAGAAGGTTCATGTGGAGGCTTGCAAAAGTCGTCCCATGCCCAGAACGAAACCAATGGAACATCCAGTGCCTCCATCGCTTCAAGGTAAACTCTCAAACCGTCCAAAGCAATCGGATTAGCATAGCCTTTTCCGCCAAGCGCTTTCACTGACAAACCAGCCTCACCAACATACAAGGGTTTCTCCAAATCATCAGCAACACTCTTGAGCAGCACCAATTGGTCAAAAGTCTCGCCAGGGTCAAGGTAAAAGTGACAATCAACGAAGTCAAGTGGCTCAGAGTGAATCATTCGAATGTAGTTTGCCTGCTCTTCATCACTGTCCTTTGTCCAATCCATTTTCTTCGCACGCTTAAGCGAACCAAGCCAAAGATGCCATGCAGCTGGTCTTGGCATTGAGTAGCCAGCGGAGACCAAATGATTTTTGTCAATGAACTTGATGAGAAAAGTCGTCTCGCGAACAAAGGCTGCCATCTCATCGGCACTCCAATGGTTTCGCCAATCCCTCGGTCCTGGGTTTCGTGTTAAGTGTTTATAGGGTTTCGTCAGGTCTCTTGGAACAACAACCCCTTCGGGTAACTGTGGTCTTAAGTCAACTGTCAAGTTGGCTTCGTTTGTCACTTCCCAAAACAAAATCGTTGCATCATCACGGTAGCGACTTACTATTTCCTCAACCCAAGCATTGAAGATTTTTCGGCTTTTTGAGTTTGGGTGGTTGGCAAAGTCTTGCAAACTTTCGCCAACGATGTCAATGAAAGCACCAATGTTCCAGAGCAAAACTGGAACAAGCCTTATGCCTCGCTCACGGCAATCTTTGACCATCTCATCAAAACGCTGCCAAAAGACATCCCTTTGCTTCAAGTAAGTGTCCTCAATTTGAGCTGACCAAAATGGCAAGGCATGAAAACGAATAATTGTCATTCCTGTTTTGGCGAGAGCATCAAAGGAGCGACGAACTTCCGAAAGTGCAGTCTTCCTTTCGCCGCCGAAAAAGTCGGCAAGGTAGTAGGTTTGCAAAAGTTCATGTTTGTTGACGCCGAGTGAACGGAATGGTTGACCATTCAAGAGCAACTGTATGCCTTTGCGGTGAAGGAAATCACTTTGTGGGTTTGCTAACGCTTCTAACTTCGCATTTTGCCTTCCGGCTTTCACTACAATTGCCCCGGCACCAAGACCAGTAACTGCTTGAACGAACTCGCGCCTCGTCATCGTTCATCACCCCCATAGAAAATTTTTTCATGATGGGTCAACAAAATCCATCACCGTTTTTTGTTATTTCGTAGGGCAAGCCGACTTCGGCAAAGCATTAGCACTGCCCTCCAAATGACAATTTTCCATCTTCGTAGGGCAAGCCTGCTGGCTTGCCGAATTTTTCGTCCCATTTCTTTCGTTTGGGCGGTAGCATAACCCTCCGAATTTTTTGTAGTGGCTTGTGAAACCCAATTGGTTTTTTTCTTTTTCGGACAGGTTTCACCTGTCCCTACATGGAATGCGAATTTTTTCGGCTTGGTAGTAACCTCGCCCTCCCAATCTTCCATCTTGGTTTCTTCGGTGGAGCAGAAAATTCTCGCCGAATGAATTTGGCGCTCGTTAATTCGTCATCAACCGCCGGCTAAAGCCAGTAGCATAGATTGAAGCACTAACAAATTTTGAAGTGAAGAGCGTTATAGGGCAAGCCTGCTGGCTTGCTAATTTTTCACAGTCAAGCATCAGCCTAAATTTTCCGACCGCTCTTGACTTCAGTTGGTGAATGCTTTTTCATGACCATGCTTTGGGCTTTAGCCTGAAGTCTCTTTGGTAAATAGCGAATCGGCACACCGGTAGGCTTACCCTCCGAGGTGACGAAACTCAGAGAGCAAGGCTACTGCTGAGCCGGAAAATCTACCGAGCCGAAAAAGGCTGACTTGCGAGCAATCATACGAAGCGTTATACTGAAACAAAAACCTTTGGTGAGGTGAATGCGAAATGGAAAAGTTGTTGGCTATAGCGATAGTGGTTAATTTGGCTGCTCAACCTTTTGAATTGTCTCGTGTTCGTTTGCTTGACAGCACTTTCAAACAAGCGATGGAAAGAGACGGCGCTTATTTGCTGATGCTTGAGCCTGACAGGTTACTTTCCCGCTTCCGCTCCGAAGCAGGCTTAGAACCCAAAGCGCCGCCTTACGGCGGCTGGGAACAAATGGGGATTGCAGGTCACTCGCTCGGTCACTACCTTTCGGCGTGCTCGCTGATGTTTGCCGCCACAGGCGATGAGCGTTTTCGCCAGCGAGTGAACTACATCGTTGACGAACTTGAAATTTGCCAAAATGCTCACGGTGATGGCTATGTCGCAGCCATCCCTGAAGGCAGGCGAGTTTTCGCCGAAGTTGCCGCTGGCAAAATCCGAGCCAAACCTTTTGACTTGAACGGACTTTGGGTTCCTTGGTATACGCTCCACAAACTCTTTGCCGGCTTGCTTGACGCCCACAGATACTGCGGCAACCAAAAAGCACTTCAGATTGCAATCAAACTTGCCGATTGGGCTGAACGGACGACCGCAAACTTGACGGATGAGCAATTTCAAGAGATGCTCGCCTGCGAGCATGGCGGCATGGTTGAGGTTTTAGCCGAACTTTATGCCCGAACGGGCGACGAGCGGTATCTCAAGTTAGCGAAACGCTTCTACCACCGCGCCGTGATGGACCCGCTTGCTCGCGGCATTGACTGCTTACCAGGCTTGCACGGCAACACTCAAGTCCCGAAAGTCATCGGCATGGGTCGGATTTACGAGTTGACAGGGGAACGAGTTCCTTATCGCGTCATTGCCGAGTTTTTCTGGGAAAGAGTTGTCAAGCACCACACA
>JANXAS010000006.1 GCA_025062195.1 Armatimonadota bacterium
TCTCTGCAAACCACTTGAGCAACTCCCTTGTTCCATCAGTTGAACAATTGTCCACAACGATTATTTCCTTGAGCACTGGCAGGTTAACCACATTGTTAAGCACAGTAAGAACTGTCTTACGCTCATTGTAGACTGGAACAATGACCGTTAATTTTGGGCGGCACAGACTCTCCAAACATCCGCGGCGCACAATTCTTTCACTCATATCTCTGCGCTCCCTTTGGAGATGCCGAAGAAAGAGCGATACCAATCTATCGTTTTAATCAAGCCCTCGTCCAGCGTATGCTTTGGGCGCCAGCACAAAAGCCTGTCAGCCTTCTCAACCGACACATATTGATGTTGAATCTCCTTGCGTGGCTTTCCAAGACCTTCAATGGCTGGCTCAAGGTCGCTTCGCCCGCAGAGCTCGAGTATCAGCAATGTTAACTCAAGGACTGTGATAGGCTTTCCAGTGCCTATGTTGAATGCCTCACCGATGAGGCTACCTTCGCAAGCTTTCATTGCAGCGAGGATGTATGCGCCCACCACATCCTCAATGTAGACATAGTCACGCATCGGTGTTCCATCGCTCCGTATGAGTGGGCGCTCGCCATGCAATGCAGCCTTTATCGTCCCCGGTATGATGCGAGAAAAATTAAGGTCGCCACCACCATAAACATTTGAGCACCTGAGTATGACTACCGGCATGTTATACGATGTCGCATAGCACTGTGCTATAAGGTCGGCACATGCCTTTGAAGTCTCGTATGGGAAGGTGGGGCGGAGTGGCATGTCTTCCGCATATGGTAGCGATGGCTGCTCACCATAAGCTTTATCGCTTGAGGCTACGATGACGCTGCTAACTTTCCCGACAAGCCTGCAAGCTTCAAGCAATGTCCAAGTGCCACGCACATTCACATCAAATGCCACACACGGTGCCCTCGCTGCAGCCCCAACAAGTGAGTGAGCAGCAAGATGAAAGCAAACAGATACATCGTAAGCGCTTATGAGGCGTTGGAGCAGGTCACCATCACGAACATCGCCAATGACCACTGTGGAGCGCTCCTCCAAGCGCCAATGCTTGAACAGCGACATTGAGCTAATTTCTCTGACGAGCGCTATAACATTTGCACCGAGCTCAACTAAAGCTCTTGTTAGCCACGAACCGATAAAGCCAGCAGCACCTGTGACCAACACACACCTGCCTTTCCAAAATCCCAAACTGCCAACATGCTCTATGCTATACACAGCATTTGTCATTCTTCCCAAACTTTCCAAGGCGCTTTTCCACCCTCCCAAAGTTGGTTTAATATGAGCGTGTCCTTGTATGTGTCCATGCAAGCCCAGAACCCATCATGCTTATATGCCATGAGCTGTCCTTCGCCTGCCAACCTGACAAGTGTCTCTCGCTCAAGGTCATCATTATCCCCCAAGTATTCAAACACGCCCCTGTTGAAGACAAAGAAGCCCGCATTTATCCAATGATCAAGCCTGGGCTTCTCACGGAACTCAACCACGCGCCCATCATCAGCGAGGGTCAATATGCCAAAAGGTGATATGGGGCGAACTGTCGTGACTGTGGCAATACGCCCATGCGACATGTGAAATGAGAGCAGCCCGTGCAAATCTATGTCTGCAAGACCGTCAGCATAAGTGACAAAGAAATGTTCCGTCTCAACATACCGCTCAATGCGCTTTATCCGCCCGCCAGTATTTGTCTCCTCGCCAGTGTAAGCCAATGTTATATCCCATGCCTCACTTTGTGTGAGCCATTCAAGTTCAGCGTGCGGTGGACGAAGCAATAGGCGCACATCGCCAACTTGCCAAAGATAACCCTCGGCAAAGAATTCTCTTATCTTGTGCCCGAGATGCCCAAGGCAAAGTATGAACCGGCTGAAACCATGATGCGCGTATATCTTCATCACATGCCAAAGTATCGGTCGCCCGCCAATCTCAATTAGCGCTTTCGGAAGAGAGGCAGTTTTCTCCTGAAGGCGCATCCCCTTACCACCGCAAAGTATCACAACTGGCAAATTGAGCAGCTCATGATGCTCTTTGCGCGTCTTCATCATTGGCACCACATCCTTGCCGGGACTTTTGCACTCGCTCACCCTTTAGGGCTTGCGCAGTTGACACCGCTTTTTTAGGATTGAGCGTGCCAACAAACATCTCCTATGCAAGAGTTGTGATCGCTTTCTCGGGCATTAACAGCCGCCCAGCAAACCGAACAATCTCACTGCGTCGCCATATGCGGCAGATAGCATCCTACCCTTACCTCTGCAGGGGTAGCTTCGGTCACGACAAACGGTTGTGCTTAACGAACGCAAAGCCTCAAAATACCATCATAGCAATGGCGCAAGCATGTTGTAGCTGCGCCAATGAAATGGCACTACACCTAAAAGACTATAACAGGTAACGGTGGTGATGCGATTTAATGAGCTGTATAAGCTGCGCAAAGGACATAGCTAAGCAGATGCGGGAAATAGATAAGCTGCTCGCAAAACGCTATGGGAAAAGAGTTTGGCGCAGGCGTAGCAACGCAATTGAAGTGCTGATGCGAACTATACTTTCGCAACAGACAAACGATGAAGCTTGCTTGGCAGCATATTCAAACTTGATTGGGCGTTTCAAATGCGCCGACGAAATTATGCGTGCACCCGTTGAAGAGATTGAGAGTGCGATTAAGGTGGCCGGCTTGAGCAAACAAAAAGCGCGATACATAAGGTCATGCCTTGAGCGAATACTTAGTGACTTTGGTGCGCTATCGCTTGACGGGCTTGCAAAGATGGATATTCAAAGAGCAATGTCGTATCTCACATCCCTTCCCGGCGTCGGCTTTAAGACCGCTGCATGCGTCCTACTTTTCGCCTTCGGCATGCCTGTATTCCCAGTGGATACACACATCCACAGGATCGCAAGGCGAATGGGTTTGGTCAAACATAACGCAAGCGCCGTTGAAACACAGGTTCACCTTGATAGCATCGTTCCGAACGAAATCAAGTATCAGCTCCACCTCAATTTGATTGAGCACGGAAGGAGAGTATGCAAATCACAAAAACCGCTCTGCGATAGCTGCATCATAACCCGCTACTGCCAGAGGAACCTTTAGCTGGCATATCGCCAAAGACTTTGTGATGAAAAAGGTGCGGTTCAAAGATGCTTATAGTGAGGCAGAAGGCGGTATGGTGTTGCATTATGTCAATCACGATTTGGTCGGGGCATTATCCACGGCGATGTTGATGCCCTCAAACATCCCTCATGCAGCTTTTAAGCTCGTCACCTTCCAGATACACGCCCATCGCCCTGAATTTCTCATAACGCTGTCTTCTAAGTTGCTCCGGTGAGAGGTGTGAGAGCGCGCTCAATGCCCTACAGAGTGCCTCCTTAAGATTGTTGGCAGCGCCCTCAGGGTCGCGATGTGCACCACCAATTGGCTCCGGTATGATCTCGTCAATGACACCGAGCTTTAACGCTTCTGGTGCAGTCAACCAAAGCGCCTCTGCAGCCTCAGGCGCCCTGCTCTCGTCACGCCAGATTATCGCAGCACAGCTTTCCGGTTGGATGACGGAATACATTGCATACTCCATCATGAGCACTTTATTGCCGACACCGATGGCTATAGCACCGCCACTACCCCCTTCACCAATGATGACGGCTACAGTCGGCACCCCAAGCATTGACATAACCATCTGAGATTCAGCTATAGCCCAACATATGCCACGAGCCTCAGCTTCATCCAAGCAAGCTGCGCCGGATGTATCAATCAGCGTTATCACCGGCCGATTAAGCTTGTCTGCGAGTTTCATAACTCTGATCGCCTTCCTGTATCCTTCCGGGTGAGCCATGCCAAAATTGCGTTCCTGCCTCTCCTTAGCATCGCGCCCCTTTTGCTGCCCAATTACAGCCACTGGACGACCGTCGAGCCACGCTAAGCCCGCGACAATGGCTTTGTCGTCGCCAAAACACCTGTCGCCGTGCAATTCAATGAAGTCGTCAAAGATAGCAGTGATGTAATCAAGCGCATATGGTCTATCCGGATGACGCGCAAGCAATACCCTGTCATAATCGCTCAAGCTGTTAAGAAGCTCAACCATGCGTCTCTCAAGCTCTGCAATTGCTTGTTTCTGTTCCTCGGACGGCGGCTGCATACGAAGCAAGTTAATCTGCTCCTGTATGGCGTCCAACTCATGCTCAAACGACAGCTTGTAGGCGCCACCCATCGGCATCACCTGCGCTTGAATACCCGATTGTTAAACCGATGTCTTTTTCAAAGTGTGGCGCATCACAGCATAAGAGTAATCGCTACCACACCCACCTAAGACAAAATATTTTTGGCAATTTGAACGATGCCGGTATGGTGATGTGCCTTGAGCGCTTCCAATAAAGCATGCCGAATAAGCAAACGGTATAGCGGATTGAGCTCATCAGCCGTATGTAAGCACTCACGAGGTCAATTACTCTGCGCCTTTCTCATCACCATGCTTATAGCTGGCTCTGACGAATCCGTTACTGCATTCGGTGTGGTGCGCCCTGTTGGCAATATGTTTGAAACTGTGTTGGCACGCTTCGGTTCAAGATACTCAATCAATGTGCGCCCACAGGAAAGAGCTTGGTATCAGTCACCGTGCGGGCGCTTTTACGACGAACATGTTGAAACGCTTATAGGTTTGAATGTGGGCGGGAAAATGTATGCACTGCCATTATGCAAGATCAAGGTCAGCGAGTTTGAAAACATACACCAGCGCATAACTCCCTGTAAGCTGATCTGGCATACGAGCATACCATCCCCGCAACTCAGACTGACTTTGGCTATCGTATCGCCCTTCTACCCAAAAGATGAAGCGCTTACGCTCCTGCCGGCATTTATCTTTGACTTCTCCGTTGAGAATTTATCGTATGAGACAGTTGACGGCGAAATCATTTATAGCAGGCGATTGAACCCGAAGCAGCTTGCCACATTGCGCATCGCCAACGGAACCGCGATTTTTGAGACGCCGGGAACATTTAACGCACTTGAGGGAGTAAAGGGTGACAGTTGGGAGATAAGGGTGAAGCGCATGGAGGATGGCGAGACATACCTTTTCTGCGTCAGGAAGTTTTCGCTCCAACCGGACTCAAAAGAGACATACACACTAATCTTAGCCTCCCACTCAAGCGAGGCATTCTTTGTGGCTATGGGCTACCCATACAGGTTCAAATACTCAGCTCTGTTTGGCAGCATTGAAGATGTGTTGAGCTACACCACGAGCAACTTAAAGAAGCTGAGAGAGAGGACAGAGCTGTTTGAGAATACGATTGTTGGCTCAATGCACGACGAGAGTTTGAAAGCGCTTATATCTCTCGCCTTCCAAAGCTATGCATCAAATGCCATTTGGCTGATCCCAGCAAGCGATGTCGCAAAATCAAGGGGCATAAAGCGAAAGCCACCGTTTGATGAGTGGTTCTCAGTCCTTGAGGGTGGCGGCGGGCTGTTCAACTCAACTGTAGATGTGGAATACAACATCTCACCATTCTACCTGCTCTTTTGGGCGGAGCTGTTGGAGATGCTCCTAAGGGAGTGGAGCGCTTACCGAAAGGGCGGGATCATAAGGCACGACATGGGTATGGGCTTTGCAGCCAACGGTATGAGCTACTATTACGACATGCCCGTTGAGGAAAACACGAACTTCATTTTGATGTTATTCGCTCTTTGGGCGAGCACAGCGAATCACAACCTGCTCAAGGAGCATTGGAGCGCAGTGAAAGATGTGGTAGCATACCTTGTCTCAACTGACACTGATGGAAACGGCTTTCCGAACCTCGGCACAAGCAACACGGTTGACCAAGGCACATATGTAATCCAGCATGCCCCAGAGCAAACTTATCTTGCTATGAAGATGGCTGCAGCTTACCAGGCTGCCGAGAGGATGGCGCGCTTTTACGGCGACAGCGTGCTCACTAACCTGTGCCGGGCAGGGCGTGAGAAGATTACCGCAACATTGAAGGGTGCATGGCTTGGAGACCATTACGCAGTTTGCCTGAGCAAGGCTGTGCACGGTTGGGATGCTTATTCAATTTACACCGCCAACGGTTGGCTGCTGCCTTTCATGGTTGGTGTGAAGCCAGAAGTAGATGTCCAGCGCCTTCGCATTGATCTGGCTAATTCAACGGAGAGGACATGGAAGGGCTTTGGCTCAACTCACACAAGCATTGATGCTGTGATGTGGATTAGCCAAAACATATGGCGTGACTGCTTGGCAGCATACCTGGGGATTGATATGATTGGACATGGGCGTTCATACTGGAATTTGCTATACACACTCAACCGAACAAGCGGTGGCGCATTCATTGACTCATACAACTACGAGAACGGCTACGGGAGCCTGCGTTACTACCCAAGGGGGATGGCTGCATCTGCATACCTTCAAGCTCAAGCCGCCCTCTCGCTCAACCGTTTGGAGCGCAAGATCACTTTTAAGCCTTTGCGTAAGACACTGCGGATACCATTGCCACAGCTTGCCGATTGGGATGCCGAAAAGATACCGTCAATTGAGATCGGCTTTGCCGAAGGAAAGCCAGCTGTAAATCTGACTCACAGAGAATTGCTTGAGGGTTGGGAGATTGAGCCAATCCCCTGAGCGGGCTTACTCCCATAGCTTGAGTATGACCTTAGCAGTAGTGCCGGAGACGAATTCGTCAAAAGCCCTTTGAGCTTCGCTTAGAGCGAACTCGTGCGAGATGAGCTTGCGCACATCTAAGCCCCTGCGATATAACTCCACCATCTCCCAGTATTCGCCCCTGTGATAATACCAACTGCCGAAAATGGCGATGTCACCGCGAATCAACTGCCCTATATTCACTGTCACATCCCTATTCTCACCAACGCAAACCACGGTGCCACCTTTACCCACAAGCTGCATCGCCAATGCAAACCCTTCAGGGCGACCCGAGGCTTCAATGACTCCGTTTGACATCGCGCCATTAGTAACATCTCTGACAGTGCTGACGGCATCCACAGACATTGGATTGACAACAAATTCAGCGCCAAGCTCTCTGGCATAATCAAGCCTCTCATGGCGCACATCTAATGCTATGACCCTCGCCCCAATATGCGAAAGGTATAGCACACACCCAAGCCCAACAGGACCGCATCCAACGACCGAAACAAAATCTTTGGGATTGACCTTCATGCGCTTGCAAGCATGATATGGCGTCCCAAAACCATCGCCGCTTAGGAGAACTCCGGCAACAAAATCCACATCTTCAGGCAGCGGCAGCGGGATGTGTTCCGGAACGCATGCATACTGCGCTTGAAGACCGCCACAGCTCTTTCTCCTATCGCAAAATGTGTAGATGCCTCGCTGACACCAGCTACACTTGCCACATCCCCAAACAGCGTAAATGCCGACTCTTTCACCGCCCTTCCAAAGGCGTGACTTTGAAGCATCAACTATGATGCCAACTGCTTCATGCCCAGTGTTTGACTCCAGCGGGTTGTCCGACAATAACGCATGCAGGTCACTGCCACAAATAGCAGCCACCTCAATCCTGATGAGCACTTCTCCATCTTTCGGAGTTGGGTCTGGATACTCACTCACAGCCACTTTGCCACCGCCAAGATACCGCACACCGAACATGTCTTCCACCCCCAAAAACGATATTTCCAAAACAGGCTAAATACCATGCTGACATATATGATGCCTCCACATGTTAAAAATGCTGTTGATGAACACAACCTCACAACCATGCATTGGCTTAGCGCATAGTCGCTGAGGAACTCCTTAAGCGCTCTATTGGATGATGGGAAAAATCCCGCTAATAAATTCGGTGCCCATAGAACTTGCCATCAGCGGCTAACTAAAGCCAGCAGCATGGACGGCTTGCGCCAGCAATCTTAAGACTTACGCAGTTGGCTTTGTTTCACGGGACAAAAGACAGCCCGAAAAATCACTGTAAAAAGTCATTAGCTTGGGCAGCTCTCATCCGCCCCTACAAGACAGTGCCAACTGCGTAACTCTTATTTACTGCAAATGTTGTTTGTGGAGACTTTTCCCAACCGTGCTGTGAGCTTTAGCCTGCAGCCGCGATGAAATTTCTGAGCGCCTTCTTCGGTGCTCATTAGTTTCGTCATCAACGGCTGGCTGATGCCAGCGGCTTAGATAACTGAGCACCAACAAACCTGCGAGTGAAGCGCGAGCAATGAGTGAGGTGACATAGCCGTGGCTTATAGGGCATCATCACACAGATACGAGTTAATGCGTCCCGGCGAGATTGAGAGCGAAAGGCAACATGCTCCTATCGCATACATTCCTTGGGGCTCGCTTGAATGGCATGGGCTGCACAACGCTATCGGCTTGGATGCGCTGAAGGCACATGCAATTGCGCTTGATGCAGCCGACATAACCGGCGGTGTTGTCCTGCCACCAATCTTCGCAGGCTATGGCACGATGAAACCTTTCAAGGGTTTTAAACACACGATTGAGGTGAGCGCCGAAACGATAAAGGCGCTTTTGCGGGAACTGCTTGAACAACTCAAAGACGAGGGGTTCAAAGTGCTCGTCCTCATCATGGGGCATTATGGAAAGCAGCATGTTGATGCGCTTATGAGCATCTGTGAGGAATTCCAATCAAGGCATTGCGACATCGTCGTGCTTGCCTTCCCGGAGTATCAAGTGGCGGTTGAAGATGGCATTCGCGGCGACCATGCAGGGGCATACGAAACTTCGCTAATGATGCACTATTACCCTGAAACGGTTGATTTAACTCTGCTCCCGAAGGGGCGAAAGTTGAGCATTGACGAAGATGGCGTGGGCGGTGAAGACCCAAGGGTGCAAGCGAGTGCCCAATTCGGAAAAGAAACAGCGCAATTGATAGTCAGGCGCATCGCCGAGAGAGTAAATGAAACGCTAAAAAGTATACGCACAGCTTAATTTCGCTGCATGAGATTTTATGCCTTGAGTTCGGCATTATAGAGCAATGCGCTATCGTGACGAAGAACATCGCTTTCATCTCGGTAAAAGTCCCTTGCAACGTGCCGAAGTGGGCGATTGATTTTCAACTTTGCGAGGGTGTGCGATTTCGCGATGCGGTTGAAGCTTGAGGAGCTCGCAATAATGCTGCGCCAAATGAGCGCTGCATTCCGTTCCGGGATGACAACACACGAGACATTGAAAATGCTTGAGGAGACCTCCTCAGACAGAAATAAACGCTTCATTTACCGCGCCCTCGCAATTAAATGCTCATCCGGAATGAAACTGTCAGAGGCTATGGGAGCATTGCCGCGGCTGTTTCCAAGATGGCTTATCGGCATAGTCAAAGCGGGCGAACGCACCGGAAGGATTGCTAATGCACTTGAGTTGGCAGCTGAACAATATGAGGTTGAAGCAGCATGGCGTAGGAGATGGAAATGGTGCAGGCTTTACTTATGCGTGTGCGCCATCGCTTTAGCATTTTTGCTACCTCTCCCGAGGGCACTCCTAAACGGATTTCAATGGTATGCCTCACTGGTATTAAAGCTCGTATTTCCGGGGCTATTGCTTCTGTGTGGCGCTGTGCTAATATGGAGCATGCTCAAAAGGCTGCACACAGTTGATGCGCTCGTAAAGCAGCTTGTTTCCTCAGTGCCATTGCTTGGATGTATAGTCACACACAACACTATCGCAAATTTTTTATTTTCTGCCGCACAGGCTATTGATGCCGGCATGAGCGCTTCTGATGCGATTGAAGTTGGTTCCGAGGCGGTAGATGTGTTGGGTTTGAGAGCCAAAGCCATGAGAGCGAGAAAGGAAGCAAGCGCCGGCACAGAGCTTTCCAAAGCGCTATTTTCTGTCGGCTTACTCAATCGTTCGGAAATCTCAAGCATACATGTTGGCGAGAGGACCGGGACTGTAGTTCAGGCGCTGATGCAAATCGCTGACGAGAGGCGAAAGCGAGCTATGGCATTGCGGTGGATGATTCTCACCCTTCAATTTGCCATCTTACACATTGCCGTAGCTGCTGGTATCATATTCTCCGCCCATTCAATTTATCAGGCTATGTTTGAATGGGTGGAAAGGGAATTTGAAGTTCAGTGAGCTTTTTAGCGGTTTGAGGTGATGACCATGGTCATTGATTTTCACTGTCATGTTGGCACCGGTGAGGAATTGCAAGCGCCATGGACGACAAGGGCGACTCTGGAACTATACCTTGAGCGAGCCGAGCAAGCCGGAATTGAAATGACAGTTGTGTTTGCCATAACGAGCAACGACTATGAGCGTGCAAATGGGGAAGTTGCTGAGATAGTGGCGAATCACCCCGGCAGGTTAATCGGCTTTGCGAGAGTTCATGCGAAAAGGGACGCCGGTAAGATTGAGCACATGCTCAGGCGAGCTGTTGAGGATTATGGCTTCAAGGGCGTTAAGGTGCACGGCGCTGAAGCCATGCCGACAAGAGAACTTTGCAAAGTAGCAAGCGAGATGCGTCTCCCGGTGCTTGTGGACATAGTCGGAAGAGTTGAAGTGCTGCCTTTGCTTGCAACCGAATTTAAGGATGTGCCGTTTGTCGTGGCTCACTTGGGTAGCTTCTCCGACGATTGGCGCGTCATGCAATTCATGCCCCAATTGCTATCTCGCTATCCAAACATCTATGCTGATACATCTGGTGTGCGCTTCTTTGACTACATTCGTGAGGCTGTTGAGCAAGCTGGCCCAAAAAAGCTCCTATTTGGCTCTGATGGTCCATTGCTTCATCCGGGCATTGAATTGCACAAGGTGAAACTGCTTAATCTCCCGCCGGAAGATGAAGCGCTGATACTTGGTGGAAACGCACACAGGCTTATCTTCAAATGACATCACCAAACTATCATGCTCAATTTTGCCCTGAGCGCTTTTCCTGCCAATACTTTAGGGCGTAGATGACAATGTTGATGTTAAAACGCATGGCGAGTTCTTTAACCTGTTGCGGTATCGGTGGAGCTATCTTGCCCGGATGATGGTCGCAGATGACATCGCTATAGTCGTTGCGCGAGTAAATGACAGCATGCCTGCCATCTATGCGGAGCGCCAAGATTGGATATGTCTCACCGAGGTCGCCTGGAGGGACAGCACTTATCTTGTAGAAAGCGTTGAAGATTGGATGAGAGATTGGTAGCTCTTCCCAATCGGACATGCGCTTGTTGAACGCCTTACACATCTCCCGCATGAATGAGACATCAAAAGGACCGTGTGAGTTATCGCCGAAGATTGTCCCACCAAGACGCACATACTCACGCAGCGCCTCTTTCTCCTCCTCCGTAAGCTCAAATGAATCCTCACCGTAGAAGAACAATACTGGCACATCCTTTATCGCATTAAGAGTGAGTGCCACCTTGCGCTCCCCTTCAAGTGTGCGAATCTTCGTGCGCCTGTTCAGCTCACGAAGGACATTGTGAACCCTGTTGATATGAACATCCCAATTGGATTTATCCACAATGGCTATGAGCGGATGACGCATAAACTCACCGCTGATATCAGTGAACAATCCGCCTTCGGTTGATTCGGGAACAGTTACAAACTTGATTGGGCGCCCGACATCCTCGCGCCTTATCGGCACACCCGAAGTGCTTACACCGCCACTCACAGTCCCAGCAACGCCAGTCTTAGTTGTGCCGCCAACACCCGGACGCTCGCCGACACCGCCCGGCGATGTCACTCCACCACTTGGTCGCCTCAGAATGCCGCCCGGTGATTCACCGCGCGGCGGCTCGCCAAGACCGCTGCCGCCACCAGCTTTAACTCCCTTTCGGTAACCTGAAACATCCTCGCCAAAACCTATCGCTGGCGCACCCGGACGAGCTTTCATTCCGCCACCGCCACCGCGCCCAACTGAGCCGGCACCGCCACCACCGGCAATTGGACCAACACCGGATACATAACCAGCGCCACCACCATATCCTCTCCCGGATCCACCCGTGCCAATTCCACCGCCTGAAGCCGGCGGACCTACAACCTGTGGCGCACCGATACCTTCGCCACCTATACCTATGCCAGCACCGCGCTGCGGTGAGCGTGGTAAGCCAAATGCACCAACACCTGCACCAGCGCCTGTGCCAGTCCCGGCACCCTCACCTATAGCTGCACCGCCACCGCCAACACCACCAAAGCCACCAACTGTGGGCTTGCCTCTCCCGTGCAACAATTCGCCAACATCTGCCACCCTGCCCGGGCGCAACTTATCGCCGCCCCTGCCACCAGCCCCCTCACCAACACCTGAAACTTCATCCGTTGGACGAAGCGCGCCCCTGAGTTGATCAATGAGTGCGCTGCCAATTCTCCCTCCACCCTCCATTGCCATTCCAGAACCGTATGCCTCTGGGCGGGGCTGCGATAAGCCTATTCCGCTTTCGCTCGGTCTGCCAATTAACACCCTTTGAGGACCATGAGCGCCGGAGCCGCCACCGACATCAAACTGCCCAACATGAGTCGCTCCACCCCTCCCTGGCGGTAAGACGCCAACAGCAGTCGGTGCACGCATCGCCTCTGGTATCCCCTTCGCCATCGCGCCGCGCCTTCCAGAGGGCGCTTCCGGCAAGCGCACCACTTCATCCTCCTGTGGCGCTGGAGATGCAACTCCCGGACGCCTCTCAACACCAACGCCAGCAACATTTGGGAGCAATGACGGCGATAAAACAGCTGCCTCACTTGGCGCCCGTTCCCTCATCAGTGAGCGAGCCACTTCAATGACTGGCGAGGTTGTCCTTTCAGAAGAGGGCAGCTCAGCCTGTGAAGCGATGATTTCCTGGCGCATCGTCTCTTCCTTCCGACCGAACGCGGGTGTCAGCTTCGTTATTACGCTCTCACGCCTTCTTTGCGGCATTGTCGTCTCGGGCAGCTCAACAACTGTGGTTGGCTGTCTTACAAATCCAACGCTTGGCTGCTCTTGCAACTTCTGTTCAACCTTCGGACGAACTGCCACCTGCTGCGGTTTATGCTCAACCGGGCGTTCCTCATGTTTTACCGTCTCCTTCAAAGCCTCATGCACCGTAGGTGGCTGGCGCATCGGCGCATGATGGGCTTCCACTGCCGCGCTCTTGTGGCGCTCAACATGATGGCGGCGCTGCACAGTTTGCCTTGCAGCAACTTGCGGGGTGCGCACAACCCTTTGAAGCTTTTGAACAACCGCTCTTTGTGGCTTTGGCTTAACTTGCTTTGGCTTTTGCGGTTCGTGTTTAGTTTCAACCTGCTCAATCTCAACCCGTATCACTTGCTCACGGCTCACAAACTGCCTCTCACCAAAGAATATTGCTCCAAGCGGTAAAAGAGCGATATGCAAAATGAGCGACATCACAAAGCACTTTAAAAGGCGCACATCGGTCTGCTGCGCAAGCGCAATTTGATAACTTGCCACGCCGTTTGCAATCCTCAGACCTTCCATAGCCTTATCACCACGCTTTAAATTCATTCACTGCTTAAGAGGCATTCTCACAGTCAAAAGTTGCGCCCTCTTTTCAACGCCGTCATTTCCTTAAAATTAGGTAGTCACGCAGTTTACGCTGTTTTTATGGGCGGACGATAGCCCTCCATAAATGCTGACAGAAGCGCATGATATGAGTGGCTTAATAGCTGCCCCTAAATCCAACTGCGTAACCCCTAAAACTTTCAGACCAGCTTCAAAGGCGATTGAAATAGAGGCTGCCACAACGCTATCCTTGTGCCGTTGATCGCCACCGACACCTTCTATGATAGCACTCCAACCCATACGGAATTTAACCTCTTCACGATGCGAGACTGCGGTGGCATCTTGCCACAGATTTTAACGGGCATTATGCCCATGCCACACTTTTGAAATGATGCATGGCAACAGAAAAATGAACTCCAAAATGACTTAATCGCTTCACTGCTTTCTTTCCCAGCGCTCCCATTCAATTCTCGGCACAGGCTCAGCTGCTAATGCTGCAGCTCTTGCACCAACACGCTTAACGGCATCCATCACGGCGACGGCAACCCAGTATGGTATCTCTGCATCACCTCTGATTACAACTTCCCTTGTGCCCGTCTCCTGAATGCGCTTTCGCAAAGCAGCCTCAAGTTGCGATGGCGAGACACGCTGCTCATCAAGCAAAATCTGCCTTTCAGCAGTTATGCGTATAGTTATCTCCTGTTGCCTTATCGGCTGCGGTGATAAAGCTCCCGGAAGTTTCAACTTTAATCCGGTGTCACGGGAAAATGTGGTCGTCAGCAGGAAGAAGATGATGAGCAAAAAAGCTATGTCAGCCATCGTCACCATCGGTATAGTTGGAGTGAGCCTTCTACGGCGCTGCAGCAACATGCTCACCACCTACCTCAACCGCTTTAATTTGCCTTTGTTGTTCAATCAGCTCCCTTGCAACTGCTTCCATCTCTATTACAAACGCATCCGACCTGTTGATGAAGTAGTTGTATGCTATGTTCGCCGGTATCGCTATAACGAGTCCTGTGACGGTGGTTATAAGCGCTTCAGCTACACCGGCTGCAAACTTGGTCGGGTCGCCAAGCCCATAAACGGTTACCTCAACGAAGGCTTTATATAGCCCCGACACAGTCCCAAGGAAGCCAAGCAGCGGTGCTACCGTCGCTATAGTTGAAAGCCAAACAAGGTGCCTCTCAAGAAAAGACTGCATTGATGCAATTGCAAATGTCATTGCATCCTGAGCATCGTTAGCGCCAAGGTGCCTCTTGCGCAGCCCGGCAGCCAAAACGGCACCAACCGTGCTCACCGTTGCCTCGCAAC
The DNA here is from genome assembly GCA_025062195.1 of Armatimonadota bacterium. GTDB lineage: Bacteria > Armatimonadota > Fervidibacteria > Fervidibacterales > Thermosaccharophagaceae > Thermosaccharophagus. Next base: position 14,683 of record JANXAS010000006.1, read on the forward strand.
TCCTCAGGGCATCACCTACAGCACCACGCTTCAATGCCTCCATAACCTCTCGCTTCACGATGCTGTTGTTTCGTGAGACCACACGGTATGTCCACAAGCGCTCAAGGAATAGCGCAACCATGATTATTGAACAGAACACAAGCACAATCTCAAATGGTCCGCCGCGCATAATAAACTCAACAACTGCTCCCATCTCAAATCACCCTCCTTAAGCGTTTTCAATCCGCAGGTGGCTTTAGCGGCGCTTTAAAGCTTGCCCATGGCTTTAAGCCGCTCCTTTGCCCTATCAGCCCACTTCGTCTGCGAATACTTCTCAAGCACAGTCCTGTATGATTTCTCAGCGCGCTCACCCTCACCGAGACGCTCATAGCAAAGTCCAGCATAAAATTGAGCGGCGCCAGCCCACTCATGAACATCTTCGTAGAGTAAAGCAACGCGCAGGAACTCACGCAATGCTTCTTTCACATCGCCTTTGAGTAACAGGCACTCGCCAATCCTGAACTGAGCCTCAATTGTCATCTCGCCAGCATCGCTTGCAGCCACAGCCTTGTAAAGTTCAATAGCTGCATCAAACTGCTTTCGGTTTTGCTTCGCCCAGGCAAGCTCAAACTGCGCCCTCACTGACAGCGCATCCTTTGGATACCGCTCTATGAACTGCTGCAGCACAACCTCGGCATCGGCGAACTTCTCAAGCTCATTCAAACACCTGCCCTTGTATAGCAGTGCCTGCTTTGTAAAAGGCGAATTCGGAAACTCTTTAAGCAGGCGTTCAAAGGTAGTCAACGCCTGTGTAAACTTGCGAGCGTTGAATTGAAGGTAGCCGAGCTGGAGCAGCGCATCCGACTTGATCTCCTCGGGAATTTGCTTTCCCAATGCCCCTTCAAACGCATTCATGGCGTCTGAGTCACGCTTCAACATAAGCAATGTCCACCCAAGTCTGTAAAGAGCCTTCCCACTCAGTTCCTCATCCTTCCCGGACGAAAGTTTCACAGAGTGCTCGTAATGTGCAAGCGCTTCTTCAAAGCGCTTTTGCACAAACAGCAGCTCTCCGACGAGGAAATGAGCCTCAGGGATGTGTTGGCTCTTGCGATGCTCATTAATCAAGCGCTCAAGCACCTTTAGCGCTTCAGCGCGCTTCCCGGCATCTATGTAGACCCAGCCAAGTTGATACAATGCTTTGTCGCACAACTCCGAATTCGGATATTCCTTGAGCAAACGCTCAAACGCCGCAGCGGCTTCGTCAAAGCGCTTCAACTCGTAAAGGCAAAGCCCATCCCTGTAAAGGGCTGTTGCGAGTTTGACCTCGTCCTTTAAGCCGGAGTTGATGAATGCGACAAACTCTTCATGTGCCTCATTGAAGCGCTTAAGCATCCAAAGCGAATTTGCGCGCCAGTAACGAGCCTCTGGGACAAGTTTATCATTTGGGAAGCGCTTTATGAGTTCGCCATAAGCATTTGCAGCATCTTCAAAACGCTCACGGACAAAATCTACAGCGCCAAGCGCAAACAGTGTTGCCGGGGCGATCGCAGCCTGTGGGAAATGCTCAAGGACGAACTTGTAAATTCGTTCGGCAGTATCATACTCCTTTTTTTCATATGCCACCTTGCCACTCTCAAGCAATGCTAAAGCCACATCCTCAGCTGCCTCACCGGTCAGTTTCAACTTTAAGATGACCTTTTGAATGCGCTCAAACTCACCGGCACGAATGAGCGCAACGATGAGCGATGTCACCGCAGCACGCATGCGCTCTTCCTTAAAAGCCATCTCCGCCAAATTTGTTAATTCCCTTATAGCGCCCTCAACATTTCCGCCTTTGAGAGCGCATTCAGCCAACATCACTCTTATCAGCGCCACATCCCTTTCATCCTTTGCACGCTCAAGTGCTACCATGAGTGACTTTGCTGCCTCGTCATAGCGCTCCATCGCCATGTATGCTTCTCCGAGCGCAAGATGCGCCCTGGCAACATATGGTGAGTTTGGCATCGTCCTAATGAGCAGGAGGAATTGCGCCGCAGCATTCTGTGGTTGCTTCATGCGAAGCAGGCATTGCCCACCCCAATAAATTGCATGGTCGGCAAATGGATGCGCCCTATCTTCGGCTACCTTTCTGTATATCTCCAATGCCTTTTCATAGCGCTTCAAGTTGAAGTGACAGTCAGCCTGTCGGACAATCGCTTCCATAGCAGCCTGTGTCTTCGGGTAGCGTGCCACCACCTCGCCAAAGAACTTGGCTGCCTCCTCATATTGACCGCTCTCAAAGCTCACCCATGCAATGCCGAGCATCGCGTCGGCTACTTCGCTGCTATTTGGGTAACGCTTGATAACCATCTCATAGGCTGCCTTTGCCTCTTCATATCGTTTCAGATCAAACAGGCATTCCCCAATCAACCATTGGCACTGTGGCGCAACATCGCTTTCTGGGAATTCGGCAACACAACGCATGAAATACTTCAGCGCCTCTTCATGCCTTTTCATGTCACGAGCGATCAAACCGAGCGAATATAGCGCGTATGGTGCCTCCGTCCCTTTGGGGAACTTGCGCAGCACAAGCTCATACCACTTCTTGGCTTCGTCGTAGCGCTGCATCTGGTAATGGGCTTCGGCAGTCCAATATGTTGCTCTCGCCTCAACTTCGCGCTTGCCTCTTGCGGCGGCTTCGGCTGCAGCCCTCTCAAAAGCCTTGGCAGCTTGCTCGTATCGCTTCAGCCTGAAATTGCAATCGCCAAGTATGAACAACGCCTCCGGCACACGCTCATCCTTTGAATGCTGCTTTACAAATCTTTCGAGCTCATCAGCAGCGAGCGCAAACTCCTCCTTCTGATACAGTCGCATCGCAAAGACAAAATCCTCATCGGCAGTCCCAGCGCACACATGAGGCACATGCAGGGCAATTATGCAGACAGCACATATGAGAGCTTGAGCGAGCGAAAGCGAATAGCCACGCCATTCATCTACTTGCATCTTTTATGCCTTTGCCTCCTTTCAACCGTTAAAGGTTGCCAACCCAAATTGATGATTCTCAAATCGGTGCAGTTGCACACTGTCAGTTGACAACGCTACCGCTTTGCGCGCGCATCTGAAAGCTTTCCCGGAAGGCTTATCACAAGTGGTTGCTGCTTGCGTTTGGCAAAGCCCATTGTTCGGCACACCTCGCCAGCAAATGCCCAATCGGCTGTTGAAAAGCCGTGCCCAATCCAAGGATGATATGCATGAAGTGTGTATACTCCAGGCACCGACCCATCCACTCTGAAGACGCCATGTTCATCAGTTGATGATGGCGATGTGCGAGAATCGTGCACCCATACCATTGCGTCGGGGACAACATTACCATCGGAGTCAACAACAGCGCCTTCATGTGACATGCGCTGCATATATGGCTCCGCTGCAGTAACGGGAAAGATGTCAAACTTGCTTTCGTTCCCCCTGAACAAATTTTCATCGCTTATGTCCGGTGTGCTTGTCCCCCACCAGATTTGATGTGCAATTACCTCGTGTCCGCCAACAGCGTCGCTTATAAGCACCGGTGAAATTATCCTGTTGCAACCGCCACGAGTATGTATTCGCACAACTCTCTCATGCTTAGCTGCCTTACCCCGTATATGTATTGCACCCCAACCATGCTTACCTCCCATATCGGCTATAGTTACATCTTCAATTGTGATGCTCGGGAAACTGCCCTCATCATTTGGCAGCGCAGCGAATGTGCCACACCCTTTAATCAGGCAGTAGAAGAGCGTAAACGACCTTCCGATTGCTGAGAGCGCGAAGCGTTTAAAGTTGCGTATGGTGCAATGCTCAAGGTATGCATCGCCACCAACAGCATCCATCTCGCCATCTTCGATCAGGCAATACCTTGCAACAGCATGTTCGCCAAGCATCAGCGCGCCATTCCCGCACCTTCGTATCCTTGAACATTCAATCACACCAGCATGAATTGTCACCGCAAACTTCAAAGCATCGTTGACTCCGACATCTTCAAACCAGCAATAGCCCACATAGACTGGCGCCTCGGCGCTCAACGGGCGCTGAAGATGTCTAAACACGCAGTGCTTAAATGCTGTGCCCTTGGTTGCCCTCTCATCAGATGGGTTAGCTGTCTTCGTGACAGTTATTCCAACTGCAAGCCCGTTGCGCCATTGCTCCTCGTTGAGACCTCTAATCAGAATCGGCTTTGTCGGACTGCCTATAGCGCGCAGCTCCCCCGAGACGATTATGCTTGCTGGCGATTTGCTGCTACCGTAAAATTCAACAACGACTCCGGGCTCTATCGTCAAACTCACGCCCTTAGGTATGCGCAACTCTCCCTCAACGCGCACCGGGCTGTCCTGATGACGCCAAACCTCGCTGCGGTGCATAGTCCCAGAGCGCACAATAGCTGCGATACAAGCGCTTTGCAGGAACAAAACGAGCAATGACAGTTGTATCGTGAGCAACGCTACACACTTCATGCAGAGCACCCCGCCATTAAATGCATACTGCGCAGCACCGTTTATGAGGAACTCGCCAAACTTGGGAAAAGGCTGTCATGCGCTGGTTTCAAATCACAAGGATTGAACTTGTCTTTGCGCGCATCAATTTGATGGCTCTAACACATGAACGGTTGCTAAATCTATAGTGCGCATGTCAGCATAGCGAATCACATTTCACATTTGCAGCACACTTGCAGCAAAGCGCTCCAAATGAACTTGCCGAGGAAAATCAAAGCGCTGCTGCGTTGAACCCTTCTCTCCTGGGAACACAGATTTGATGATTTTTTTAGCCCATTCCTCAGGCATGGGCAACGAAAGCGCATACGCCACTGTGGGAGCTACATCGCATATTGATATCTTCCCGCTTAACTCGCCGCGCTGCTTAACAGCACCGCCAGAGAATATGAGCGGTATGAGCAAGTCTCTTTCATCTTTCCCGTAGTGCCATCTCCCATGCCCACCATGATCGGCAGTGATAACGAGCAACGCTCTATCCCACATCTTGAACTCTTTCAGCGCCTTCACAACAGCACCGATGTGAGCATCACACTTTCTCACCTCATCAAGTTGCGCTTTGCTCCCCCATCCGCGCTCATGCCCCACCCAATCAGGCTCTGGGAAGTGGATGAAAAGGACATGCGGCTGCATTTGCTTTAGGCATTCCAATGCCGCATTTAAAATCTTTGTTGCGTTTGCCCTTTTAATCCTCGGGGCATAATTGACCCAATTTGGGTTTGCTATGTGAAACAGCTTCTTCTTGCCCACGATCATAGCGGTGCTCAAGCCCTTCGCCCTCGCAAATGTGAACAGTGTCCTGCGCTGCACATAACCCCTCTCAGGGATGTAGGAGTCAAAGTCAAACCCGTGAACAGATGGCGGCACCGCTGTAAAAAGAGAGACATGTGCCGGCAGTGTTGCCGATGGTCTGACTGTCCTTGCATTGAGCGTGTAACAGCCATGGTTCATTAGCTGGCGTATGTTCGGGGCATCAGCCAACTTCAGCACCCAAGAGGCAAGCCCATCAACAGTTATTATGATGGCTCTTTCTGCAAACGGCTCGGGCGCATTCCCACAACGACCACATGAAAGGGAGCGCACCAGACTGAATATTGAGGCGAGGGAAAGAGCGAGCAACTTAACCCTCTTCATCTTCCACCTCCTAAACCAATAGCTCTCAACTAACATTGGCGCGAACAGCTCATATTGCAATGCGAAGGGCGGTTGGAACAGTTTGCCGAAAAGTCCTCATGTGCGGAATGCCACCACTTCGCACCCGTCAATTAAATCACATCTGCGCTTTGCCGAGCCGCACTGTGAATTTCATTCTCTGACCGCCACGCACAACTTCAACTATAGCATCAGAATACGGTTCGGCGATCCAAACTTCCCTGAGCAAACTTATGCCAGAGTGTATTGGCTTACCATTGAATCGTATAATGATGTCTCCGGCTTGCAATCCAGCATTTGCAGCTGGGCTGCCCTGATGAACCCGCAAGATTAAAGCGCCCTCCATGGGCTTAATCCCGTAGCGAGCCACCTTGGGGTCGTTGGCATTCTCAACGACGACGCCAAGATAAGCATGCTCAACCACACCGCCTTTCATGAGCCTGTCAAGCAGCGCCTTCACAGTATTTATCGGTATGGCAAATCCAATGCCTATACCAACTCTCTCACCGGATGGATTGTAAATGAATGTGTTGATGCCAATCACGTTGCCATTCAAGTCAAGCAACGGTCCGCCACTGTTGCCCGGATTTATCAAGGCGCTCGTCTGAAGGTATGAATGCACACTCCTTCTGCCCTCAACGGATTCAAATTCCCTCTCCTTCGCGTTTATGAACCCGATTGTTACGGTTTGCCCAAGCCCAAACGGATTCCCAATTGCTATAGCCCAGTCGCCGACCTCAACCCTGTCGGAATCGCCAAACTCAAGCGTCGGTAATGGTCCTTGGGCACTCACTTTTAGGACCGCCAAGTCAAGCCATGGGTCAACACCCACAACCTTAGCTGCAAGCTCGCTTTTGTCATGCAAACCAACGCGAATGCTCCTTGCGCCCTCAATCACATGTGAGTTTGTGAGTATGTAACCATCGCTTCGGAATATGAAGCCTGAGCCAATACCTTCGGAGCGCGGCAACGGTTCCCCGAAGAATTCGTAAAGCAATCGCTCAAATGGGTCGGCAACTACCCTAACAGCCCGTATGTGCACAACTGCTGGCTCAGCTCGCTTTGCAATTCTTGCAAATGCCTTCTTCCAATCCGATTGTGTCAACCCTGATTGCGCACCAGAAGCGGTATCCCTTACGGGTATAAAAGCGTAGTTTGATGTTTCGGTTCGCTGCTTTGCGCCGCTCCACCCACCAACCCTGTAACCGAGCGCGAACCCGAGCAGCAAAGAGATGAGCATACCAATCAGAACCCTCTTTGATACGCGCATCACACTATCACCTCGTCAGAGCTTATAACGGTTTTGGGGCGAGACGCATACCTCAAATGGAAAATTCACACACCCTCATTATTTAATTTGGACTTGCAAGGTGAGCGGCTTTGCTCCTTGCTCTTCAAACCAGATTTTGCCACCACGAACCATATCCACCTTGAGCGTGTAAGCGCCTGCCTTCTTGGGGGCTTTCAGAGGAACATCAAGCTCAACGCTGTCATCCATCTGTATGTCCTTCGGCAAATTTGAAAGGATGCCAAACTCAAAAACTGCTCCCTTCTCATCCACCCAGCGGTATCCAAGCTGAACGATATCTTCACCTACCGCACGCCATGTTAAAGCACCTCTGTTTTTAACATGCACTTTGACTCTATAAGTTTGACCCGAAATAAGCTCCCCCGGGATATCGTGCGAGACGATTTCATAATCATACTCGGCAATCACTTTCACCGGCACATTGAGAGATGGCGAACCACGCTCGCTAAACCATCCAACACCCTCCAAGTGCAAATCCCAGCGCAGCACAAATAAGCCGACCTGCTTCGGAGCGCGCACCCTCGCCTTTAGAGTCACACCCTCCTTAAACCCGACATCCCTCGGAAGAGGTGTTCTAAGCCGAACAACCCCTTTAAGCTCGTTACCATTGGCATCCAACCAATGGTAGCTGAGTGTGACGGGATGCTCACCGGCAGCCATCCATGTCATTGTTCCGAGATTTGTTAATGTCATCCCGACTTCGTATTCATGCCCGACGACCATCACAGTCGGATGCTGTATAGGTTGAAACTCAGCAACGCATATTGGGCGCTGCACCATCACTTCAACTCTTAGTGTCGGTGAGCCCATATGCGAGAATGGCATATTGCCAGCACGAAGCAAATCCCAGTGCAAAGTGTAATTACCGCTTACTGGTGGGGCTTGCACCCTCGCTGCGACTTCAACCGTCTCTCCGGGCATGACATCATACGGCACCGGTGTCTCTATCGTTGGCGTAACAAGCTCTTTGCCCTCCGGATTAAACCACCGGTATACTACAGCGACGCATCTCAGTCCTTTGCTCTCCCACGCCACAGCACCGATGTTTCTGAGCCGCAAGTTAACGAGGTAGATTTGACCCGGATACATTGTCCTTGGAGTGTTGTGCCATAAGTATGCGACTGCATAAGGCACTTTGACGCTAACCGGATGCGCTTCAAATTCATCTCCAAAATCCGAGAACCAAGATTGCTTGCCAGCCTGCCCCTGAAGAGCCAAATCCCAAAGCAAGCTGTATTCACCTGGGACAGACGGAGAGCGCACTCTAACGCTCATTTCAATCATCTCACCCGGTTTGACATCCTCACCAATCGGCGTCAATATTGGCTCCTCATCAATCCTTGCTCCATTCTGGTCAAGCCAATGGTAGCCGACCAAGACTTTGGTAGGGGCATCTTTACCATCCCATGTCATAGCACCTATGTTGCGCACCCTCACCCTAACGGTGTAAATCTGTCCCGGAGCCATCTCCTTTGGGGCGTTGTGCCAGACAACTTGAGCTGCGTAGCGCTTTACAACTCTCACAGGTATGTTCAGCGTCTCACAACCTTCCTCCGAAAACCAAATCGCACCTCCGTGACATAGATCCCACTCAAGCGTATAAGTGCCGGGCTTGCTTGGCGCAACAACAGTCGCTGTCACCTGCACCTCCTCCGACTCATTCACAGCCTTAGGGAGGGCGAATCTCTCGCCACGCATCACGACAAAGCCATTTTCATCCTTCCAGCGATACGACAATGTAACCGCATATCTGCCAGCGGCAAGCCATGTCAGCTTGCCTGTGTTGCGCAACTTTATTAGGACTTGCACCGCATCCAATGTGAGCATCTCTTCCGGAACAGTATGCTCAACATACGATACACCATAGACCCTCTCGGCGAGCACCGTCACTCTGTCCTCGTTTGAATCATTTTCCTCATCATATGCACGAAGGCGCAATGTGAGCGTGCCACTAAGTTGAGTAACATCCCAAGTGGCTATATGTTCGTCCTCAACTTGTCTTAAACCGTCTTTAATCTCAATCTCTGTCCATGAGGTTGGTTCAGCGCCACGCCCATACTCAAGCGTCAAATGTTTCAGCTTGCCATACGGGACTTTTACAGTCGCCCTGATTTTTACAACCCCTTCAACCCTTGCACCGTCTCTTGGTGATGTTATTTGCACATGCGGTAGTTTCCTCTCAAGCTCCAAGAGGAATATTTCCCTATTGCCATCAACCATGGCATCATATGCGATCATATTTCCCTTTGGCGACCAACTTGGCGATGATGGATTTTCGCCCGGAGCCTCAATAGCTTTGCAAGTGCCACCATCAGAGCTGATTATGACAAGCTCATATCGCCTCCCAATACGCCTCACCGCACAGAGCCACTTTCCATCCGGCGACCATGATGGTGAGCGCCCATCCGGCAAGAGCAACTTTTCTTTGCGCTCGTATAAGTCCATCACCCAAATACCGCTAACTCCATCATCCTTCGCCACAAATGCCAATTGTCTCCCATCGGGAGACCAAGCCGGCTCCCACGCGTTATGGCGCAACTTCCTTGCTTTATCAGTGCCATCCAAATCAAGCAGCCAAATCGCATCAGCGCCATCCCTATCAGAGACAAAGGCGATGCGCTTCCCATCGGGGGATATAGCTGGCATCCAATCAATTCCGGGTGAATCCGTCATACGGCGCAGCTTGCCAGTTGAGAGCTCAAGCAGCCAAACATCAATGTTGCCGAAACGGTTGCTCACAAATGCGAGCAAATCAACATGCCATGCCAACGATGGATTGCTCGCAAACTCACCCTCAGATTCACACCTCACAAGTTTTTGCAAATTGCCTGTGAGCACATCAAGCATCCATATCTCGTTCATGCCGTCCCTGCCTGAGACAAATGCGAGCCTGCTTCCGTCGCCAAACCAAGCTGGCTGAGCCTCAACTGCCGGTGAACTCGCCACACGCTTAGTTGAACGAACCGATATGACAGCCCCACACGATGCATAGGTGGCGAATGCACAGAAGATGGCGAGCGAAACCAACGCAAGCCTTGATAACCTCATTAGCCAGTCCACCCCCAAAGCCACAGTTAAACAAGCAGCCGCTCAACATTGCTTGTGCTGCATCGCTCACCCTATGATGTCTTAACAGCCCTGCACACAAGCGAGATGCCAAATGGGAGTTCAAGGCGTTTTATTAAACGCGCTTCAAGCCCAAGCATGCCAATAAAAAGCTCGTTCAAGGGCTTCGGAAGCTTTATAATAGCGGTGTGCTTGCGAGCACCGCTTTGAGCAATCAGCTGCAGCTTGCGAAACAGGAACACAAACGGAAGCAGCGGGCATATGGCAAATGAGATTTTTTCAACCTTGAATCCGACGGCAATTAGCTTCGCTTCAAGCTCCGCTCTTGCATATCGCCTGAAGTGTCTGAGAGCGATGTCATGCCCGCTCCAAAGCCATTTGAAAGCTGGCACGGTGAGCACCAAAACGCCACCGGGAGATAATATGCGCCAAAGCTCCTTGAGCGCACTGACATCATCTTCAATGTGCTCAAGCACGTCAAGCGCTGCCAAAAGCCCGACTGCACCATCGCGCAATGGCAACCTAAGCGCATCGGCGCATATTAGTAAGCCATCCCAATGCTCCCTGCACAGCGATAGCGCAAATGGCGAGATGTCCACACCGATACAGACGCCGTAGGATGACAACAGCTCCAAATTGCCACCTGTGCCGCAACCAACATCCAACACCAAGCCACTGCTACCGCAAGGCAAATTATAACCTCCAACCAACGCCCTGATAATCTTGCGCCGCCCGACAAACCACCAGTATGAGCGTTCAAGATTAAACTGCTCAATGTATTGACACTCCTCCAGTTCGCTTCCCCCTTCCCGCTTGACAGCAAACTAAACTGATGGAGCACGAACTTGCACACCCTTGCCAATGTATAGCCCATTTGCCACAATCAGTCTTGCGATCGCTTCATCATTCAAAACATGCTTTAGAAGCGCAATTTCATACTGTGCCAACCGCAAACTAAAGTGACAGCACATCCTCTAAGCGGCTAAGTGCGTTCCCCTGCAAGCCCATCGTTGCCGTGCTGCATGATGAACTTGAGCACATGGCTCAACCTGAACCGTCTTTGGTTGCCCGAAGTCCTATAGTGTTCAAGCAAGCCAGAGTTTGTGTATCTTCGGACAGTCGTCTCACAGACATCAAGCAACACAGCCACATCTCTAATTGACATGTCAGGGTCAAGCAACCTGCTCAGGAGCTTCCACCTCGGGCTTCTGTCGGCATAGTTGCCCACCTCTGCCTGTAAGCGAGCTATCTGAAACAACATTCGTTTTAGCAACTCGTCAAGCCTGTTTTGGCTTCTCGGACTTTTGATCCCGAACCAAAATGAACGCCTTTGTAATATCTGCGTTCTCGCTTGACCTTCATCCTCACTTGGTTTGGGCGGTTGCTGAGTTTGTTGCACCTGCTGCATTCTTTGGGGCTGTGTAAAATTCTGCGGTGCACGAATTTGCTGCCTTGGAATGCGCCCCAACGACAACGGTCTGAAAGCGCTGATATGCTGTGGCGCCGCCTGCCTCTCAACAGCCTGAACACCTTCATCCTTCCCCTCAACTTGCTTATGCGCAGCCCTCTCCTGCTCCTCTAAGTAGCGCATCCACTCCTTCAGCGACATACCCTTTCTTTGCTCACCCACAGCCGCTCACCTCTCAGTGCCTGAGGCGGACAATTCTCATTCATGGCTGCAGTGTTTAAATGCCCATTGCTATTATGCATCCTCAAAGCTATAGCGATATAACGCATGCGCTAAAATGACTTATAGTGCTGCCCGTAAAAATATTGGGGAGCAATTGTCATTTCAATGGGTAGCCATCGGAGGTGACCCCATTACATGCCAAGACGCCAAAAGGGCGAAGAGGGGCAACAAAGCTTTATAGATGTTGAGGTGACACAAACAGAATCAACGACACGAGCGCAAGTTAACGGTGAGAAACTTGAGGCGCTCGAGAGCACAATAAGCCGCATTGAAAAGAGGTTTGGGAAGGGCAGCATAATGCGCCTAAGTGACCAACCGACAAAGATGAGAGTTGATGTGATACCGACGGGGTCAATAGCGCTTGATATTGCTACAGGTATCGGCGGCATACCGAGAGGACGAATAACGGAGATATTCGGACCGGAGGGCTCCGGTAAGACTACCTTGGCATACCACATCATCGCGGAGGCACAAAAGATGGGCGGCATTGCCGCCTTCATAGATGCGGAGCATGCTATGGACAGAAATTATGTTGTGGCATTGGGGATTGACCTTGACAGGCTCTACATCTCGCAGCCCGATTCCGGTGAGCAAGCGCTTGAGATTGCCGATGAGCTTGTGCGCAGCGGCGCAATTGATGTGCTTGTGATTGACTCGGTTGCTGCACTCGTCCCGAGAGCCGAGCTTGAGGGCGAGATGGGCGACCAACACATGGGCTTGCAGGCAAGGCTTATGTCACAGGCATTGCGCAAGCTTGCCGGCTCAATAAATCGCTCTCGGACCGCAGCTGTGCTGACGAACCAAGTCCGTGAGAAAATCGGGATAATGTTTGGCAGCCCTGAGGTGACACCCGGCGGTAGGGCGTTGAAATTCTGGGCGTCACTCAGGTTGAGGATAAGCAAGGAAGATTCAATTCGCTCCGGAAACGAAATTGTAGGGCACATTTGCACCGTTAAGGTCGTTAAGAATAAGCTTGCGCCGCCATTCCGTGACGCCGGCTTTGAAATACTTTTCGGAAAGGGCATCTGCCGATATAGCAACATCTTAGATGTGGCAACGCAGCTTGAGATAGTCACAAAGGTAGGCACTTGGTATAGTTACAATGAAGAGCGCCTTGGACAAGGGCGCGAGAATGCATGGCGCTACCTTGAGCAGCATCCGGAGTTAGCAGCCGAGATTGAATTACAAATACGAAGGAAAAGAGGGTTGCCAATTCCGCCGTGGCTTGAGGAGCTTGCAAGCGGGCGCAAAGAGGCTGCGCCTGTAACCGGTGCTGCTGAAGGTTAGGTGCGACTTTGAGGCTCTATACCGATAGGAGTTGCGCAGTTGTTGTTTTGTGTGGCGGATGATAGTCCGCCAAACAGACGCCGACAAAAATGAATGATGCGGGCGGCTTAACAGCTGCCCTCCACACTCAACTGTGTAACTCCTAACCGAATCAAATGACCAACACAGATACTCTTTTCCAAGATGCGCAAACTGTCAGGTGGGTTGCTGATGCGCAGATTGAGGGCAGCTAATCAAAAGATGAATGCAGTGAGCAAAGCAACCGATTATTGCATGCGCCTGTTATCATACAGGCAGTATAGCAAGGGCGAGCTTGAAGAGAAGTTAAGGAAGCGCGGCTATGGCGAACGGACGATAATGATGGTCATCAACAGGCTGAATGAACTTGGTCTGGTTGATGACGAGGGGTTGAGCAAGGGTCTTGTTCAGTCAGCTATTGAAAGGCAGAATCGCGGCAGACATGCCGTGATAGCCGAAATGAGAAGGCTTAAACTGCCAGAGGATTGCATCCAGAGCGCCATTGAGATGTTTGACCTGGAGACGGAAATTAATATTGCTGTAAAGTTGATGCGCAAATGGCTCTCTGATGAGCATTGTAAATATGTGAGCGCCTCACTGTGCGATAGCGGTGAGAATCAAAAGGTGAGGCAACTAATCTTGCGCCTATTGAGGCGCGGCTTCAGCCATGAAGCCATAATGGGAGCGTTAAGGCGCATAGGATGCAAGCCCCCTGTATATAGCGATGCTGACGAAGTGTTTCCCTTGCAGAGCGCCATAGAGAACACTTAAAGGGCAATCCTGTCAAGCTCCAAAAGCTGCCCTCAAGCTGAGGCATCAGCTGCCCCCAAGAGAAAGGTGGTGAGAAATTCATGAACGCCGTTACGCTCGCAGTGTCTATGTTCGGCTTCCTCTTTGGCGCCCTCATTGGCGCTATCATCGGCTATGTGATTTTGCATCTGCAGCGCCGAAGGAGCGAAGAAGAACTGAAGCAAATGGAGCGGCGCATGAGAGGGGCAGAAAAGGCTAAAATGGACGAGCTAATTCGGGCACGGGAGGAGTTGCAGCGCCAGCGGAATGAACTTGAGCAAGAGCTGCGTGAGAGGCGAAAGGAGTTGCAACGCCTTGAGGAACGGGTGAGGGAGAGAGAGGACTTGCTTGTTAGGAAGGAGCAAGCCCTTGACAGCCGCGAGGCAGAACTAAGGAAGCTTGAGCAGAGCTTAAGGGAGCGACAGAAAGAAATTGAAGGCATGGAGGCAGAGTATAGGCGCAGGCTCGAAGAAGTGGCTGAAATGTCAAGTGCCCAAGCTAAAAGGCTCCTGCTTACAGCGCTTGAGGAGGAATTGAGTGACGAAATAGCAAGGCGCGTTGCCGAAGCTGAAGAGAGGGCAAGGGAGGAAGCCGAAAGGCGCGCTCAGGAGATTGTGGTTTCAGCGATGCAAAAGTGTGCCGTGCAGGCAGCCACCACAGCAACCATATCTGTTATCACGCTGCCAAGTGAGGAGATGAAGGGAAGAATCATAGGGAGAGAGGGGCGCAACATAAGGGCTTTTGAGATGCTCACCGGCGTGGATGTGATAATTGATGACACTCCGGAGACAATAGTGCTCTCCTCATTTGACCCAGTGAGGCGTGAGATTGCAAGACTGGCAATGGAAATGCTAATAGCTGACGGACGCATTCACCCGGCAAGCATTGACGAGGCAGTTGAGAAAGCGAGGCAGGATGTTGAGGCTCAAATGCTCAAAGCAGCTGAAGCGGCTGTCACGGAAGCCGGTGTTGATAGACTGCCGCAGGGTCTGATGAAACTGCTTGGCAGACTCGCCTTCAGGATGAGCTACGGTCAAAGTGTGCTTTGGCATTCGGTTGAAGTCGCCATACTGGCTGGATTGATGGCTGGTGAAATAGGTGCCGATGTTGAAGTGGCAAAGAGGGCTGGCTTGCTGCATGACATAGGCAAAGCAGTTGACCATCAGGTTGATGGTGGGCATGTTCAAATAGGCGCCGAGATATTGCGCAGGTATGGTGAGAGCGAAGCTGTGATTAAAGCAATGCTTTCGCATCATGAGGATGTAGAACCAGAGAGCGTTGAGGCTGTGCTTGTTACTCTTGCCGATGCTATATCAGCATCCCGCCCAGGGGCACGCAGGGAGAGCCTTGAGGCTTACATACGCAGGCTTGAGGCAATGGAACAAATTGCATACTCATTTGATGGCGTGCATAAGGCATACGCAATAAGGGCTGGAAGGGAAGTGCGAGTTATAGTGAACCCGGATAAGGTGAGCGACTTACAGCTGGCAAAGCTGGCAAGGGATATAGCGAAGGCAATTGAACAACAAATTCAACACCCAGGACAAGTCAAGGTCATGGTCATAAGGGAGAAGCGCCATGTGGAATATGCCCGCCGGTGATTCAAACTTTTACGGATGAATAAGGGCGCAACACGAGCAACTGATGCATCACAGATTGGAGTGAAGGTGGCGTGCGCATATTGTGCGTTGGCGATGTAGTTGGACAGGTTGGAAGGAGGGTGATCAAAAGGCTCCTTCCAACGCTGATAAAGGTGAAGAATGTTGACTTCGTCATAGCAAACGGCGAGAACGCTGCTGGCGGACTGGGCATAACGCCTCAAGTTGCCGATGAGCTATTTAATGCCGGTGTGAATTGCATAACCACAGGCAATCACATATGGCGTCACAAGGAGATAATTGAGCGTGTTGCAAAAGACGCAAGGCTGCTCCGCCCAGCAAACTATCCACCAGATACGGTTGGGTGCGGCTGGACGATATTGCGTCCAAACAGGCGCGTCAAAACGGAGAGGGCTGTATGTGTTGTTTGTATGCTCGGATTGATATTCATGGAAGCGCTTGACTGCCCATTCCGAACGATTGACAGGATATTGGAAGAAGTGAATGACCTTACGAATGTCATCGTGGTTGACTTTCACGCTGAGGCAACCTCAGAGAAGCAAGCATTTGCAAGATATGTAGATGGGAGGGTGAGCTTGGTCTTTGGGACACACACACATGTCATGACTGCCGATGAGTGCATTTTGCCGAATGGCACAGCTTACATTACCGATGTCGGGATGACCGGTCCTATAGACAGCGTGATCGGAATGAAAGCCGAAGCGATTATTCACAGGCTCGTGACGAAGCTGCCGGTGAAGTTTGAGCCAGCTTCAGGAAGGGGGATGCTTTCAGCCGTCCTTGTTGATGTGGATGATTCAACCGGTAAGGCAAGGTCAATAGAACGAATCTCGGTTCAAGAGCCCGAGATGGTTGAATGACAACACCATGATGGATTGCCACTTGCGCATGTGACATATCCAAGTTAAATTGTGTGATGGCACAATCTTGGCAGTGAGATGGCTAACGAGTTGGCAAGTTAGTTTGCCTTTAAACCCAATCAAAGTGAGGCACAAAATTGTGCACAAGGAAGGACACAGTGAAAGGAACGGAAGAGGGCGCTACAGGAGGGCAACGAAGCACAGGGGCGGATCGGACATGAACTACAGGGAGCGTCACAGGCAAGGGCATACAGAGGTCCTTAGAGTCTCATCAAAATCAAAGCCAAACACTGTTGCCGGTGCTGTCGCTGGCGTCATCCGTGAAAAGGGGCGGGTTGAGATACAGACTATAGGTGCCGGCGCGCTCAATCAAGCCATAAAAGCAATAGCTATAGCGAGGGGTTTCCTTGCGCCATCCGGAATTGACATCGTGTGCATACCGTCATTTTGCGATGTCATCATAGACGGGCAAGAGAGGACTGCCATAAGGCTTGTCGTTGAGGCGCGCACATAAGTGTTAATGCGAACAGCTTGCTGAGCTGATGCCGGCGATAGCCACAGGCGCACACTAACAACATTAATCGGAATGGCACCCGCATTAGAGGTGTGTAATTTGTGTCTGCAGATGACAAAGCGATGCGTCTCCTTCTTATCATCAATCCTGTTGTGGCTCAAACTCACGAAGCACAGGTTAGACAGGTTGTAGACCTGCTCAGAGGGTTATGCAAGGATGTGGAAATGGTATGGACTGCAAAAGGCGCTGAGGTCCGAAAGGCAGCATCATCTGCGGGAGAATTTGACCGAGTGGTGGTTGTCGGTGGCGATGGGACGATAAACGAGGTTGCAAACATATTTGTGGGCTGCACAAAGCCTCTTGCCGTTATACCACTTGGGACGGGAAACACCTTTGCGACCAACTTCGGTATACCGATGGAACTCAAGGAGGCATGTCAAACAGCCATACACGGCAAAGTGACATGCATTGATGTAGGGCAACTTGACGGCCGCTACTTCGTGTGCGTTGCTGGGGTTGGCTTTGATGCGCATGTTCTCCACCAGCTTCAACCATCCTTCAAGCGAAAGCTCGGCAAGTGGGCATATGCCGCAGCATCAATTTGGCACCTTGTGCGCTATAGGCAATCGGAATTGCGTGTGAGGATGGATCACGAGGAATTCAGTGTGAACGCATGGCTGACAGTCGCAAGCAATGTCCCAACATACGCCCTTAACCTCAAATTTGCACCTCAGGCAAGACCCGATGACGGTCACCTTGATGTCTGCATATTTTTTGCCCG
Organism: Armatimonadota bacterium; assembly: GCA_025062195.1. Taxonomy (GTDB): domain Bacteria; phylum Armatimonadota; class Fervidibacteria; order Fervidibacterales; family Thermosaccharophagaceae; genus Thermosaccharophagus. The sequence continues at coordinate 32,252 of JANXAS010000006.1, forward strand.
CTCAAAGCTTGAGAGGCTCATGCAAGCTGCGCTATCGCTCTTTGGCTACCATATCTATCTTGGCAGCGTAGTGTATCGGCGCACAAGGTGTGTTGAGCTGGATAGTCAACCGCCAGTTTGGGCGCATGTTGATGGCGAACCTGTCCGGATGACGCCGGTAAATATCAGCATATTGCCGAGGGCGCTAAATGTGGTTGTGCCACACGGGTCTAGGATGAGTTGATATTTAGCGGTTGGAAAAGTGGTTGCAATTTCCCACCGAAGGGCTCGCAGCGAGGGAATGAATAAGATGCGCACAAGGTCATTTAAACGGGGGTGACGAAAGAAACATGGATAGGGTGCGAGTTGCTGCTGTGGGTGCAGGTGGCATATTTCGCGGCGCACATCTTCCGTCATATCCGCAAATACACGAGGCTAAGCTTGTTGCGCTTTGCGACATAAGCGAGGCAAGCTTGACGGAATCACTCCACGCCGCAAGAAGGATTTATGAGAGACAAGCAGAGCAGCTAAAAGAGTCAGGCAGGGGTGATATTGCGGAGCAGCTGCTAAAAGATGTTGAGGAGCTAAAGCTATACCGGGATTACGACCGGATGCTGCAAGAGATAAAGCCAGACATTGTGGACATATGCACGATGCCAGATACGCACGCCAAGGTCGCGATTGCCTCTTTAAAGTCCGGCGCTCATGTGATGTGCGAAAAGCCTATGGCGAGGACATGGCTTGAATGCGCCGAAGTTATTGAAGCCGTTGAGGAGAGCGGGCGGTTCTATCAACACAACGAGAACTGGATTTACGACCCGCTATACCACACGCTTCGCAGGCTTGTTCAAATGGGTGCATTTGGCGAATTGCAACTTGTCTTCATAAGCTGTGCGCACCAAGGTCCGGAGAACAGGACTGCATTTTGGGATCCGATGATTAACGGTGGCGGAGCAATGGTTGATATGGCTGTGCATGCATTTACTACGGCATGGTTCCTTGCCGGGTTCAACATGAAGCCAGTTTGGGTTAAGGCTGCTGAGCCAAACGGCATATGCATCAAGATACGAGAGAGAATTATTGCCAACACGCCAAGGAACATCGAGGTTGAAGATGATGCACATATACTTGTGCATTTTGAGGAGCCAAATAGCGGCAAGTGGTCTAATGCGCATGTTGAGGGTTCGTGGAGTGGCAAAGACGCAATTGACGGATTGTTTATAGGCACGCAAGCTGTGGCTCGCTGCAAATTCGTTGACGGCAGACCACAAATTGAGCTTACAGACACCTTTGGCAAACAGCATTTGGTTGAGGCTATCGGTCCAAACTGGACACATTGGCCTTCAAGCTTTTACGGCGAAATAAGGACGATGATTGAGTGCGTGCTCCAAAACAGAAAGCCACCTTGCGACCACATAATTGGCGCTGACACACAAGCTGCGATGGGCGCTGCATACCTCTCGCAACTTGAGGGCATGAGGAAAGTGACACTTGAGGAATACAAGGAGTGGGCTTTGAGCATAAAGAGGAAAGCTAAGAGAAATGCAAGCGAAGCGCTCATCCGTGAGCAACTGAAGGCGTTGAAGGTTGGTTTGGGGCAGGGCACATAACCATGAAGGGCGACATAAAAGAGGCGGTCATACTTTGCGCTGGGCGCTCAACAAGAACATACCCGATGACACTGCGCAAGCCGAAGCCGATGCTCAAGATAGCCAATAGGAGGATAATTGAGCATTTGCTTATGCAACTTCAAGGGTTAGTTGAGCGAGTTGTGATCGTCATCGGCTTTGAAGGGCAGCAGCTGGTCAGAGCACTTGGGAAGCGATTTAACGATGTGCAAATCACATATGTTGAGCAAAAGGAACAGCGCGGCACCGGCGATGCACTCCTAACGGCTCAAAATCACCTCTCGGAGAGATTCCTCATGCTTAACGGTGATGACTTACTCAAGCGAGCGGCAATTGAATTGCTCCTGCGGCACGAGTTATGTGTGCTTGCCTCGCCTCACCCACAACCTTGGCGATTTGGAGTGCTCATGACTGAAGGCGAGTTCGTGAAAGCAATATTGGAAAAGCCAAAGGACGCACCACCAAACAGCATTGTGAGCACCGGCGCATATGCTCTCACGGGCGCTGTGTTTGAAATGCTGAGGCGTATCCAACCGATTGATGGAAGAGAGGTCATGTTCACTGACATCATTCCGATGCTATCAAGCTTGGGTCTGAGATACGAAGTCACAAACGATGGCTGGATGCCGGTCACATACCCGTGGGATATTTTGCTTTGCACCGATTGGCTCATGAGCGAAATGTATGGGCGCAACATAGGCGGGCACATCGGGAGCAATGTGAAACTCATCGGTCCGATTGAGATGGGCAGCAATTGCTATGTGGGCAGCGGCGCAATCATTCACGGTCCGTGCAAGCTTGGCGATTCAGTGAACATCGGTGAGAGAACCATAGTTCGCTCATGCGCCATCGGCGACAATGTGACTATTGGGCACGGCTGCGAACTAAACGGATGCGTCATTTACGACGGCGCACGCATCGGTAACAATGTTCGCCTGAAAAGGTCAGTGGTTGGTGATGGTGTGAAAATCTGCGATGGTGTCTCAACATTGTCAGAAACTGAATCCGGCGTGACTGTCACATCGGTCATTAAGGGAGAAGCTGTTGATACGGGTTTGAAAGAAGTGGGTGCCTTCATTGGTGATGGAGCATTTATCGGCGAGGGATGCAAATTGATGGCTGGTGTTAAAGTTTGGGCAGAGGCTTATATACCACCATACTGCACGGTTGAAGCAGATGTGATTGAAGGATGATTGACACTCACGCCCACCTGAACCACCCGATGTTCTACAGCGACTTTCCGGAGGTTATCAAGCGCTCCTCTGATCTCGGTCTTCAAGCCATCATCAACATCGGTTATGACTTGCACTCAAGCGAGCTCGCCATTAAGCAGGCACTCGCCTTTAGTGGCTTCATATGGGCAAGCGTTGGCATTCACCCGCATCATGCAAGTTCATTCACAAAGGGAATATTTGAGAGGCTGTATGAACTTGCGGCGCACTATTCCGTGGTCGCAATAGGCGAATCCGGCTTGGACTTTTACCGCAACCTATCACCTAAGGATGCTCAACTAAGTGCATTTGAGGCACAAATTGAAATTGCGTGTGAACTCGGGAAGCCACTCATCGTGCACATGCGAAATGCTTCAGAGGATACAATACGCATCCTGAACCGATATACAAACCGTCTGAGAGGAGTTGTAGTGCATTGCTTTGATGGCAATGAGCAACTCGCAATGAGATTGATTGAAATCGGATGCCACATAGGCATTGCTGGGAATGTCACTTACAAGGGTGCAGAGAGCTTGCGCTGTGTTGCCCGTTCAATCCCGATTGATAGGCTCTTGCTTGAGACCGACTCGCCGTATCTCGCACCGGTGCCGCACAGGGGGAAAAGGAATGAACCATCATACCTAAAGCATGTGGCTGAGCGCATCGCAGTGCTGCGCGAAGTAACGATGGATGAGTTGATAGGGGCGACGGTAAGGAATGCTGTCAACCTTTTCAAATTGCCGATTGCCACGCAGCTTTGAATCCGACACCTTGCCATCGTCAGAAGCTGCGCGGTTGAATGCAGGGAAGGCTGCTAACACCCTAAAGAAACCAAAATAACATGACTGCTGCGCGGATCACGAAGCGACAAAACTTTCACCATGTAGCGTGGCTGCTTCTGGGCGTCGGAATTTAAACGCTCATAGCTGACAAGCCACGGCACTGCAAATTTTGCATAAGCTGCCCTATTGATGGTTTCTCTTGAAATCAAACTCATCGCTGCTCCTGAAGGTGAAAACACAGAGCGTTATTGCAGCAGGGGCTAAAATGATGGGAGCGAAAATCAAGCCGGTCGCATGTTGCGTTCCTTCCTTTTCGACATCAAATCAACATTCTTCAGCATCTCAATGGAGGCTTCCGTCAGGTAAAAGCCCCTCTCTCGGAGGGTTTTTGCTGGGTCTCTCATGAGCTTCACCCTGAAGACGGGGTCTTCAGCGCTGAGCATGAAAACCTGCTCAAGTTGAATTTCGTCAAGCTGCTGTATAGCTGCTTTGGCTGGTTCGGCGAAGATACCATTTGGCTCCATTGACAGGACTCGTTGATATTCACGCATTGCGCTCGCATATGCTCCCTTCTGATGATAAAGTGTGGCGAGCCTGAACCTTGTGAATGTATCCATTGGGGCGATGTGCACAAGCCGAGTCAGCGCCTGTATAGCTTCATCCAGATTGCCCATTTGAAGGTGGGCAAAGGCGAGCATGTCAAGCAGCAGAGGTTCATCTGGTGAATGGCGCAGGGCTTTACTGCAGCATTCAACTACCCTGCTGTAGTTGCCCAACTCCATATACAATTCGGAGAGCACTATGTTTATGCTCTCATCGTCAGTTTCGGCTGCAGCACTCTCAAGGATTTCCACAGCCTTCCCGAGTTCGCCAAATTCGTGATACAGTTCAGCAGCCTTCAATTTCAGCTCCACATCAGCTACGCCCTTTGAGAGAGCCTTAATGATAATGCTGAGTGCCTCCTCTCTTTTCCCGATGCGCCTCAGTATTTCGGAGAGCAAAAGGTATGCCTCTGGCAATGTGTCATTTTTTGCCAACGCAATCATGCAACATTCCTTTGCGAGAGCGTATTCCCTCACCTCAAACGCTATCTTTGCGAGCCTTAACATTGCCCCGGCATCATCCCTGTATCCTCTCATTGCGCGCTTTACATCCATAATCGCCTCATCACGGCGCTCCAAAGAGGCGAGTATTTGAGCCCTAAGCAAATTGCAGAATGGATTGCGCCTGAAATTCGCGCAGGCTGTATTCGCATATGTGAGTGCCTCTTCATAGCGCTGCAGTGCACTCAATGCGCGCACCAAGCTGGTCAAGATGCTCAACCACAACTCCTTCAACTGCCTGTCAGCTCTCCTCACCGAGATGAACTCACTTGCTATCTCATGGGCATCATGAAGCTCTCTCAAAGCCCCCTCGTATTCACCCTTTGATAGGAGCTGCGCGGCGTTGCTTAGGTGTTGCTCAATATCCTTTATCGGACTGCTCCTTCCGCGCATCACACCTTTACCCTCCGATTCTTCCAAACCTGCTTAATTTGCGGGAGAAGATTGGCTGCTCTGAGCCTGCGCCGCAACTTGCTGCGGCTGCCATCCGGGACGCATCTCCATGATAATCTGGTCAATCTCGTCCCCGGTTATGCTCTCCTTCTCCATCAGGCGCCTAACAATTTGCTCAAGTATGTCTCTGTTGTCCTCAAGCAACCTTTTTGCGCGCTCGTAGCATTCGCTTATAATCTTTTTGACCTCCCTATCAATCTCGTTAGCCATTGCCTCGCTGTAGTTCCTGTCCTCAACCAAGTCCCTGCCGAGGAATATCGGACCTGTTCTTCTCCCGAGCGTCATCGGTCCGAGGGTTGACATACCAAATTCACAGACCATCTTTCTCACCATCTCAGTGGCATGCTCAAGATCATTTTGAGCGCCGGTCGTCGCCTCACCGAACACCGTCTCTTCCGCAACTCTGCCGGCAAGCAGACTGGTTACTTGATCAAGCAGCTCATTCCTCGTCCAAAGATGCTTATCCTCCCACGGAAATTGAAGTGTGTATCCGAGGGCAAGACCGCGAGGTATAACAGTCACCTTGCGAACTTGCTGACCATGGGGCAAAAGCTTTGAGACAAGCGCGTGCCCAGCTTCATGATATGCTAATATCCGCTTCTCCCTATCGCTCAACCTCCTGCTCTTTCTTTCAGGCCCTGCAGCTACCTTCTCAAGCGCCTCCTCAAAATCAGCCATGCTTATCTTGTCCTTGCCTTTCCTTGCAGCGAGTATTGCAGCCTCGTTCACCATGTTTGCCAAATCAGCACCGGAAAAGCCGGGTGTCAACTTGGCGAGCACCTCAAAGTCAACATCGTTTTCAAGCGGCTTGCCGCGAGCGTGAACTTTAAGTATTTGCTTCCTTGCGTCTGCATCCGGATAATCAACGACGACTCGTCTGTCAAAACGCCCGGGACGAAGCAAAGCTGGGTCAAGCACATCCGGTCTGTTTGTAGCAGCCATGAGCACAATTCCAGTGTTAGGGTCAAAGCCATCCATCTCAACGAGGAGTTGGTTGAGCGTTTGCTCTCGCTCATCGTGCCCGCCACCCAAGCCGGCAAACCTCAACCTGCCAACAGCATCAAGCTCATCAATGAAGATAATGCACGGCTTTAATGCCTTAGCCTGTTCAAACAGGTCTCTCACCCTTGCAGCGCCAACACCAACAAACATCTCAACGAACTCAGAACCACTTGCATGTATGAACGGGACATCAGCTTCACCTGCAACAGCTCTTGCAAGCAGCGTCTTACCGCACCCGGGCGGACCAAGAAGCAATATGCCCTTTGGCATATTAGCGCCAAGTGCCTGAAACCTTTGCGGGTTCTTGAGGAACTCAATTACCTCTCGCAGTTCCTCCTTTGCCTCGTCACACCCAGCAACATCTTCAAATGTGACTCGCTGCTGCCCTCTCATGTATCTCTTTGCCCTGCTGCGTCCGAACGATAGCGCCTGGTTGCTTGTTTGAGTCATTTGGCGGAGCAAGAACCAAATGATCCCAAACATGAATAACACCATCACAATGAACATAAGCACATTGCCAGCATTCCCCCATGATGGGCGCCTCCTGAAATGCACCTTCACATCGTGCTTTTCAAGCAGGTTCAGCAGGGTCGGCAAGACATTCTCCGGGGGAAGTTGCACCCTGAACTTCCCGCGCTTGGACTTAAACACACCGAAAGCTTGGTCGCCAGAAATTGTCACCTCAGCAATCTCGCCCGAACTGATAGCTGAACGAAATTCAGTATAGGAGAGTTCAACCGTTTGGAAGCCCGGCAGACGACCAATCTGCGCAAGGAAGCTCAGCCCAAATGCTATAAGAGTTAGCATGAGCAACAGCCTTAACATGCGAGCCATAATCGCCATACCTCACATAAGTATTCAGAACAAAACAATTCAAAGCTCGCCTCAAAGCAGCATCACAAATTGCGAGCGTCATCTCAGTATTATACTTAACCCATCACTCAAGTATGCCACTAAAGTCCAAATTCAATCCCTCTGCTTTAGATGCTGACCTATATTCCCCGGTTTAAACAGCGCCACTGAATCGCCCTCAATCAAAAGCGTGCATTTTGAGGGCATTGTAAGCATAGCGCGGTCGCTGCGCCTATTTATCAAATCCACAGCCCTGTCAATGTGCTCCATCGTCAAGATAAAGTTCTCACCCTGAAGCCTCTGCCAAAGTGCCCTTATCATGCGCCTCTGTATGGCAATGTGCTGTGAAAGGAAGCGCCCCCGTGAAATGCGAACATAGCCATCGCCATAATCAATGAGAGCTTCGTCCAAAGCAGCCTGCGTTATTGATTCAAGCAACTCATTATCGGCGCGCAGCAGTTCAACCATACGAAAAACCGCTGTATCAGCATCCTGATACAACCTCTCCTTAAGAAGCGGTAAAAGCTGCAGCCGAATGAAGTTGCGCCTTATCGTCGGATCAAGGTTTGTGGTGTCAACCCTTATTGGGAGGCGATTCACCTTGCAATAGACATTCGTCTCGGAGCGCCTGCAAAACATCATTGGGCGTATGAACAAACCATCGCTCACTGGCGGGATGCCCAAAAGACCATTTAATCCAGTCCCACGAAAGATATTCAGCAAGACCGTCTCAATGACATCATCGGCAGTGTGCCCAAGGGCAACCCTATTAAAGCCGAGTTCGTTGCATAGCGAGCGTAGAAACTCATACCTGACAGCCCTGCCAGCCTGCTCAATTGACATGCCCATCTCCCTTGCCACCGAACGCACATCAACGGTGTGTATGGTGCAGGGCAGCGAGAACGATTTTGAAAGCTCGCAAACAAATTGCGCATCCATGTCTGCCTCCTCGCCGCGCAGCTTATGATTGATATGCGCAATGTGCAATTTATATCCATGCGATTGCGATAGAACAATCATCACATGCATCATCGCCACAGAATCAGCCCCGCCGGAAACAGCGAGCACAACGCCATTACCATCATTCAGCATTCCAAAGCGCCTTATAGCTATCTCAGCTTTTGCGACGACCGCCATCGGAGCCGGTATGTATTCCCACTCATTCAACCCTTCAACAACAGCGCATGGCATGTCACAAATGCTAAATGGCTCTTTAAGGGCTTTATCTAATCTGCCTTTCACCGCTGTTCACCTGCCATGCTGCGATAATTATTCCAAAATCTCGCGGCAGTTTGGGACAAATGGTATCTCATACGCCCGCAATTTAAACGGGACGAAAAGCCCTCACTATGCGGCGTTGCCACTTCTGCGGCGAAATTTAAAAGACCGCCAATGAACAAGCCACGAACCTGCATGGGTTGGATATTGCCTTAATCTTTGAAAGTGGCGGCGCACCATTTTTGGAATGGTGTAAGATAAGCCCTGTCCACGAGTGAGCGGATGGAGCTATTCAAACCGAGATGAAAGATGAAATGCACGCTTTGAAAAAAATTCGCTATGGCGTTCCCTCAGCCTGAGCACATATGCGTATGGCACGGCGATATCACCAAGCCTAACAGAGACATTACTCTCACTGTGGAAGTCAGTCCCGCCGGTGATGATTAAACCGAAGTTCGCTGCCAATTTAACGAGCCGTTCGCTATCCGCCTTTGAAAGGCGCGGATGAAATGCTTCAATGCCATCGGCACCACATTTGACAACTTCACAAACCAACTCCAAGTTGCCCAAGTCGCACGGGTGTGCCAAAACAGCCAATCCCTTCGCGCGATGAATCAACCTTATGGCGTCATAGCAGCTGATGCGCTTCCTCGGGACATATGCTGGGGCGGCGTCCCTTAAATACCGTTGGAAAGCATCTAAATAATCTTCGGCATAGCCCAACTGGACAAGCGCCCTTGCAACATGCGGACGACCGATCGCCTCCCCGTGAGCCTGCGAGAGCACATCCTCAACCGTTATTCGTATGCCGAGTTGATTCAGCCTTGCAACAATCTTGAACAAACGCTTCATGCGTTCCCTGCGCATCTCGGTGAGCGCATCAATCAACTCACTTGAAGTGTGGTCAATTAGGTAGCCGAGCATATGCACTTCAACACCTCTATACTCTGATGTGATCTCAACACCGGGGATAACCTCAACATCATACTTGCCGCTGGATGTAAGCTCAACAGCCTCGGGGATGGCATCAATGGAATCGTGGTCAGTTATTGAGATTGCATTTATGCTGCGCTCATGTGCCATGCGCAGGAGTGCTTCCACGCTGTGCGAGCCATCAGAATGAGATGAGTGAACATGCAAATCCGCAAAGCCGTTTTCTCCAGCCATGTTCCCAGTTCCCCCTAATGCCGTATGCGAAGGATGGTAAGGGCATTTGAGAGAGAGTCCTCATTGGCGAGGGCATGGCTCAAGCATGCTCGCAACAAGGCGCAAAGCAAGACGCTCATCAAGAAAGCAAATGGCGCCATTGCGCCATCGCCCCGCAGCTTGATATGAACCACGCATGCCAGGACGCACGCACCACATCAATTAAGGCAGCATCTAACATATTCGTAGCTCAATCCCTTAAAGACGCAAAGGACGGTAAGGACATCTTGACGAAGGTTTTCATTGGCAAGGTGCCCATACAGCATTTCTTGCGCCCTTACCACACATCCAAAATTTTGCTAACCGCTGCTCGGGCATTCAATTAAGCCTCGGTGAGCAAAATGCGCGCGTCAAGGACTGTAGCACCCTCTCCCCTCTGAAAGACCATTAACGGATTGACATCCAGCTCCTCAATATCTTCGCAATCAAGCGCCAGCTGAGACAGCCTGCATATGCACTCAACTATCGCATCTATGTCCGAAGGTGGTTGTCCCCTGTAACCCTCAAGTATTGCTGCTGAGCGAACGCTCCTTATCATCCTCAATGCATCCAATTCCCTAACCGGCGCAACCCTAAATGTCACATCCTTAAGCACTTCAACATAAACGCCGCCAAGACCAAACATCAGCATTGGTCCAAACAGTTGGTCCCTCTTCATTCCGATAATAGTCTCAATGCCCTTTGTCGCCATCTTCTGAATTAAAACGCCGTCAATTCTCGCCCCGGGACACCTCTCACTTACCTGTTGCATCATTCTATCAAATGCCTCAATGACGGAGCGCTCATCGCCCAAGTTCAAGATAACACCGCCAACATCAAACTTATGCACTATGTCCGGGGAGAGTATCTTCATCGCCACCGGAAAGCCGATCTCACAAGCTACTTTGGCAGCCTCTTCTCGTGTGCTTGCTATGCCCCAGGGTATCAAAGGGAAGTTGTATGCCTCAAGTATGCTCAATGCCTCATCTTCGCGCAACATCCTCCTTTTGGAAGCTCTAACGGCTTGGATTATCTCTTTGGCACGCTCAACATTAACATCAGTGAATACCTTCACCTCTGTTCTTGGGCGAGTGAGCCACTTGACGAAGTTATACATTGCGCTGAGCGCCCTTACGGCTTGTTCTGGAAAGCTGTAATGCGGGATTCCGTTTTCGTTAAGAACTTTAACTCCCGGAGAGACATCATACCAACCCATGAAGGTTGCCACAATGGGTTTGCCATCCGCTTTTGAGATGCGCACTATCGCCTTTGCCACTTCCTCAACATCCGTCATAGCCTGCGGGGTTAGCAGGACGGATATCATGTCCACATTCGGGTCCTTCATAACCATTCCGAGGGCAAGTTCGTAGCGGTCATGCTGGGCATCTCCGATCAGGTCAATTGGGTTGTGCACAGATGCTGCGGGCGGAAGAGAACTCTTCAACTTACTCCTCGTGGTCTCCGTCAGGTTGGCAAGCTCAAGACCGTAGCGCATGCATGCATCTGCAGCCATTATTGCTGGACCACCGGCATTCGTGACTATAGCCAACCTTGGTCCGTTTGGCAGCGGCTGGTTGACAAACGCCTCAGCATAATCAAAGAGTTCCTCAACCGATTCAACCCTTAGCACACCAGCTTGTGCGAGTATTGCTTCATATACTTCGTCGCTTCCCGATAGAGCACCCGTGTGCGATGATGCAGCCCTTGCACCGGCTGGCGTCCTTCCGGCTTTGATAGCAAGTATTGGTTTTGGTTGGGGCAGCTCGCTGGTTATCACACGCGCAACTTCAAAGAACCTGCGCCCACTTGTAAGCTCCTCAAGATACATCAAGATGACACTCGTCTGAGGGTCTTCGGCGAGAGCCACAAGTATATCAGACTCATCAACATCGGCTTTGTTGCCCATGCTCACTATCTTTGAAAAACCGATGTTCTGTCCGCGAGCGTAATCAAGGACAGCCGTGCAAAGAGCGCCGCTTTGAGAGATGAAAGCGATTCGCCCAGCCTGCGGCATCCTTCCGGCAAAGCTCGCATTCATTGAGACAGCTGGGTCAGTGTTTATCACGCCAAGACAATTTGGTCCGATGAGGGCAATGCCATAATTGTCAGCGATCTCCTTAATTCGCCTTTCGCGCTCAATTCCTTCCCCGCCTATCTCTTTGAAGCCAGCTGAAATTACAATGGCGCCTTTAACACCCTTACGCCCACACTCATCCAACACCTGCGGAACTATTGGCGCTGGCACAACTATGACAGCCAAATCAACATCGCCGGGAACTTCCATTATGCTTGGGTAAGCCTTCACGCTGAGTATGAAATCAGCCCTCGGGTTAACCGGGTAAAGCACACCACGATAACCGCCCATCAATATGTTGCGAAAGATTGACTGCCCAACGCTGTTTGGATCCCTTGAAGCACCTATGACTGCAATTGAGTGCGGGCAAAACACAGGCTTCAGATCTTTTCTCGGCTTGAGAGCGCTCATCATATTCCAAACGCACCTCCATTTGGCACCGTGAATTAAATGTCCCATTTGCGATGCACCAATGACACTTGCATCGCTGACTAAATGAACGAGCGCTGCCGCATGCGCCACCTCATCGCATCCAAGCCGACAGCGAGCAGTATCAGAGCACCTTCAATAGCATTCTCCCAATATGATGAGACATGCAAGAAGACAAGGGCGCTTGCTATAGTCCCGAGCAAGATAATTGCCAGGGCGCTCCCGAGTATGCTTCCACTGCCCCCGAAAATGTTCGTGCCACCAATGACGACGCTCGCAATGACAAACAGCTCAAGACCTATGCCGGCATTTGACTGTATCGCTGTGAACCTCGTCGCATAGAAAAACGCCCCAACGCCGGTTAACGCGCCACAGATAATGAAGCTTGAGCACCTAACGAGCGATACATTGACCCCTCCCAACCTTGAGGCTTCTTCGTTGCTTCCGACAGCGTAAATAGCCCTTCCGAAGGAGGTGTAACGGAGCATGATTGATGCAAAAGCCACAGAGAGCAATGCAGCATAAACAGGGATTGGTAAATGCAACAGCTTAAGTTGGTATGTAGAGTTAAACCATGCCGGCAGGTCAAGCACCCAATAACCACCTGTAGCCCAAAGCAAGCTGCCACGAATTATGCTCATCATTCCGAGCGTGACTATTACTGGAGGTATTGACAGACCGACGCTCAAAGTCCCATTCAAAAGACCGCAGAGGCTGCCAACAAATGTTGAAGCGAGGGCTATTAAGCCCAGTCCAATCCCAAACTTTGAAAGTAAGCCGCAAAGTATGGCGCACAGCGCGAGCACCGCACCAACCGATAGATCAATGCCGCCAGATACGATCACGCAAGTCATCCCAATAGCTATAAGCATGCTGTATGCATAGTTGGTCAGAATGTCGCTTATGTTGGATGGCGAGAGGAAATCGGGGCGCTTAATCGCAGTCAAAAGTGATATGGCTATCAAGAACAGCAAAAGCATTTGCTCTCTTCTGCCCAAAAGTAAAGAGCGCAATAGCGGGCTAATTAATTTGCGCCATAAAACTGAGCCGGCATGGATCAAAGCATTCGCCCCGCTTGCGCTGCTTTGGATTGCATTGATTTGCCCGATGCGCAAGGCAGCTTGCTGTGACGCCATTCTGCCGTTGCCACCCACAGCGAGCGAAAGCACCCTCTCCTGTGTTGCCTTGTCCCGGCTCAATTCTGCCACAAGCCTACCATCACGCATCACAAGGACTTTATCACTCATGGCAAGCAACTCGGGAAGGTCTGACGAGATGAGCAATATGCCCATACCGGACTTGGCAAACTCACCGATAAGCCTGTGCACCTCAGCCTTCGCGCCGACATCAATACCCCTTGTAGGCTCATCCAGTATGAGCAACTTTGGGTGACACAATAGCCATTTGCCGAGCACCACCTTCTGCTGATTTCCGCCGGAAAGAAACTTGACTCGCCTTTTGACATCGGGCGGATGGATGGAGAGCTTATCCACCATCCCATGCGAGAGTTCATATTCAACTCCTGTCCTTGTCACACCCATGCTCGCAATTTGGCGCAAGATGGCGAGCGTCATATTCTCGCGGACGCTCATTTGTGGAACCAAACCTTGCTTGAGTCTGTCCTCAGGGACATAAACAATCCCGAGCCGCATAGCATCGGCTGGATTGCGTATCTGCACGCTGCGCCCACGCCATACTATTTCACCATCATCCGGTGGCGCTATGCCAAAGAGCGCCTGCGCAATTGAACTCCTACCGGAACCAACCAACCCAGCTATTCCTACAACCTCTCCAGAGCGCACCGCAAACGAAACATCATGAAAGCGATTGCGCAACCTCAACCCCTTAACTTCAAGCAGCACATCACCAACACTTCCGGATGCTCTCCCGTAGTATTGGTCAACTGGACGCCCAACCATGAGCTGGATGAGCTGTTCTTTTGTCACATCGGCTGCATTGAATGTCCCCACCAAATTGCCGTCACGAAGGACTGTGACCCTGTCAGCGATCCTGAAGACCTCATCAATGCGGTGCGAAATGTAGATGATGCCGACGCCCCTGCCCCTCAACCTCATAACAACCCCAAACAGACACTCCACTTCGGCTTCCGAAAGAGACGATGTAGGCTCATCCATGATAAGCAACTTTGCATGTCTTGAAAGAGCCTTCACTATCTCAACGAGTTGGCGCTGCGCCTGCGACAGCTCTGACACAGCCGCATCAAGCGGCAGCGAAATGCCCAGCTCCAAAAGGAGCGATTGAACCTTTTCCCTCGCTTCCCGCCACAAGACGAAGCCGAATTTTCTTGGCAGCCTTCCGAGCATGATATTCTCAAGGACGCTCAAGTCCGGACAGAGCATCGGCTCCTGATAAATCACAGCTATGCCGAGCGATATGGCATCGCTTGGGTTGCGCAAACGGACTTCTTTACCTTCCCATACGATAGTGCCCCCATCGGGTTGATACACACCTGCAATGACTTTTATGAGCGTGCTTTTACCGGCACCGTTTTCACCGATGATTGCATGCACTTCCCCGCCGTAAAAATCCAGGCTAATTCCGTCAAGCGCCACAACCCCCGGAAACTCCTTACGGATGCTGCGGAGCGCAAGAAGCGGTTCTCTCACACTATGAGGATCGCCCGTCGGAACAAAACCCATTTGTATCACCGAGCATGTGGCACATCAAAAACGAGCATCGCGTGCCCGCCAAACTTTGGTATAGTGCAAGAGACAACTTTGCCATCAAATTCAAAACCTATTTCCAGCCCATCAGGCGCAATATACACCCTTGTAGGACGCCTGTCCAAACGGAGCGCAATTGAAATGTTATGCAACTCCGGCAAGAGATCAATCTGTTCGGGATGCTCACCTCGCCTTGTCACATGGTAATTGACCAAATGAACAATTAGCCTTCCGTCCTGCTTTGTGACGGTTGCTTCAACTGTTGAGGGTGCATCCGTATGCAGCAACTTTTCCGGCATAAGCAACGATATGCAGTTTGCAATTAGCTGTCTGTAGGCGAAGTTGCCATGGTTGTGGTAAGCGCTGAATATAGGCGCGTAGATGTAAGTGACATTGCCGTTGCGTATTACAGCCGGTGCGACATCCCTCTCCTTAACCGGGGCATATTGATGCGATGTGAAGTGCTCCCAAGTGCGCTCAAAGTATGGATGATGAACACTCGCAAGAACTTGCGCCCAGTTGTGCGCTTCCACCCTGCACGAACGCTCATACATGACATAATCAAACTTCTCAAGCCCATGGGACAACTCATCGCCAACGCTGAAGTAATCTGGCACTATAGGCGAGTCGCCAATGTAGCTTGCCCCCATCTCATCAGAAAGAGCAAATTGACACGTATGCTCATCCAAAAGCGCCTTGTAAGATAACAGCAGCTTACCGCCATCGCCTATAAATCGCCTAAGCTTTCGGACGAGTTCATTATCTGGAGCACCGTCGTCGGCAACGATGATAAGTTCGTATTTCCTAAAATCGTGTGATGGGTCAATGACATCAAACTGATGGTGCAATTCCATGAGCATCCTGCAGGCTCCGTAGTCCGATAATGAGGGCGCATCAATCATGAGCAGTGCTATTTGCGTTAACGGCTCAGCACCAATGCACCACCTTTCCTTGCTCGCCACATTCCCGTATATGCTTCCTATGAGCTTGTAAACAGCGCCATCAAGTTTCATCCTCGGATGAGCTTGATCGCCAATTGAACATGCAGCGCAGTTTGCAAGCATTGAACCGCACTCATACTCCAGCTGTGCGCTTGTCTTCAACCCACCAAAGTCACCCCAGGATTTGTGGAAACGAGCTGTCATGCCCAAAACGGGCAACCCGAAATTGCGCACATAGCGCACCCACATCGGGAAGTAAAGGTAGCCCCATCCACCGGTGGGCAAAGCCTCAATCTCAACATGCGACATGTATTTCGCCCACTGTCCAAAGCCATACCTTACAGCACCATTGTAGAATATAGTGGCGTTGCGCCTTTTGCTCCATATCAAATTGCTCATGCGCTCCATAAATCTGAGCGTGACATTAAGACCGTGCTTTTTCCTATCGGACGGATTTGATGGGTCAAGCCCCATGCGCTTCATCTCGTCAAAGCAATAGCGGCAGCAACATCCGTCAAGCTGCATGAAGACGATGTCAAAGAAAAAGCCGTCAACATCATAGCCGTCAAGCAACTCGTTGACTTGAGCCTCAATGTAATCAACATATGGTGTATTAATGCACACATGCTTCCAACCGGCTTGAAACGGCTCTGCGCCAACCGGCTTCCCATTGGCGTCCATTCGGCGCCACTCGGGATGCGTCTCAGCAATGTGGTTATCCCAAATGACCGAGTAGTAGATTGGGCAGCGTATGTCGGCTCTATGACAAGCTTCAATTTGCCACCCGAGCAAGTCAAACTTGAGTGCTGGATGGCGGACGCCCACTTTCGTATCGTAATAAGACATGCCATGATGGCACTTGGCGAAGCAAGTGATGGAATTAACTGATGCTGCTTTAAGCACCTTTACAAATTCATCCGCTTCAAAATCCGCACCCACATCATCTATCGCCGAAGATGTGTGAAAGTCAAGGTGAACCTGCCTAAATGGCAAAACGAATTTGTGCCGCTCATACATGCCATAGCCCACCTCCGCTATCCAATTAACTCAACGACACCGCCACTCATAGCGCTTTCATAAACTGCTTCAGCTATGCGCAGTGACCAATAGCCATCCCAAAGGTCTGGACCGCCGGAAGCCTCATTTAGGCAGCGCTTGATGAAATGTTCAACCTCGCTGAGGTATCCAAATGTCCTTCTGCTGTCAATTATTCCAGTCCATGTTGGCGAGAAGACACAAAGGTATCTTCCGGCATGCGGTGCTGCATCGGTAAAATCGCTGCGCCTTTGCCAATACAACCTGAGCATGTCCTCGCAAACTATGTGGGTCTCATAGCCGATGAGTTCAAGCACTTCGCATATGTCCCTGAAACCCTGCTTACAATCCAAGCTGCTCAGATAAAGTTGTGAAAGCGCCCCCGAGGCAAACTGGAGATTGACCAGGAAGGCAAACTGAGTTGGCGTTACTTCACGATACAACGCATGCACACACCTAACATCGCCGCCGAAATAACGCACCAAGTCAAATATGTGGCAGAGCTGCCCTATTAGCATCGCCTTGCAAGGCGGCTCAATACCCCAAATGCTTGGATAAGGTCCTTGAGCAAACTTACATCTTATGATATGCAATTGCCCAAACTCATCTCGGCTCACAATCTCCTTAGCCATCCTATAGACATCGGCGAAGCGTTTCATGAAGCCAACTTGTCCAAATGTGCTGTGGGCATCTGCAAGCTCAGCCAATTCCATAGCCTGCTGCGCTGTCACTGCAGATGGCTTTTCAACATACACTGGAATGCCCCTTCTCAAAGCCTTCGGCGCAAGCTCATAGTGCATTGGTGCAGGCCCGATGATGAAGACGCCATCAAGTTCCTCGCTGTCAAGCATCTTCTCCATGTCCGAATAGTAGCGCCTTGCGCCGAACCTGCGCGCAGCATCCATTGCCCTTTCAGCAACGATGTCACAGACCGCCACCAAATCGGCGCTCGGAATGAAGGCGAAGTTTGGAAGGATGGAGCGCGATGAAAAGCTTCCGCACCCAACTACAGCCACCCTCGCACGCCTCTCCGAATTTACCATCGCATTCACCCCTTAAGTGTGCCCTTTGCAATCAGCATTTCCCTGACATGGTTAAGCAAGCGATGAGCCACTTCAAGCTTGCTCATTATCGGCAAATCCTCAAGAACGCCATCCCTTCTGATTATGGTGACGATGTTAGTATCAACACCGAAGCCAGCACCCTGTCTTGTTATGTCATTTGCCACAACCATATCCAAGCCCTTGCGATGCATCTTCTCGGTTGCCCCAGCAACCGGCTCGCCATATTCGGCGGCGAAGCCAATAAGCAGCAAGTCTTTGTAACGCTCTCTCACCGCAGCCATTATGTCCGGTGTTGGCTCAAGCTCAATTCTCAGCCTCTCGTGTTCGGCGCGCTTTAGCTTGCCCTCGGTAACTTCAACCGGTCGGAAGTCACACGGTGCCCCGGCGCCGATCACGACATCGTAGTTTTCCTTTGAAAGCTCATCAAGTATGGAACAAAGCATCTGTCGCGTTGTAGTGACATTGATGACCTTAGCACCCTTTGGCGGAGTGACATCAATATGACCGCACACGAGAGTGACAGCAGCGCCACGCTCAATTGCAGCGCTGGCTATTGCGCACCCCATTTTACCGGTTGATGGATTGGACAGAAATCTAACGGCATCAATTGGCTCCCTTGTTGCGCCTGCGGTGATAAGCATCCTCACACCCTCAAGGTCTCTCAATGGCGGCTTAATGGCTCTTTCAATCGCCTCAATAATGCGTTCAACCGGAGCTAACCTGCCCTTCCCGAGCCTTCCCGAGGCGAGCCAGCCAACATCTGGCTCAACGATAGTGACGCCCCTGTCTTTCAATATGCCCAAGTTGGTTTGCGTTGCCGGATGCTCATACATGTCCGCATCCATCGCAGGGGCAACTATGATGGGGCAGCGGACGGCAAGCAATGTTGTGCTGAGCAGATCGTCGGCGATACCGTGCGCCATCTTGGCGATGATGTTAGCCGTGGCTGGTGCGACAACCACCACATCGGCACTTTTGGCAAGCTCAATGTGAGCCAATGGCGGCTCGCTCGGATTCTCAAACGGGTCAATGAAAACCGGATTGCCAGAAAGTGTCGCAAAGGTGAGCGGCGCCACAAGTGCTGCGCCATGCCTCGTCATGACAACATGAACGGATGCACCGCGCTGGCGAAGATGAGAAACAAGTTGGGCAGCTTTGAAAGCGGCAATGCTGCCAGTTATACCGATGAGTATTCGCTTACCCTCAAGTAAGTCACTCACGGCTTTGTCACCCTCCTGATGCCAAACTACTCCACGCATGATGCATCGCCCCTTACAGCTCCCTTTCCTTTCGGTTGCTGCCGCAATGTTAGTGATGAGATAGCCGATAAGACACACTCCAAAATGAACAACAACGCAAATGACCTGCCAGCCAAAATCTCACCGGTTATGTCTTATCATTGGCTCACTGCTTTTCGCCCTTGAAATACCGATATTGGAAGGTGGCGGAATTGCCCGCAGCATCAAAGATGCGCACATCAAGCGTGTGTTTTCCGGATGGCAATCTATCAACTGGTATGATGAGTTCCTCCTCACGGGAGTCAAAGCTCCCATCGGCACACATCAGCGGATACCACTTATCTCCAACTTTAAACTCCGCCCTCAAGACCCATGTGGTCTCATCGCGCACAAATATACGCTGTGGCGGCGCACCGAATGTTTCGTCGCCTACGCCTTTTGCATCCTTTACCTCCGTCATCTTTGGCGAGACGACAATCGGCGGCGTATTATCAATGATAAAGCTCGGTGAGACGGCTTCCGCCTTCATCTGATTCAGTGGGTTGCTTAACACGTCTGAAGCCACAACCTTGAGCACATACCTACCATCGGGTAATTGTGTTGTGTCCCATTCAAGCTTTTGCTTCCGCCAAGTCTGCTCCGTCGCCGCGCTTTCGGATGTAACCTGTTCAACCAACTCTTCGGAGACCTCTGGCATAGGCGGTGTCTCAACAACTATGCCCGTTTCACCCTTCTGCAGCTCTGGCCGTTGTCCATCACCTTCTTGTTTAACACCCTCCTGAGCCGATGTATCCTTAGAGCTTTCACTCTCAGCTTTTTTGCCCTTCCTCTCCGGCTTGGCTTCCTTAACTCGTTGCCAGGTCTTTCCGCCATCACTTGAGCAGTAAATCTCAAATTCAAGTTCGTCACCATTGGCGTCGTATGCCTTCCACTCAACCGTCACAGTCTTTGCGATTATAGCGCCCGCAGCCGGCGAGACAAACTGAACGCTTGGCGCAACATTGATGGGCGTGAAAGAAACCACAGCTCCGTAAAGCTTTGGATGCGCATTGTTGTTGCTCTCGACTTTTATGCGCCATTGTAACGCTCTTGCTGGTGGAGATTTGATGAGAAAGCCATCCTCCGACAGCTCAGCCCTTTCCCAATCAGACCATGTCTCATCCGGCAACTCGCTGTTGCCAGAGCGCGATTCAACAACTACAACTGCATCATCGCCGGCATCCATAAGGCACTTCAGGATACGCCAATTGGCAATGCTTGGGAGCACAAACGCCGGCGAGATGTATTCGCCAATACCAGATCTATACAGCTTTACAACCTTGCCACTGATTGACATGACGCTGAGCAAGCCATCGGCGCTTGAAACAAATTGCGCTGCAAACTCGTTGCTAAATTTGAGTGCCTGCCCGTGT
Organism: Armatimonadota bacterium; assembly: GCA_025062195.1. Classification (GTDB taxonomy): domain Bacteria; phylum Armatimonadota; class Fervidibacteria; order Fervidibacterales; family Thermosaccharophagaceae; genus Thermosaccharophagus. The sequence continues at coordinate 52,542 of JANXAS010000006.1, forward strand.
GCGCTATCCATATCAACTAAGTAAATAGCGTGGGGCGTAATTCCGCTCACAATGAGCGTGCCATCGCCTGAGGGATAAATGTCAGCGATGTGCCTTGAGGGTGTATCGCAAAGCAATTTGCACTCGCCGCTGCCGGATAGGCGAAATATCTCGCCATGCGGCGTTGTGCCAATGTAAACATCGCCATCAGGAGAAGCATACAGTGAGGATATTGCGCCCCTCTTTGTCTCCCAAATTAGCCTGTAACTTCCATCCGGCAATATGCGCCAAAGTTTCCCCATAGGGTAAGTGCCAGCGTATATTGAGCCATCATTGCCAACTGAAAGCGCCATCACATGTTCATCAAGCGCCTCAAGGAGAAGCTTTGTCCGACCATCTTTTGTGACTTGAAACACTCTCCCCGGAAGACCAGTCCCAATGAGCACATCACCTGAGCGAGATTGGCGCATTGCCCATATGTGCTTGCAATCAATTTTGAGCCAGACGCCCGGCGTAACTGAACCATCATTGTCGGAGACATTCATTGAGTAGACTTCGCCATTCGGTGATGTGCCGATGAGCAGCCTATCACCGAGCAGCAGCAAAGCCGTCGGGATGCAATGCAGCCCATCTTTGCCGTGAAAGCTGCAAATCGCCTTTGCAGAACCGTTTGAGATGGAGTAGACAATTCCGCTTTGCCACGAACACGCATACAAAGTCCCGTTATCAAAAATTGCGGCTCGCCATATTCCGCCGTCGCCAAGCTCAACTAAGCTGCTCGCTTTCAAACCGATTCTCACTGAACCGTCGCTTGCCACAAATGCGCCATCGCACTTGCCCCTCATCAACTCCTTTTGCGACTTAAGTTCAATCTTGCGAGCCTTAAGAGCTCCCTCAGGGAGATGCTGCATCCTATCGCCTTCTGTTGCTCTTTGAGCCGACTCATCCTGAATCTTCTCCTCATCACCTTGCTCATCACTCGCTTCACCCGTGAGCTCACCCGCTGGTTCTTCCTCCTCCCCACCCTGAAGTGATAGCGCAAACATGCCCGACCACAACTTGGCAAGCACCTTCAATGTCATATTGTTTGAGCCACAGATAGCCTCGCCCTGTATGCCGAGCAACTGACCAAGCTGCTCAAAAAGCTCAAGTGCGCCCTCCTCTTGACGCATGCGAGCCCTCTCAAGCTCTTGCGATGGTTGCGGCACATCCTTTGTATACTCAGGCTCAATCCTTATGCTCAACATTTTCATCCCGCGAACAACATACCCAACATCAATGCACTTTGAGAGTTCGCCATAGCCAACATGAAACATGTCATCGCCCAGGGCATTCATCTCCTCAAGTATCTTAAAAGGCATATTGTGAGCAAGTCTTCCGTTGACCCATGCATCCATGCTCGGCAACTGAAGACACACAAACAGCTGGTCATTTCTCTCCCTGTTCACCAGCCCCTCAATGAGCTGCGAGAGCGAGTTTGGGCGGCGCTGCAATATACCAAGACGGTTGCGCAAACGCTGTGCATCAGCACCGCCAGAGACGCCGATTCGCAGCGTGCAAACTCGCCTTACATCCGGCAGACATAACTTGATTTCCTTTTGCTCCCAACCACCATGAGCTCGGCGCATGTGTATTGTGAGCTTCACTTCGTCCTTGGGGCGAGCCACGCGCTTATCGCAAACGACACGCTCAATGAAGGCTTCCTGTCTCTTGCTTGTATTCTCGAGCTTTACAAGGACGCTTTTAACATTCACCCTCTCAAATCTGTTCTCCTCAAGCAGCAGGAGCGTTTGAATTAGCTCGGCAGTTGAAGGCATTGAATAACCCAAGAGCTTTTCAATCAAGCTCGCCCTGCTCTCAACGAATGCGTTCTGGCGCTTTATCTTCGGCAAACCATCAGCGCTTATCTCGTAGGATACGAATGTTGTCCCGCTGGGAATACCGCTTGTGACATTCGTGAATGCGAGCGAAATGAGCAGATCAACCAGCAGCACAGTCAGCTCACGGTGCCTGAAAACGGATACATTGAAGAGGCGCTTAACACCCCTGTCATTATCACTCACAGAGATGCCCAACTGGAGCATCTTCGGGCGCAACCCAACTATGCCAGACATGGCAAATGCCCTGTCCTGAGTGAAAGCACCAACTACGCTGAGCGGTGATGCGAGTTTGATGGATATGTATTGGCTCGGTAATACGCCATGCACATATGCAGTTGTGAGCGGTATGCTCGTCTCACCAGCGAGAAGGAATGGATGCCCAAACGCCAAAATGACATTCCCCTTGCGATATGTTAGAGCCCCTATCGCTGTTAGTTCAATATCACCGCAAGTTAGCTGTGCTCCGACTGCCGCGCCAGGCTCAAGCGAGACCTTGAGTTTTGGTGCATTGACTGGCTTACCCGGAGATAGCATGGGGATGAGAGCATATGGTTGAAGGAGTTTCTTCAAACGCTCAAGCGAAGCCTTCGGCATGCCATGAACCATTAACGGTGTTGCCACAGGGACAAGCAATATCTCATCCTGCGAAACTCTTATCTCACCTTCATCCGGTAAGCAAGTCCTCAACCTTACCGACTTTATACGCCTTCCTGAAAGGAGTATGCTTCCGCTTACAGGCTTTAACCTCACAGTCTTTGGCATGCTCGCAGCACCAGTTGCAGACGCAGCGAAGGTTGACTCAACCATGCTTTTTATCGGCGTCACACCAGCTATCGGTGCTTTTGAGAAAGCCCATGCATATGAAATGGCTCCAGCAAGCTTTCCAGCAATGTAAACTGGAGAGCCACTCATACCGGCGGCAACTCCCCAGCCATTTGAAACGACTGGACCACCATCAATCCGTATGAGTATTAAGTCCATGCCAAAGTCAACGCCTTTGAGCACACCTATGACTGTCACCGGGAGGGTGCTCACCTTAGTGCCATTAAATGTGCTCTTGCAGTAGCCGCGCATGCCCGTGGATATGCGTTCTACCGGAATGTATTCATTTGGTGGGAGCAACTGATGGAGTTCTTTGGCACAGGTCAATCCACAAGCTGCGGCAAGAAAAATCAACACCATAGTGGCGAATCTAATGCGCCAAAGAGCTACAACGCTACTCATAGTCTAACGCCTCCCTGTCTAAAGGCGTGAAGCCAAAGTAGAGAGCCATGAGGGTCACACATGGCTTGAGGTATCCCATTGCCAGCACGACATGCTTAAGACAAGCCTTCGCGCTACCATTGTAACTCAAACCGCAGGGTATAAGCAAACTGGCAGCGAAAAAACTATATCAGGCTGATAGATAATCAGTTTCACTTTTTGCACTACCAAGTCAAGTTCAATGTTGAGTGCAATGTTCTGAATTCAAAGTTTGCTTCGGAGGGCGAGGCTATTGCCGAACCGAAAAATCTGCGTGCCATGTAGGGGCAGGAAAAGCCTGTCCGAAAAATTCGGCAAGCCAGTAGGCTTGCCCTACGAGGACAAAACGAAAATTCTTGGCAAACCAAGGTTGTGCCATTAAAGATGACGGAAAAAATCGGAAGGCGAGGCTACTGCCGAGCCGAAAAGAAAATTTTCCTCGCCGTCTAAAGACGGCGCAAGAGAATTCGTCACTGACCATGGGCTAAAGCCCATAGCATGGTTTTGAAAAGCGCATACCAACAATATTTGAAGCAAAGAGCGAAACTGATTATCCGACAGACATCAGGGGGTTAATCCGATGTTAGTTTGCATAACTCGGGTAGTATGCTGCTTTCACCTCTTCACATTGAAGCCATCACATGAGGGATGTGATGATTCTGGTGAGGGCAGACTGCTGCCCATCATCTGCATCCCGATAGGTGTTGATGAGGATTTGCTCGCGATGGCGCTGAGAGAAGTTGAAAGAAGCCTTCCCGGAACAAAGTGCATAATACAGCGTGCTGAATCACCCATAGACTTATCAACAGCCTTCGTCAGGCGACGAAACCAGCATCTCGCTGATACCATCCTTAAGAGCTTACCAGCTCCTGAGGGTGATAGCCGTCTTATCGGTGTCGTTGATGTGGATATCTACAGCGGGAGCCTTAACTTCGTCTTCGGTATAGCTGAGTTGCCTGGCAAAAGGGCGCTCGTATCAACATACAGGTTGCAATTGGGTAATGTGCCGCATGAGCTTTTAGTTGAACGCCTGACGAAGGAGATAGTCCATGAGCTTGGGCACACATTCGGATTGCGACATTGCAGCAACAAGAGGTGCGTAATGTGCTTCAGCAACTCCATTATGGACACGGACTATAAGTCGGCAAGGCTTTGCGAAATTTGCTTTGAGAAATACCGCCATGCAACATCGCGCCCTGACTAAGGTCCGTTTTTAATCCACCTACACCTCAACTTTGAGTGTGATGCTCCACACCGAGCTAAAAACTTCAGGCTCACCAATAGGTTCGCCCGCTCAATTTCGGATGGCGATGCCCCCCGCCGAATCTTAAAGAAGTGAACCCAATGGGAAGCCTGCCCTCAGAGCGCATCACCACAATGTTCACACCCGTTTACACTACCGTCTCGGCAAGAAATGTATGGCGCATGAAGCGCAGGTGGATTTCTTCTGAAGGGCTGTTGTCCGTCCATAAGGAGAAAACCACCGCTGCCTAAAGACCGCGCTCATGAAAAACCACAAGTTAATATGGGCTATAGCTCATAACAATGGATCGGAAAAAGTGTTCACTGAAGGCGTTTTGTGTAAAGGCGTTTTGTGTAAAGGCGCTTTGTGTAAAGGCGCTTTGTGTAAAGGCGTTTTTGCTACGGACAATCGTCCGCCCTCACGAAGTAGAACCAACTTCGCAACCCCTCTTGATTGCATCAACGCATCGTCTCTATGGGGATGCCAAGATATGCCTTAACAACGGTCTCAACGCTTTCGGGGTCAATGAACCTGTGAGCAAGTGGCTCTGCATCTAATCTGACCACCTTAGTTTGACTCCCAACTTTAACCAAGTGCCTGTAACTACCGTTAACGAGGACGCAGGGACCTTGAATTAGCCCTTCCATGCGAGCCTTCATTGCCTCTTCGCTCATCATATCAATTATCTTTACTGAGAGCCTTTCACCATGCTGCTTTCTCAGTCTTTCAACTCGTTCAATGGCTTCTGGGAAGTTAGTCACCCCCGGCGTGTCCTTTGGCGGCATATAGAACACGACTTCAACCTTCTCGCTCGGCTTTGCTACAGGTATGCCCTTAAGCTCTTCGCCTTTGGTAGCCCTGTCTGCGAACACCTGCCTGACAAAGTTTGCAGCCTCTTGCATTGTGGCTTTCGCCCACTTCTGCTTGAGCTGCTCAACAGCCTTTGTATTCATTCCGCTCCCGTAAGCCTTCTTGAGCAGTTCGTCAATCTTTGTGATCAATCCGACAACATCCGCCTGAGGACCTGAGGAAATAACTTCGCCATTTGCAAGTATCGTGGCACAGTGGACATTTCGCTTCTCCATAGCCTTTGAGCCCTCTGGAGAATGCATATTGTAAAGCTCAAGATGAATGCGCTTACCCTCAGCCTTTAACACTTCAATCAACAAGGCTATGTTTATCATGTGACATTCAACATCAAATGGAAGGAATGCCTCAATACGCACCTTTGCATCCTTTGCACCAGCGATGTATGTGTTTGGCATGCCGGTTTGAATTTGAGGCACCAGTTCTGTTGGCTTCGTTGTCTGCTGGATCGGCTTTCGTTGTGCACTCATCATGGATTGCTCATAGCGATACGCAAAAAACGAGGAGACGAGCACCGCAGCGATGAACCCCAAGATAAATATGCAGGCAATTATCTCCGTTGGGCGAAAGCGCCTTACAACCATCTAACATCACCGCCTCAAAGCTCATGGATGGTTACTTCAAGGTTCTCCAAGTCAAGCACAACTACAGTTGAAAGTCCCGTAAGCCATCCACAAGCCTCTCCCGGATTAATGGCGAGGCATTGATCTCGCTCAATGGAGAGCTTGTGAGTGTGCCCGTAAACGATGACATCAAACATCCGGCTTCTCTTCATCGCCTCAAGTGGTTCTGGCTCATGAATGACGGCGATGCTTCTTCCCTCAACTTCTAAAACAGCCATCTTAGCGTGCAGCTTGCCAAAGCTCTCAACTGCTCTGAGCAAACCAATTCGTTCGCCATCGTTGTTTCCAAACACAGCCACAAGATTGCAACTCAGCCTTGAGAACGGCTTGACCGAGAACGGCGCAACGAAATCACCAGCGTGAATGACCAACCCAACACCCTGTGATTCAAACACTTTGACCGCTGCCTCTATCTTAGCCATGTTGTCATGCGTGTCAGCTATCAAGCCCACCTTCATACTCATCCCTTCCCTCCGAGTGTAATCATGCCAATTAACAATTGTAATCACTTGCCCAATCGGCTATCCAATTGCTGCCGGACTGACCGGATGTCACGCAAACCGTTAACGGTTAAAATAGCACGAGCAAAGTCTCACACGCAACTTGAAACCATTGCGACGCAAATACCGAGAGTGATGAAAGGTGACACCCAAACTATCCATAGCAGGGATTACTCAGCTGAATGTATGGGTGGCTGCTAATCTGCAGCGCATATTTTGCTTTCTGGCGAGCTGTCGTCCACACCGCTGCAAATGAAGATGGCTGTGCAAGCCCTGCGCAATTTAACCCCCCTAACGATGCACGGTGCGATGGCAGACTCATTCACCAAAAGTTTTTGTAGGCAGGATATCCACGCTGCATTTTTGTGGCTCGGGCAAACTGTCTCCAAGCAGTTGCACCTGTGCTTGTAATAAATTGAGCGAGCTTATTCCCATGTCGGGTTTTGGGTTAGCGGCAGCGTGGTATAAACATGTTGGTGCTAACGAGTGTCTAAAGAAGCGGCGGCATCCTTGATGCCACCGTTATTCACACCCCCACACAGCCACCGCAGCCTCTAAGGATGCCGCCGATGCCGCTATTAATCTTCAACGGCTTTCATCAAGCACAATTATGCCCTACCGATGATGAAGGTGACATATAACTTCGTTTGCGAATTCGGAGCAGCGAAGCACTTTCACATCGCCGTCAATGTGCCTCGCCAAATCCTGCGTCATCTTCTGGGATTTGATTGTAAGGCTAAGCGCATTGTAAATCAAGTCGGCAGCTTCACGCCATCCAATATATTGCAACATCATTGCTCCGGAAAGGATCATTGAACTCGGATTGGCTACATCCTTACCAGCATACTTTGGAGCGCTACCGTGAGTCGGCTCAAATAACGCATGGTAATCCCCAAAGTTTGCCCCCGGTGCTATGCCCAACCCGCCAACTTGTGCCGCACAGGCATCGCTAAGGTAATCCCCATTCAAGTTTGGAAGCACTATGACGTCGTAATCCTCGGGGCGAGTAAGCACCTGTTGAAACATATTGTCTGCGAGCACATCCTTGATTATGAGCCTTCCGGCGATGTGCTCTTTAAATGCCTCTTTAATCTCGCGCTGTGTTACAACATGCTCTCTGAACTCGTTCAGCGCAACTTCATACGCCCATTGAGCGAAAGCTCCCTCGGTGAACTTCATGATGTTTCCTTTGTGGACTATGGTTATGCTCTTCCTTCCGTTCTCAAGCGCATACTTGATCGCCTTCCGCACGAGTCGCTTCGTTGCGCGTTCACTTATTGGCTTGATGCCGATTCCGGAGTCCTCAGGTATAATCACATTGAACTCTTCCCTCAGGAATTGAATCACACGCCTTGCACCGTCGCTACCCATCTCCCACTCAATGCCCGCATAAACATCCTCCGTCGTCTCACGAAATATGACCACATCAAGTTTCTCGGGGTGCTTGACAGGCGATGGGACTCCTTCAATCCACTTGATTGGACGAACACACGCATACAAATCAAGCTCTTGCCTCAAAGTCACATTGAGTGAACGGTATCCGCTAATCGGGGGTGTAGTCAACGGACCTTTGATCGCCACCACAAATTGATCAATTGCCTTTAAAGTATCCTCGGGGAGCAACTCTCCATACAGCTTAAGTGCTTTCTCACCAGCAAATGCTTCGCACCACGCAATTTTCCTATAACCACAGTAGGCAACTTCAACTGCAGCGTCAATCACACGGCGCGCAGCACGCCATACATCCGGACCAATACCGTCACCTTCAATGAACGGTATTATCGGGACATCGGGGACGCACAGCCTTCCATCAACAACTTTTATTGCCTCCCCACTCTCCGGGAGCCTTAGCTTTCGGAAGCCATGCACCCCTCACACCACCTTTATGCTCACAGCGCAAGAGTGGATGGTGTTAACAGCGTCGGAATCAAAAGGAGCACTCCAAAGCACTCCAAAACTCACCTGTTGATATTTCGTTCAGTTTCGTTCATTGTGGGCTTGCCCTTCAATTCCTGTTTGCTCTCACAAATTCACTTTAGCGAAATTGCAATGCAGCAACGAGATCAAATGGCGCTCATCCCTGTGCGCACCATTTTCATTTTGCTCACTGCCAAAAAGCAATGTAGCATCACATCGCTCATAAAAATGCATGGAGCTGGCGGCGGGATTTGAACCCGCGACCTGGGGATTACAAATCCCCCGCTCTGCCGCTGAGCTACACCAGCTCCTTATCTTCGCCAACTCATAACTTAGCGCGCAAGCCCTTCACTGTGAACATTATCAACATTGCAACAGCATGCGCGCCCCACATTTCGGTTGGGAGTTACGCTCTTGGATTCGGGCAGCTTTAAATCCGCCCAAATTTGTCACTATTTGTGGCTTCAACCTGCCCTCGCAAAAACGACACTAACTGCCTACCCCCTATTAGTATCGCTGCGCCTTGCAGGCAACGGCAGTTAAAACGGGAAATCTAAAGCGCCATCTTTTACGGGCGATGGATGTTCAACGACCATCAGCGACAAGCCATGACACCGCAAAGTTCAGGGCATCCAACCCTCCTCACCATGAACCTTGTCAGTGCAGCGACATTTGGATCATGCCGCCCTTCTTGCTGGCTTTAATCCGACGCTTCTATGAGCAGCGCTGTTTTTAGCGAAGAGCGTCACATATATTATGCCACCAGAGGAAACTTATGCCATCAACTGCACATAAAGAGTTGTTAAAGCCGTTATGAAAGATAACGCACAAGTTGATTAACAGCGCTTAAGCTCCCCAGCAGCCCAAAGATGAGACCAACAACTGTTAAGCTCGCAAAGAAATGCCAGTTCGGAACAGCCACATGAAACAGCGTCAGCAATATTTTGTTTGTCTCAACAAGCCTCAGAAGCGATGTATGCGCCCCATAGACCATCAGCGACGCGAACGCTCCGCCAATTAAGCCGTAAACCAATCCCTCAAGCAAAAGTGGCGCCCTTATGAACCAAATTGTAGCCCCGACAAGCTGCATTATTCGTATGGCTTCTCTGCGCGCATATATTGTCAGTCTGATCGCGTTGGCAATCAGCGTCAATGTGGCAAGGGCTGTAATAATGACGAGGGTAAGCCCGCATAACCTGACGAGCCCGAAAATGCGCGAAAGTTGCCTTACCACATCAGCCATGCATATCACGCTTTCAACTCCCGGAAGTCGTTCAAGCCTCTTTGCACACTCAACTGCATCTTCAAAGTTTACGGCGACCACATCAAGCCTATGCGGCAATGGGTTGCCGCCGGCTAAATTGCGCAGCGATATGTTATCACCCATTGCGGCTTCCATTTCTTTCAAGCCCTCGTCCTTGTGAACGAATCTGACACTTTTAACGAGAACCCAACGTTGAATCCTTCTTTGTAGCTCCCTTGCCTGCTGCTCTGTTACGCTGTTATGAAGGTAGACACGCATGTGGTTAACCTTTTCCGATTCGTGAATAACAGCCGAACGGATATAAAGCACAATGAGCACAAGCAGACCAAATATGGCTACCGAGATGGCTGCGCTAACTGTTGCAGCCATGCTCATCAACCAGTGTCTTCGCATGCTTGTGAATGCTTCAGATAAGCAATGTTCAATGAAGCGAAAGGGCACCGCGATACACCCCTTCCGGCTCATCCCTTACAACAGTGCCGTTGCGCAACTCAATGACTCGCTTCTTCAAAAAATCAACTATGTATTTGTCGTGCGTTGCCACAACAACAGTTGTGCCGCGCTGATTCACGCGCTCAAGCAGTGAAGCAATCTCCAAAGATGAATCTGGATCAAGATTTCCAGTCGGCTCGTCGGCAAGCAGTATCAAAGGGTTATTTACGATAGCCCTCGCTATGCAAACCTTCTGTTGCTCACCGCCAGACAGCTGCCTCGGGTATGCATCCCACTTCTCTATCAACCCGACAAGCTGCAATGCGCTGCAGACAGCGTCACGGATCTCCGAGCGCATTGCGCCGATAACTTTGAGCGCGAATGCGACATTCTCCCAGACCGTCTTATCCTGAAGCAGAAGGAAGTCCTGAAACACGAACCCGATTGAGCGGCGAAGGAATGGGACTTGTGATGGACGCAGCGTAGCAACATTGATCCCATTGACGATGACCTTGCCACTCGTCGGAAGAAGCTCCCGGTTAATTAGCTTGAGGACTGTTGATTTCCCAGAGCCAGTTGGTCCGACGATGAAAACAAACTCACCCTTGTTTACCGTGAACGACGCATCCCTAAGAGCCACAATTCCACCCTTAAACTTAACGGTCACATTGTGAAGCTGTATCATGCTCCGTTCACCGCTTTCACTCAATTGCCTCTGGGTAAGAGCCAAGCACTTTTAAGAATAGGCACTCCTTGCGCATCTCTTCAAGCGCTGCCTTTACAGGTTCATCTTCAACGTGCCCTTGAAAGTCAACGAAGAAAAGATACTCCCAAGGTGTATGTCTTGCCGGTCTTGAGGCTATCATAGTCATGTTAATGTTGAAGCGCTGCAGCGCACCAAGAGCCCTGTATAGCGTTCCCGGACGATGCGCCACTGAAAACAGGATTGATGTTTTGTCCTGCCCGGTGGGCGGTTGGCTATCTTTGCCAATGACAAGGAAGCGGGTTTTGTTTCCCGGCATGTCTTCAATGTTTGAAGCAAGCACCTTTAAGCCATAGTGTTCAGCTGCCAATATGTGTCCTATGGCTGCTGCATTTGGCTCGCTCGCAGCTCTCATCGCCCCTTCGGCAGTGCTGCTTACAGGACATAACTTCGCACTCGGAAGATGAGTTGAAAGCCACCCCTTGCATTGAGCCAGCGCACTGTCACGGGAATAAACGACCTTTATCTCCTCAAGCGAGCAATTAGCCATCAAGCAATGGTGAATGGGAAGGAGTGTCTCAGCGCATATCTTTAAGTTTGAGCGAGTGAACATATCAAGCGTATCGTTGACTTCACCCTCCGCCGTGTTCTCAACTGGCACGACACCATAGTTGGCATTGTCACGCTCAACTTCATAGAACACATCTTGAATTGTAGGCACCGGGTATAACTCAACGCCGTGTCCGAAATATTGCCTGCATGCCAAATCGGTATACGAAAACTCAGGTCCAAGGTATGCAACTCTCACATGCCCTTCAAGCTTCCTGCAAGCGCTAAGTATCTCTCGGTAGATAGCCTTTAGTGAGTCCGAAGGTAAAGGACCTTCATTTAGCCTTAGTAGCCTATTGAGTATTTGCGCCTCCCTTGATGGGGAATGTGGTGAGCGACCTCTAAGACGCTTATGGGCACCAATTGATATTGCAACCTGAGCACGCCTGTTCAAAAGACTCAATATCTTTTCGTCAATCTCGTCTATTTCTTTGCGCAGCTCCTCAAGGCGGTTCTGCCAATCCCCATTGCATTCCATCTGCTATATCACCCCCCACACAGTGGGTCAAAATAGCCGTCAAACGAGCATTCGGGTATGTAAGGGAGCCCCCTAAGAACATCTCTTTAGAGACGAACACAACTTGTCCCTTTAAAGCCACCAACGCATATCACACTATATTGCCATCCACCATGCACTTAGCTTGCTTTTAGTGTGGACATTTTAAATGATGAAAAAGCAGCAGGTGCAAAGTCAACCCCCAAAAATTTGTGGCACATTTCATGTGCCCATATCACTACAGTTTGCTCACCACCCGTCTGCTTAATCACCCTCACATAGTGTGTTAGAATAGCCATTGACATGCATTAGCACTAAAAGGCTGCAGCCATCAAGACTTCAAACAACCATGATAGCATTGATGAAAGCATTTGACACCTCTAAGTTGCAACCTTAAAGGACGGCATACAGACTCTTAACAAAGCATCATTTTGATAAAGGTGTGGCTTTACAAGACGGCGTATAAGCCCATGGGCTTTGATACTCAAGCATGTGTAAGGCAATTTTGCGAGCTTGACGAAGGCGTGGGCTTTTCCAACAGCACATATAAGATGCATCAATATAAGGCGCTTCAGCCCGAACAAAGTATTTTAGCCATGAAAAAATCTCTCGGCTGAAGCTGCTCCTTATACCACATAACTGCAGTATAGATACTGTTACCTTCTCAGACAATGCTCTTTGCTCAAAAAGATGTCGGTGAGCGGTCATCCATTTCGCCGGCTTAGCCAGAGAGCGCCTTTATTGGGGCGACTTTCCCGAGGCAATGAAAAAGAGAAATTATGAGTGCCCCATGAGGGGCACCTTCCAGAAAGCTTGAGAGCCTTCAGGGGCTGTGGTTTAAAGTTCATATTTGGCAAAGGCATCCATTAACGACATTCCCGGCAAGGAGCAAAATCAAGCATGTCGGTGGTGATGAGATGTGGGTGATGCGAAAGCAACTTTGGTGAGCGAGGCTGAGGAGAACCTCTGGGTTAAGTGCGAAAAGTGTAACGCCCTCACATACCGTAAGGAATACGAACGAGAATTGAGAGTGTGTCCTCAGTGCGGTTATCATGAACGCCTCGGCGCATGGGAACGGTTAAAAATAACTGTTGATGAAGGGACATTTGAGGAATGGGATTCGGAGATTTCCCCAGCAGACCCTCTTAACTTCCCCGAATACAAAGATAAGCTTGAAAAGAGCCAGAGGACGACTAACCTGAAGGATGCGGCATTGACTGGCGTTGCAGAGATTGAGGGCATACCTGTGGCGATAGGCATAACTGACTTCAAGTTCATGGGTGGCAGTATGGGCAGCGTCCTTGGCGAGAAGATAACGAGGCTTTTTGAGAGGGCTGTAAAGCATCGCCTGCCAGTCTTCATAATCTCCGGTTCAGGTGGCGGCGCAAGAATGCAAGAGGGATTGCTCTCACTAATGCAGATGCCAAAGACATGCGCAGCTTGCGCAAAGCTCCATCAGGCAAGGTTGCCCTACATCATTCTGCTCACGGATTCAATGGCTGGTGTCCAAGCGAGCTTTGGAGCTCTTGCAGACATCACACTCGCTGAACCCGGTGCCATGGTTGGATTTACAGGTCCAAGAGTTATTGAGCTATCGCTCAAGATCAAAGTCCCCATTGAGCATCGCATGGCTGAGTTTCAATTTGAGCACGGCATGATAGACATGATCGTCCCAAGGAAGCTTGTGCGCCCAACGGTCGCAAAACTGCTGAGATGGATGTGTAAGTGAGGAGTGCCAACCATGCATGATCATCACAGCTTCAACAAACTCTCTATCATTGTTCCCGTCTTCAACGAGGAGGGCAATCTGCGCAGGCTGCATGAAGAACTCGTTAGCGTAGTTGAGGCGCTCGGAATTGATTATGAGCTTTTGTTTGTTGATGACGGTAGCACGGACGGCAGCTACAAGGTGCTTAGGGAACTCGCCCTCTCAAATCCGCACACAATCGTTGTTAAGCTGACTCGCAACTTCGGTCAGACGCTCGCCATGCAAGCCGGAGTGGATCATTCAAGTGGCGATGTAATCGTATTCATTGATGCCGACTTGCAAAACGACCCGAGAGACATCCCAAGGCTGCTTGAGAAGTTGAAAGAAGGCTATGATATCGTTAGCGGTTGGAGGAAACGGCGTAAGGATAAACTGCTGACTCGCCGGCTGCCATCATTAATCGCAAACTGGCTTGTCTCAATGATGAGCGGAATTCACTTGCACGATCATGGGTGCACACTTAAGGCATATAGGCGCAACGCAATAACTTCTCTCAGGCTATATGGCGAGATGCATCGCATGCTATTGGCATACCTTGGGCAGCTCAAGTTCAGAGTTACAGAAATTGAGGTTAACCATCGCCCAAGAACTTGGGGGCGCTCAAAGTATGGGCTTGAAAGGACACTTAAGGTTTTCCTTGACCTGCTTGCAGTCAAGATGCTATACAAGCTTTTGACCAAGCCGCTTTATGCTATCGGCATTTGGGGACTGACAACGACTCTATTTGGCGTATTAACGGCGTGTGGTTCGTTCATTTGCTACGCACTGGAAGCATCCACCATAGCATCGCCATTGCTTTGCATCAGCGCAATCGCAATCGTTGGTGGAATACAACTCCTCATGCTCGGTCTAATTGCTGAAGTGCTAATGCGCACATACTATCAAACTCAAGGTATAAAGCCATACGATGTAAAAGAGGTCATCCATGCAGGCGCACAGACAAAGGGTTCAGATGAAGCGTCGCTAAGCACGACACAAGCAATGCGTCTCCACTAACAACATTTCACTGCAGCGCAACTGCTCAAGCAACAAAACACTCGGGTTAGCTGAGTTGTGTTAAAGTCGCGCTGCTTCAACACACAGCTGCACAGAGAAGCAGTTTCATCACCTTGACCTGCAATTGCATCTTTGAGCATGCTTGCAAACGGAGGCGCGCCACAGCTCGGCGCAAAAAGAAAGCTGTTGGTGGGTTGACAAATGGCATTTTTCTCACTATATTAAACAATGACGATTCGTGCGGGAGAGACTTCAGCCCCGAACAGGAACACAAATTAAGGATAAGGGTTGAAGGAGCTTGAGAGGATGTTTCCGTGGCTGAAGCTAATTTTATCCATTATGCCTTATGTCGTGCAGGCACTTCGCAAGCTCAAGGGAGTGATGAGAGCACAAACTAACCGTAAGCATAGTAGGCTTCGTTGTGCTATGTGAGGCAGTGAATGTAAGTTTAGTGCTCAAACCAAAGACGAAAGGAAGGTGATGAATGATGCGCAGCAATAGCGCATTGACTTCAAAGAGTCGTAGAGCAATCGGTTTCACATTAATAGAGCTGCTTGTGGTGATTGCCATAATCGCCATCCTGGCAGCGATACTATTTCCGGTGTTTGCAAGGGCGAGGGAGAAAGCAAGGACAACAAGCTGCACGAACAACCTGCGCCAACTCGGCATGGGCACAATTATGTATGCTCAAGATTATGACGAGATGTTGCCCATCGGATATAGAGGACCAACATGGTGCGCCGACTTCGCTTCATGGAAGCAGCTCATCCTGCCGTATGTGAAAAACACACAGCTTTATGTGTGCCCATCAACTGGCGAAAGGTATCCATGCCCCGCTGGAAGTCAACTCCCATACACTGCAACTTACGGCGCAAATGCATACTGGAGCGAGAGTGGGATATACGCGCTTTCCAGGTTTGATCAACCCTCAAGGACATTTCTCATCGGAGAGAACGGTGACGGTGATTGGGTTGTGGAGCCACCACAAGGTCAATGCACAGGTGCTGTTTGGCCGCAACCTGGCTGGATAGCTTTTCCGCACATTGATGGAAGCGTATGGGCATATGTGGATGGGCATGCAAAGTGGCTTCCTAAGGAGAGGGCTTTTGAGAACGACTGTTATGAGTGGCGCGTGACCAAGCCGTAGTGTTTACACAATTGAATTAATGCGGCATTATTAGTAGCGGTATACTGGTGCACAGGTGGAGAATATTTTTGACGGAAGAAAGAGAGAGCGCATGCGTTTATAGAGGCGCATGCGCTTTTGTGTTTGCGGTGGGCACTTAACCTTATGCCGAGTAGCGCGGCATCATGTTAAATGATGACCCATCTGAATCCTCAGACGCCGTCGTGCGCAAATTGAAGAGTGTGAGTTACGCGGTTGAACATAGAAGCAGCTGTTAAGCTGCCAGCATCATTCGCTTTTGAATAACACACCGTAAACGACATATCATTCATAAGTGGCTTTAGCCACGAAAACTTATTGGGTGATAAAAGCTCTAACTTGCGGATTTACAATTTGCGCCGTTTGCACTATTTGTTTTTGTGGTGGCTTATTGTGGGCTACTGTCAGCACTTACAAGATAATGCAGCTGCGTAACTCCCGGAGTTAGCTAAAGTTGCAGCTCCGAAAGCTACTTGGCAGGTGGGCAAGGTGTTATCCGAGGGGGTGTAGTGAGGTTGTGAAAGGAACTATACACGAACTCACAATCCAAACCGATCACAAAGAGCAACTGGTGGACATAACTGATGCACTACAAAAACTCATAACTGATGCTGGGTTGGAAGAAGGATTCGTGTGCATCTATGTGCCTCACACAACTGCGGCTGTGAGCATCCACCGAGATATCTCAGGGGAACACACACCAAAGCTTAACGAGCTGTTACGGCAATTCAATCACATAGTTAGCAACTCGCCCGAGTATACCAAAGCTGCTTTGGTCGCACCAACTGAAGTTATTCTTGTTAAGGACGGGAAGTTGCTAATGGGTGATGACCAACGCATCATATTCTACGAGTTTGACGGGCCAAGGGAAAGGAGAATATATGTCTACTTTTCCCCATAAACTTGGCAATATTTTGGCATTGCGAGCCAACTTAGACGAACATATGTATGCAGCATAATGTATAAAGAGCATTTTGATCATGAAAGCATGCTATAAGCTTTAGCCATAGCCTTTTATGATTCTTATTATGAACGCCACCTTCAAAGGACGGAAGAGGCTTGTTGATGCTCTTTACCGTAAAGCTGTAGAAGTTACACAGATGACGTTACTTAGTGAGGGTTAACGACAGCCCGCCAAGCACTATTAAAAGCAAATGATGTGGGCAGCTTGACAGCTATCCCTATACTCATGTGCGTAACTTTTATGTTAAAGGACCTGCGCAGTTGGCGTTGTTTCATGGGGGCAGATGACGGTCTGCTCGAAAAATCATCGCAAAAAGTTGCTGGTTCGGGCAGATTTCATCCGCTCCCACATTCAACCGCGTAACTCCTATGTTATTGGCGGATAATTTTCCTGGGACATGATACAGGCTAAAGCCAGCAGTCATTGACGAAATTTTCTGGGTGCAACCTTTAGAGGGCGAAAATCTCTCACAGGATGAGTTTAAGCTTGCCGATTTTAGGACACATTTCCCGATGAGTGAAATCTTTCGGCAAGGCAGCAATTATGCCTTACAATTTGTTGCGGCAGTAACCTTGCCCTCCCACGCTGCTACGAATTCGGTGATCATTCGTTTTCGCCATTAACGGCTGGCTAAAGCCAGGGGGATGGATCACCATGAAGCAATAGATTTTTGGGCGAAGAGTTCTATTACGAGAATCGCTCTTTACTACGAACTTTGTTGTTTGAGTTTGTAGTTAGCCACGAAGCGAAAGCGGGGTGGCGAAAAAATTAGTGCGTAGTGCGATGTAGAGAGTGCAGCCCTGTTTTGCGCTTTGCACTCCGCATTAGCACTTTGTATTTTGTCCGCACTTCTCACTCAGTTACGGCACTCCGCTTAGCTCCGTGCCTAACTGCGAACCAACAGACTTTAAAGTAAGGAGCGCCGAGAATTTTTTAAAAACGGCATTAATTGTGGCATCTTTGCGGGCAAGCGGTGAGATAAAAGCCATGTTGTTCGTCAAAAGTTGGCACATTTGTGGAAGTGCTGCAGAAAAATAAGAGTTGGTGGGGGGTGTAAAATTAATGCAAGGGAGGGAGCAAGCATCCCTGGAAGAAATTTGGGAAAAATCTCTGAAATTGTTGCAAGAGCGTGTCAGTGGTGCCGCATACAAAAGTTGGATGCGCTCAATGCGCCCAACACGATTGCAAGATAGTATATTGATAATCACAGTTCCAAATCAGTTTACTAAAGATTTGCTCGAATCAAGATATAAAGATTCAATAGAAAAGGCAATCAGCGAGGTGATTGGAAGACCTGTCAGCATTCAATTTTGCCTCGGCATAACGCAACTTGAACTGCCCTTGAACTTTTCTGGGGAAGATTTTGGGAAAAAAACGGAAAAGCTTCAACGGGAGGGAATGGAAATGGAGGAAAAAAACCAACAACATGAGAAAACTAATGATAAAACTCCGCAAGATTTTGAGGCTGTAGTTGGCAGATCTTCAGGAAAGGAATTGAGGGAACATGTTTTATCAATCTCAACTCACTATCACTCAAATGGTTCATTTGATGATATACCAACAGATTTCAGTTCAATACCATTAAATCCAAAGTATACATTTGAACGATTTGTTGTAGGAAGAAGCAATTCGCTAAGTCATGCTGCTGCGTGGAGTGTGGCTCATCACCCTGCGGAAAAGTATAACCCGTTGTTCATCTACGGGGGTGTTGGTCTGGGCAAAACACATTTAATGCACGCTATTGGGCACAAAGTTAGGGAAATATATCCGAACCTTCGTGTAGCGTATGTCTCTGGCGAGACATTTCTCTTCCATGTGGTAACTGCTATAAGGGAGGATAAAACGGCAGAATTCAGGCGAACATACAGAGGCGTTGATGTATGGCTCGTTGATGATATTCAGTTTATTGCCTCCGCTGAAAGGACAGAGGTTGAATTCTTTCACATATTTAACGAACTTTATGACACAAATAGGCAGATTGTCATTTGCAGTGATCGCCCGCCTAAGGAATTAAACCTCGGTGAAGCAAGACTGCGTTCAAGATTTGAATGGGGATTGATAACCGAAATCACCCCGCCAGACCTTGAACACAGAATTGCAATTTTGCAAAGAAAAGCCCGGGAGGAAAATGTCAATCTTCCCGAGGATGTTGCGTTATTTATGGCACAATCAATACAAACTAACATTAGAGTCCTTGAGGGAGCGTTAACGAGGGTGATAGCATATGCATCGTTGATTGGAAAGCCAATCACACTTGAAATAGCAAGGGAGGGATTGAGGGATTATTGTGATTTAAGGCAATACAACATAGAACTAAGGCACATACTCAAAGTTGTGGCAGAACACTTCAACATTACAGTTGAAGATCTGCGCAGCGCGAAGCGAAATAGAAGCCTTGTTCAACCGAGGCATATCGCCATGTATTTAGCCAGGGAAATGACCACAGAGTCGCTATCAGACATAGGCAGAGCTTTTGGAAAAGACCACACATCGGTTATATATGCTTATGAAAAAATTCGGGAAGAAATTCACACTAATCAGGCTGCTGCAAGGCTTATTGATGAATTAAAAGCAAGGGTGGAGCATACAGCACAGGCTGAATCACTTCAGCAACAGAAGCTGTGAAAAACTTGTGGAAAAGATGTGAATAAATTGTGGAAAAGGTGTTAAAAAACTGTGAGGAGGATGTGAAAATTGGTTAAAAAATACCGCTATTTTTAATCAAGCTGTGGAAAAGTTGTGGAATTTCCACAGTTGACAAGTTCAGATTTTGTGAATTAGTTTGTGAAAAAAATGTGGATAACTTGTGAAATGGGTGTGGAATACTCATTGGCACAACTTATTACGGAAAGTTATTCACAGGCTGTGGAAAACTGATCAAAGTTTTCCACAGGTGGTTGTGGAAAACTCGAGGGAATTTCTCCGGCAAAACTCGGGAAAAAACACAGAAACCAAATTTTTTTCACAATTTTCACACTGCTAATAATAACAACAATAAGACGGAGTAATAATTAAAGCGATGCAGTTAGCGTGAGACGGATAGAATTTCACGGAGTTGTAAAATTTGAAGTTGACAGAAGTCAGGCTGTGTAATATTCAAAACGCTCAAACGGGAGGGTGAAGAAGATGAAGGTCGTATGCAACAGCTCAATGCTGGTTGACGGAGTGCGTGCAGCAGCACGAGTGGTTAGTCAAAGAGCAACATTGCCAATACTGCAAAACATAAAAATTGAGGCAGTGCTGGGTGAAGAGGGCGGAAAAATGCTGATAACCGGAACTGATATGAACACATGCGTGAAAAAAGCTATACCGGTAGAAGAGATTGAAGTTGAAGGAGCAACAACAGTGCCAGCAAAGCTTTTCCTGGAACTTGTAGAACAATTCAGAGAGGCAAAACGAATCTCATTAGAGTTAAGAGGCAATCTTTTATTCCTTCGGGATGAAGACTCGGAATCCGAACATTCGCTTCCCACTGTTCCAGCTGATGAGTTCCCACTTATTCCGGAGTTGGCAAAGCCTCAAGTATGTGAGATTAGTCAAAGCATGCTGCGCAAAATGATAAGACGATCAGCATTTGCTGCTGCTACTGAAGAGAGTGCCGGAGTTTGCACAGGTATACTTGTTGAGATTGAGGGTGATAAACTCACATTAGTAGCAACAGATACACATCGCATGTCCGTTGTCCGAACAAGCATTCCGACTCCTATGCAAGAGCGGGTTGAGGCAATAATTCCTGCCACAGTTATGCGAGAGATACACCGTCTGCTTAGCGATGCTGATGAACCTGTCAAGCTTGCTATTGATGTCACGCACATGCAGATTGAAACAGGGGATATGCAATGCATAACCCTCAAGATGCAGGGTCAATTCCCAAACTATAAGCGAGTTATACCAACGCAATTTGCGCGCAGGTTAGTAATTGACACAAAAGAATTCATCACCAAAATAAAGCGAGTTGCGCTGCACGCAAACGAAGATATTCCGCAAATCGTGATGAGAATCAGCAAAGATAAATTGATTATCGTTGCCGAGGATCCAGAAGCCGGGCGAGGAAAGGGGAAGGAAGTGTTGTTACCGATTGAATATGAGGGAGAACCGATAATCATCGCATTCAATGCCGATTTCATGGCTGAATTTCTATCAAATGTTGAAAGCCCAACAACACTCGTGGAAATGAATGAAAATCGCCAACCAGTTGTTATGCGACCAACCTTGGCAAGTGAAGGTGAAGAGTGGATTTACATTGCTATGCCAATGCAACCGCCTGAAGAAACAGAATTTTGAAACCTCATAGACAGGAGTGGCAAGATTTGCATATCTGCCGAATAATGGCGAGAAATTTCCGAATTTACTCAGTGATTGATATTGCTTTACCAACAGGTATTATTGCAGTTGTAGGTGATAACGCACAAGGGAAAACCACATTTGTAGAGGCTATTGCATTTGCATTGACTGGAGAATCGCCAAGAACACACGATGACAGAGAAGTATTACAAAAAGGGGCAAAATATGCGGTAGTGAAAGTGCTTGTCAGGCTTGAAAAGGGCGAAGAACACTGGCTCGAGATCGCCATTGCGGACGGAAGGAAAAGGTGGATTATTGACGGGAAAGCGAGGCGAAAATGGGAGGAAGGATGGGCTCCATTCCATGTAGTTTACTTCATGCCACATGAGATTCAAATAGTAAGCGGAGAACCCCGTGGAAGACGAGAGTTGCTTGATAAAACGCTCTCCCATTGGAACCATAGTTATCACTTTAACTTACTGAACTACCGCCGTGCAATATCTCATAGGAATGCTTTACTTGAGAGAATAAATCAGGAAGGCAATCTGACGAAGGAGTCAAGAGCCGAGATTGATAACTGGAACATGCAGGTTGCAAAATATGGCGCCAGATTGATTGGAATGAGGCTTGAATTTATCCAGCGATGGCATCCACTTGTTTGGGAATTCTTCTCGGAACTCGGCGGGGTGGGTAGAGTAGAATTGCGCTATGTTTCGTCACTTGGAGAGGACGCATTAAAACTCTACAGCAGTGGGAAAATAGAGGCATTATTGGAACGATATATTGAGTTGCTTGAAGAGGCATTACTGCGAGACATAGAAACAACAGCCACAAGCGTCGGACCTCACAGAGATGATTTGCAAATTTTGATTGATAACATGGATGTGCGAGATTACGGCTCATCTGGTCAGCAAAAACTCACGTTACTGGCTATGAAACTTTCGCTTGGCAAGCTGCATGAGCTGGAGAGAAAAATGTCATCAATAATTCTACTTGATGATGCATTATCTCAGCTTGACAACAAGCGCCGGAGAAAATTGTTTGAAGTCATCCAAAGGTATGAGCAATGCATAATTACAATGACAAGTTTTGAGGATATACCTCAACCTTTTAGGGATATTTGCGCTCTCTTCCAAATAGAGAGGGGTAAGGTGACAAGAATCAAATGAAAGATAGATTGATATCAATAAGCGAAGTCATAGAAGATTGGGTTAAAAGATCAAAGAAACTTAAAGGAAATGTGAATTCCGCTTCCCAGGGGAGGGACTTTGAGGAATCGAGGCAGCAACAACTCGTTTTTTCCTGTTGGGAAGAGGCGGTTGGAAAGAAGGTAGCAAGTGTTGTCACACCTTATAAGTTTGAGCGTGGAATTCTCTATGTTTGCACAGAATCATCATCATGGGCGCAGGAAATATCCTTCATGAAAATGGAAATAATCCGAAAGATAAATGAAAAACTTGGTGGAAACTTTGTTGCTGACATATATTGTCGTATTGGAATGCCTGGCGGTATTGCAAAGCAAAGGCGAGGTGAGAGAGAATCTAAAACGCTAATTGCAACGCAACTTGCCAAAATAAAGCTGCCAAAGGAAATTGAGCAACGCGTGAATGAAATGGTTTCGGCAATACAGAATGATGAATTAAGGGATCTGATGAGGCGTGTTTTTACGCTTCACATGAAACTCAAGTTATGGCGCCAAAGGCACGGATTAAAGCGATGTGAGAATTGTGGGGAGGTCTATAAAGCTGATGAGAAAGCCTGCCCAATTTGCTCAATAAAGGAATGATTCTTGGAAGGAAGGGGTCAGATGTGAAAAGTAACGAGAAAGACTGGCAGGTTGAGGCAGAGATTAGAAACTTGCTTTTACGAGCAAATGTTGAAAGAACCCGTGGAAATTACCAGAGGGCACTTGAGCTTGTAAAGCGTGCTTATGAACTTGCGCCTGATAACCCACAAGTCCTTGAGCTGTATGGCGACATACTCCGCGCTCGTGGTAGACTAAAAGAAGCCTTGGAAATGTATCAGGCAGCACTTCAAAAAGTTCACCACAAACCCTCGGTTGAAGAAAAGATAGCATCGCTAACCCTTGAACTATCAGAGATAGCAAGGCAAGAGGAACTGAGAGCATGGCTGAGAGAGCATCCAGAACATCGTCCAAGAGCAAAAAATCCCACATTAGCGGTTTTAGCCTCAATGATGATTCCGGGTGCAGGGCAAGTTTATAACGGAGATTTTGTCAAAGGATTTGCGCTATTTGGTGTTTCTCTTCTAAGTTTTGCTGGGTGGCTGACTCCAGTATTTGATGCTTTGGGAAAAGCTGCCAAGAAATTTGGGGCAATTAGCCTTAATTCCTTGCTTGAGGTCATGCGTGATTGGAGCACGCTAAAATTGGTCTTGTTGCTCGTTGTGATGATGGTTTTCTTTTTGGCATGGACTTATGCAATTATTGAGGCGGGTATAACGGCATTTCAATTGCAAAAGGCAGCACAGCTTGAATTTGAAGAAGCTTTTAGAAGGCGTAAAGAAGAAAACCAACAATTACAAAGTTCAAAAGATTAGTCTTGAATATAGTAAAAACAATGGCTTTGGTGATAGCAAAATATGTTATCAAACGAAATTAATGCTATAAGGAAAATTCGCACAGAGTTGCGCGAAAGCGAGCTAATAAATCGTCATGCCCAATATATGCGGTTTTTGAGCTCGCTGATTAAAGGAGGGGATAGAGATAAAGCAATTGAAAAACTCAATCAAATGAAGCATGACTGGAGAGAACACTTGAGCAAATGCGCCGGAATTTTTCCCCCACCTCTCCCCTATAAAGGGCAGCTTATACGCCGTCATCCATCAAGATACTCAACTTCCGAATGGGTTCTTGAACTCAGCGATGGCTTGCAAATATCATTCATCGTCCTTTCGCCCGAATTTGTGACAAAACCGCATGCTAACATTTTGCTAATACCGCCATTGGGCGAACGAACTGGCTTGGGATCCCGAAAAGAAGACACTGCCGAGCGTTATGGTAGTCTAATTGCGGACGCCGGCTATAGGGTTATTATTCCGGACTTGCCAACATTGGTATCAGTGAGCATATCAAGCGTAAAAAGATTGATATTGCTCGGGAAAACATTTATTGGCGAAATAGCCCGTGAGCTTATGGCACTGACAACATTTCTTGCCAATCAGGACAAATTTAGTGAATTACCGACTGCAGTTATGGGTTGGGGTATATCCGGTTGGGCTGGGTTAGTATATTCAGCGCTTGATGAAAGGGTCTCTGGGGCATTTGTTTCAATGCCTTCAAGAATGACAATCCATGGATACATTCCCGGGATGTTTCGGAAATTCACATTCATTTCGGTTGGCATCCTTGTTTCTCCGAGGGTGCTTGCGATTTCTTCGTCTCTTGACAAATATCTTGAGGTTGAAGGCGATATTATCAAAGCAGCTTATGAAGTTGAGGGTGCCAAAGAAATGTATAAAAGGCTGGCATTATCTTGCCCGGATGATTTAGTCAAATGGTTTGTGGAGGAAGGTTCATTATGGGCACAAAATTCTCTTTACAGGCATAGCCTAAAAAGTGTGAGGGATATTAAGCCAATGTTTATCACTGAGTCACCCCAAACACCAATCAAAATTAAAAGCGCCAAATCTGGATCTGAGTGGGAAAATATGAGGGAGAAATTGCGGAATGGATTGATTTCGTTGCTCGGGATAAATCTCCAAAGAAACGAGGTTGAAGGTTTAATTGAGCAAAAGTGGGAAGAGGATAACATCATTTACGAACGCATAAATTGCAAAAGCGAAAAATATGCTAAAGTCCCAGCTCTTATGGTTAAGAGTTGTGAGCGGAAAAGACCGGTCGTAATCTGCATCCCTGGTTCAAGTCATTCAAAAGATGAAATGGTGGATGTCATCGGGAAGGATTTAGTAAAAATTGGCTTTCATGCCTTCATAGTTGACCCTAAACCAAGTAGGTTTTCACGCATAGCAATGGATGAGTTTATGGATGGAAAACCCATGCTCGGACAAATGGCTCTGGATGTAATTGCAAGCATTGATTATTTGCAAACAAGGGATGATGTGGACTCCAATTCAATCGGATGCTTTGGCATCTCAATGGGCGGGACTTTGACATGGCTCGCTGCCGCAATTGATGAACGAATAAAAGTGGTTGTCCTTGCCCTTTGCTTTTCAACCTACGAGAAATTGATAGGCTCAGTGCGTGACGATAGTGTTGACGGTTCATTTCTCAGCTTTCTTGACAGCCATGGTGAATACTACTTTGTGCCCGGCATATTGTGCCTCGGTGAGCAGGATGCTTTTATAGCCACAATTGCACCTCGCCCTTTGTTGCTCCTTGCAACGACAAAGGATAACTGCTTCCCATTTGACGGGGCAAGGGAAGTATACGAAAATGTCGCACACATATACAGGCTCATGGGGGCAAAAGATAAGGTTGCATTTGAATATGCTGATGCGCCACATGCATTCACCGACGAACTTCGCATAGCAACCATGCGTTGGTTCTCAATGTGGCTTTGACAGAGGGCTAACTTTACAACGATGCATGCTGCGTTATACTTACAGCGACCAGTCACATTACACTAAGAGAGCACATGTCGCACGACAAACTCCTTGGAGCAAAAGAGAGGATTGCATTTGGTTTGGGAGTTAGGAAGGTAGCATTGAAGGTGCGAATAAAAGTCCGCCTGCGAAAACGGCGTAAGTGATAAACCATCGGGTAGGAGGGGCTTTAGAGGTGAGCATAATTTTCGTGGCTTAAAAATTTCATTGCTGAAGCCACCCCTATCTGATGAGCCGTTCACGGTTTAGGGAACATTCAAAAGCGAATGATGCTGGCAGCTTAATGGCTGCTATCATATTCAACTCACCTGCACAACTCCTGTGAGTGTGCATATACTCCATGTGCATCACTAACGAACCTCGCACTACAACCATGCGTTGGTTCTCAATGTGGCTTTGATGCAAGGTGGGGTTTTACAATAAACTGATGCGTGTTATATTGTGGTTTGATTTCCAATTTTGCAAAGTGAAAGGAGGTGATGGTGAGAAGCCGCGGAGTTAAAGGAGTCCAAACAGTAAGGGGGGGATAACATGAAAAAAGGGAAATTGCTCATGATAGCTGTGGTAGCAGTATCGGTGGTTGTTGTTTTCAGTGGATGTGGTGGTGGCTCAAAGCCTCAAAATCACATTGGCAGTGGAGATGTTATTGGCACTGTAGGGAGTCCTGTAGATACAAAGTTTCCCGGGTTGGGCGTTAGAGTCGTTGACCCTGCCGCGTTAAAGGTAGAGGCATTGTTACCACCCCCAGTTCCGGGAGGTTGGTTGGAAGATGTCCCAACATACATTGCCCTCTATGGAACCACGCTGACAGAGTTAAGCGTTGCATACCATGAAGAAGAAAAGATTGCCTTCGCTTCTCTACGGACTGGGAATTACGAAATCTTTCTGATTGACCCATATGATAGGCGTGTTCAAAGAAGCACATCCATTGCACAGCACGACTACTGGCCGGCATGGTCGCCTGATGGCTCAAAAATTGCGTTTGAGAGTATGAGGACAGGCGCTGGTGACATTTACCTCATGAATCCAGATGGCTCTGGTCTTTTAGGACCGATTGCAGCTTCGTCGGCTGAGGAATTACAACCCTCGTTTTCGCCGGATGGAAACCAAATTGTCTTCGTAAGCAAGAGAGACGGAAACAGCGAGTTGTATGTCTATGACCTTCGCACAGCTGCATTGAGGCGTGTGACCAACAGCACAAGCGAGGAAGTTGACCCGAAGTTCACACCCGACGGGAGGATGATAGTCTTTGCCTCCAATTTTGATGGCGATTACGAACTCTGCTCCCTGCCGGCAACTGCGGTCAATGCCGCTTCCACAACCTTCACTAAGCTAACAAGTAACACTGTTGCAGATAGATATCCAACGTGCAATCCAGTCACTGGAAAATGGCCTGAGATTATTTATTGCTCACTTGTTGGTTCTGGCAACACTTGGGAACTTTACGGTTATACGGATTGGGTGAGGTTGACGAACAATTCATTCCATGATCTGTATCCATCGTTTTCCCCTGACGGATGGTATGTTGTGTTTGCACAGTTTATCTCACAATACTATGAGTTACGAACACTTCGGCTGGCTGAACCTTACACTATAGAGCAGTTAACAGATGGTTGGAGAGACAATCACAGTATTCAACCTTCATTTTCTGGCTTTAGGACATTTAACCGCCGTGTCTTTGTGGCTCCATCTGGCATCCTCGACCAGAGCTTTACGCCTCCATTTGGTATGTCAATATCGGCAGCCATAATCGGTGGCGGGGGGAAGGAAGTGCAAGCCCGTATGCCGGAAGGTTTATGCGCTATAGGAATAGTCGCACGAACACCGGGAAGCGTTAAGATAACCGGGTTGCCAAATGTAAGCGGACAAGATGCACTGGTTGTGGATGTGGAGGCAGATGAGATCACAAAAGTGCTTGAGGATACAGGACCTGGCAACCGCCCGACTGAATGGGTTGGTAGCGGTGGGCAAGTATCCTCAGCGAGTGAAATCGTGCTCGTATTTAGCGCCAAATGGGCAGCGTTAATGGCTGTCATAGCACCGAGCAGGGGCGGCAAGCTTAAGATAGCTCAAGATGGCTCAAGCGTCATTGTGCGCGGAGATTTAGTCCTTATGCAACGCACACGAAATAAAGGAACACCGATGGCAAAGACCGCAACCGAAGTGCGCGTTGAAAGAACTGGGAAGGATGTCAGTATTATCTCAAGGTAGCAGCAAAAGCTCAGTTTAATCGGCGAGTTAGAGAGCGCAGAGACAGCCCCCGCCATTGACTGGTGGTGGGGGCTGTTTTAAACAATTGGTGGGCGCATGATAAGGTGGCGCGCTATCGTGGCAGTCTCGGAGATGTTCATTGGCAGGTCTTCAACCTGGCGGAGTATTTCGGCAGCTTGCAGGATGAGCCTTTGCAAATCGCCTTCATCAGCATCTGCTTTAAAGACCAGTTTGTCCCAATCAACTCCGATTGCCCATGCATAAACACATGCAGCTCTTCTCTCGGCATCGCCAAACGGCTTTCCGGGCTCACCAAACTCTTCAGCGAATCCGGATGGCTCAATCCCGAATGCGTCCTCAAGCGCTTCAATCTCAAAGGCAAGTTCGGCAAGCTTCTCTAAACTCAACCTCTTAGCCAATGCCCTCGGCGAACGCTCCGTTGTAAATGCTGCAGCCCAACCAGCCAACTCCTCGGGCGATAATTCATCACACAATCCTCGCCTTATAGCCTCAACGGTGAATAGTGAGCGTTCATGTCTTATAAGCAATGCCCATTGCCCAATGCTTGTAAGTGACATATCGCTGTCAATGTAACCCAGCTCCTGAAGAAGCCTTGCGCGGCGCCTGAATTGCTCCCTTATCTCTTGCCGCTTCCTTCTACCTTTGCGATGGCCCTGCTTGCTCCACTGGTAGACTGCTAAACTTTTCTCAAGTATTTCCGTTGCCCCATCGTAGCCGTAGCGTGATAGTAAGTTGAGCACCTGATAGTAATGCACCCTAAATGCAGACTCAAGCGCCTCCGGCTTTGATTCAATGAATCGCACAGCATGCTCAATGTCCTTAACGCTTCTTGGGACAATAAGCACAAAGCCAACTTTGTCTTTACCTCGCCTGCCAGCCCTGCCAGTCATCTGATGGAATTCAAGCGCGCTAAGTAGTCGTCCACCGCTTTCGTCCCTCGTCATGAGCGTCGGGAGCACAACAGTCCTTGCTGGCACATCTAAGCCGGCTGCAAGTGTGGTTGTCGCAAATACCGCTTTTATCAGTCCCACCCTAAGCATCCTCTCAACCATGACCTTCCAAGATGTGAGGTGACCTGCATGGTGCGGTGCAACGCCAGCCTTGATGAGTTGCGACAGGAGTGGATGGTGGGCAAGCCTCTCATGTTCTTCAATCATCTGTCTGATAAATTCCTCTCGCTCTTTTGCGCCCTCCATCAAAAAGTTTTTAAATGCTTGTGCAGCCCTGTCGCAGTCCCTTCGCTTCGGAAGGAAAATGATGGCTGGAAGCAAGTTCCATTTGCGCAGCGATGCCACAATCCCGACAATGTCAATGCCATGATGAAGCAGATGCTTTATCCTGCGCAGGTTCATCTCCTTGCTGCACGGTAACGGTCTTCCATCCCTGTCAATGAAGCCGTAGCGCAATGGCACAGGACGCTCGTGTGCCATAACAACCGATGGTCTTATACCCCTCACCTGCTCCATCCATCCAGCTATTTCATTTGCATTTGAGATTGTGGCTGATAGCAGCAGTAAACGGCTGCTCTGTGGCGCAAGTATTACAACCTCTTCCCAAGTTGTGCCCCTCTCTGGGTCGGCAATGTAGTGTGCTTCATCAAGCACGATTAAATCAGGCGCATCAAAGCCACTGTAAAGCGCATTGCGTAGCACCTCAGTGGTGGCAACGATAATCGGAGCGGCTGTGTTCTCACGCCTCTCGCCGGTTATCAAGCCCACATTCTCTCGTCCGAACAATTCACCGAATGAATCATACTTCTGGTTTGACAGAGCCTTAAGCGGAGTGGTATACCAAGATCTCTTGCCCTCATTTAACCACCTTGCCATTGCCTGCTCAGCAATCCAAGTCTTTCCGCTACCAGTTGGAGCAACAACAATGACATCGCTATGCATAATTTCGCTCAGGGCTTGCTCCTGAAATGGCGATGGCTTAAATGGCTCAGGCTCAGGTTCGCCCATGCCCTCAAGGAAGCGCAGCGCAACTTCGTCAAGCTTGCTCTTGGCTTTAGTGCGCAATTTTCGTTTTGAGTGTTTCATTCGCTTGCCCAAATTCTTTCCCCCGTTACCCATTAGAGATGTGTGTTGAGTTTCGTGGCAGTGATTCGCCATGCATTTTTGAACGGCATTCTTTCAGTCGCATTCAAGATGAGTTATTGCTGCTATTGCTGCGTGCAGCTTCACCTCTCGGTAGTAACACCGTTTCAAGAAATTAAAGCAGCGTAATCACCCCGCCCATGAAAACTCTTGGAAGTTAAGTTTTCAATACCGCTGCTTGAATCGCAAAACGACAGAACCCTCATCCTTTAGCGCCGCCCACTATTGGCGACGAAATTTAAAAGACCGTCATGGACGACCTGCGATGCTACACAGGTTGGATGACACCTTAGTTTTTGAAGATGGCGTAACATACCCTTCCTATACATCTCTTTGGCTGTGAGCCGGTGCTACAGGGATTGGTTTCAAACGATTCCAGCCGAGAGCAAATCTTGCACATCAAGCATGCCTATTGGACGCCCATCATCATCAACCACTGGAAGGTCATCAATTGAGTGCAATTGCATCAGGCGCAATGCCTCCGTTGCAAGCGCTTCTGGCGATATCGTTTTTGGATTGCTCGTCATCACCTTAGTTATCGGTTCATTGAGCGCATCGATGTCCTTCAAGACGGCTCGCCGCATATCTCCGTCAGTTACTATGCCCAAAAGCTTCCCATCGTCATCCACAACGACGCATGCACCAGCGCGAGCCTTCGTTATCACCACATATGCCATTATTGCCGGTTGGTCATACTTAACCTTTGCAAGCCTGTCTCCGGTGCGCATCAAATCTCTCACCCTCAATAGCAGTCTTCTTCCAAGTGCCCCACCCGGATGGAAGCGTGCGAAGTCTTCTTTCGTGAAGCGCTTCAGCTTCATCGTAGCAAGCGCCAGAGCATCACCAATGGCAAGTGAGAGCGTCGTTGAAGCAGTTGGGGCAAGGTTTAAAGGGCATGCTTCACGCTCAACTGAAATGTCAATAACCACATCGGCATGGCGTGCAAGTAGCGAGAGCCTATTGCCGGTCATGGCTATTATTGGCACACCTATACGCTTTAGAGCCGGGAGAAGCAAACGCAGCTCATCAGATTCGCCACTGTATGAGATTGCGATGAGAAGGTCGTCGGAAGTTACAGCACCTATATCACCGTGAACTCCCTCTGCCGGATGCAGGAACAAAGATGGTGTGCCGGTGCTGCACAGTGTTGCCGCTATCTTGCGTGCAATCGCGCCCGACTTGCCTACACCGGTGACAACTACTTTACCTCTGCAATTCAGAATCATGTTGATCGCCTTAACGAACTCATCGCCAACACGCTTTGTCGCCTCAAGAATTGCCTCTGCTTCCGTGCGCATGACATCCCTCACAAGCTCTATCACATCTTTTGGCTCATTCACTCCATCACCTTGTATCTCCGACAGGCGCTGCTCACCCGACGACATTTATACCTTCACCTCTCCCTTTAACTGGAGAGAGCTTTTGCCAGGCTAAACATTTAATCGCCACGAGGCTACACAGTTGGTATTCATTTGCACGGCAAACAAGAGTCTTCCTCACACCCTTTGTAGGGGTAGAAAAATCCCATCTCTGTGAGCAGCTTACCAATCGCACTCGCATTCGGCTGCGCAATTGATTTGGCATTTCAACTCGCCGTTTAATCTAACGGCTCTACTTTGTTGTGCCCCTTGGTCCAACTTCGCTTAAGTCAATTGGTTCAAAGCCGAGTTTCAATGCCGGAGATTGCTCACGCAACTTGAAGTTGTATTTAGCAGCATCAACGAACATTGGGTCGGCAATGATACTATCCTTATCCATCCCCTTATCTTGCCACTGTTTCCATGTCAAATTGCCGAACCTTATCTCACCGCCATCCTCACGCCAATACAGGTTGCGCTCAAAGGCGAAGTTGAAATCAATTCCGCCTACAAGCCATCTCTCGCCCTTCCCAATTACGATGTTCCTTTCAAACCTGAAGCGCAAATGTCCCTCTGGACGAGTGACTTGAAGTTGATGGTCTCTCGCATATGCGAAAATGTTATTTCGCACGATATTCTCACGCCCATAGTGTTGGTGAAAACCACCATGTGTCGTGTTGTAAACGATGTTTCGCTCAGCCACTATACCAGTTGAACCCTCATCAAAGTAAATTCCCCAACCACCGTAACGCAGCCCGTAGATGTCATGGAATAGATTGTTTCGTATCACAGTGCCGTGTTGTATTCCGAGTGTATAAATTGCACCCATGTCGCTGAGTATTGGTCCATCGCCATTTGTGCGCTTGCCGATGTGATGCACATGATTAAACTCAACGGCATTGCCGCCGGCGAGCGAGTTGCCATAGCCCCATGTCCAACCTATGCTTATGCCCGTGTAGTAAAAGTCGGCTATCTCATTGTGCGCAATCCTGTTGTTGTAACTTTGCCCAACCCAAATACCAACAGCGCTGTGGAACATCAATCCGCCATCCCTTATGGTGCAATTGTAAATCTCGTTTCCGAATGTTTGCTCAGCTTTGTCCTCCCTTATCCTTGTCTCACCAATCTTTACCCCGCCAGCACCGATATCGCAAATGACGCAAGTCTTCAAACTGTTGTTATGGCAGCCCCTCGCAAACTCAACTCCATAGTTTCCGATGTGGGCAACAGCACATTCCTCAATTGAGCAATAGCGTGCCCCCTCAAAGTAAACTGCACCGGGAACTTCAACGGCAGCTTGTGCGAACCCACCGACATCGCTGCCCCTTTTGCTTGCCTCTGGGAAATACCATTCAGTGTGCGAGAATGTTATCCCACGCAATGTGATGTGCTCAACAAATAATCCTGCCTTTGGCTCGCCAATTGCTCTAAGGACATGTATCAGGCTTGGTGCGATAACATCAGCATTGCGCATATCTTCGTCATCCCTCGGAATGTAATAGAGCATGCCCGAACGCTTGTCCAAGAACCACTCACCGGGCTCGTCAAGCAGTTCAATGGCATGCTCAACATAGTATGGGTCGCCAACATCAAGTTGAAATACGGAGCGCTTTTGGAAGCTGACGATGCGCTGAGCCTCGTCAACCTCAGCTATGGGTAAGCGGGATTCAACCCAGCGGTTCATCACCACAACCTCAGCATCATTTGCTGTGCTCCACGCTTTGATGTCGCCCTCTACGAACCTAAATCGCTTTTGCCCTATAAACCAGTTCTGAGTTTTGTCCACCACTTCGGCAACTTTCAAATAGCCATTGTTTGGGTGGCGTGCCCGTCTTGCCCTCCTGCCGTTAATCCACAGCTGCCTGAAGAACCACTTGCCTTCCTTCACCTCTGGAATTTGTGCAGCCCAAACTTCAATCGGCTTGCCCTTGAGTTGCTCCGGCAGTTGGCTTGCGCTCAGTTTTCGCCACCCGGTGATTCTCCGCCCGCCACTCAGGATTGGCTTTTCATTTCCATAGGCGCAAATTGTTAGCTTGTGCTGTTCATTGCCTGAGTGCTCAGGCGTTATAAGGACTGGCTCATTGAGGAAGTAAAGTCCGCCACGAAGTTGTATTGTGACCGGTCGGAGAAGTATGCCACCAAAAGCTGCCTTCAGGTTTTTAACCTCATCCAAAGCCCTTTTAAGCGTTGCAAACGGTCCGTCAGTCTTACGCCTGTTTGGCGCCGGTAACCTGCCACTCCATTTATCGTTTCCATCTGGTGAGACATAAATCGTTATACCCTTTTTCGTCTCGCCCTGTGAATCTACGATATTTGAAAACAACAATGTCATCGTCATCGCCCCCATGAAAAGTTTTATCGCCGACCACCCGCTCACTGTTTATCACCTCGCTCATCATAGCTCTCTTTATTTTGTTCGTGCTTTTGTTCATGTGCTGCCTGCCCGATGCTTCCAATCCACCTTCGCAAATAGATTAGCATCACAACGCCGGGGATGAAAACAACGAAAGCCAACGTTATACGCACAACTTCACTCTGACCGGCTTCGCCGAGTGCCCAGAGGCATGTATGCCAACCAATCCAACCAAGAAGGATTAGACCATACAAAGCACATTGCAACTTGACCCATTGGAGCGCAAGAGCTTTAAACATTTGAGCATCGCTGCATCGGCTTTTAAGCAGTATGAAAACAAGCATGTTGATGTAGCCAATGCTTATGAGCAACGCAATTGCAATGCCAAATAACATGCCCTACAATCTTCACCTCTCAAAGCAAGGTTAATACAAGTTTGCACTCACTTTTTGCTGCATGTCATCTGCAAGGCAGTTACGCAGTTGTCGTTGTTATGCAGCAACTGCAATAAGGAACCACTCTGAAATGGCGGTTTGGAAGAACCACTTAACGAGACCATTTATCTGCATAACCACCAAAGTTGCCATTCACGGTCGCAGCAAAGCCTTGACAATTTCTGGTGCTTCGCCGCGAGCGAGTTTCCAGAAAACTTCAATACCTTGCTCAAGTGGGAACTCGCAAATCATCTTGTCAACTTCGACCTTGCCTTTGGCTATGAGTTTGAGAGCAGTGGCAAAATCGGCGTCGGTGTAAGCGCTGCTCCCTTTGATGACTTTTTCGCCGTAAATGATTTGCATCCCCGGCACAGTTGTCTCGTCTTCGTGCAATCCAACCCAAATCACGACACCCGTGGGGTGAACTGACTCAACGGCGAGCCTGCGAGTGATTGAGCGACCGACAGCGTCAAGGGCAAGGTCAAAACCGAGCCCATCGGTCACTTCTTTCGCCTTTGAAAGCACTTCTTCCGCCTGTGGATTTATCA
>JANXAS010000070.1 GCA_025062195.1 Armatimonadota bacterium
TTTACATGTTGGGTCAACTTCCTTTGCAACCTCGTAAGCGTTCCGAACCAAATCAGCGTAATCTTTCGGCGTCCCGTTTTCGCTGAAGGATGCAAACTCGTTGTAAACCTCCCAATACTTGACTTCGCCTTTGTAGCGTTTGACCACCTCCCGCACATAATCACGCCAGTGGCGAATGTCCTTGATCGGGAAAGCACGGGTTGATGGCGGTCTTGCAGAAGCCCAAGGGGCAAGGTAAAGGAAGATGCCGAGAACTTGAAGGTTATTTGCTTTCGCCGACTTGACAATGTTGTCGGCAAGCGAGAACTCCCACTTACCCTGTTCAGGTTGAATGTGAGCCCATTCGGGGAAAATGCGAACGAAACTGACTTTTGCTTCGTTCAGCATGGGAAAAAGTTGGTGGTAGTAACCGAGGGTCTCCGCCCCTGTTGCGATGCAGAAGAAGCCTTCATCGCTTTGAGTTGCCTTGCTTGCCAACTTGGCAATTCCAACGAACGAGACCAAAACGGCAACGCCAACCGCAACACTCAACTTGCCCGCACTCACTGCGCTTCACTCCCCGCATATTCAAAAACTTCACCCGCACCAATTGTGGCACGGGATTTTGCAGACGATGATTAACTTAAATGTCGTCACTCGCCACACCTTTGCTGCAAAATCATGCTGAGGTCAAAGACGAGTTCTTGAAATACTTTAAACCTCTTGCGTGATAACTCAGCCTTTGCATGTTTGAACAAATTTTTGCCCCAAAGTTTTACAAAGCGTTCCCGTTATGTTCAAGTTAAGCCCAATAAAATTGAACAAAGTTTTATGGCGCAGGAAGTTTCTTGAAAACATACAGCTTACCATCTTGGACTGAAGCTTACCACCCCATAAAACTGCACTTAACTTATGCGCCTTTAACATGGTGCAAATTTTTCGTCAACTATTGGGGCACGATGCCTAACTACGAGCTATTGAGCATCACTTCAAATCAAAATTGCTTATCACTGGGCATGCAAACTTTTCTCGCTGCTCATTCAATTGGGACAAGCCTCGCTGCATTTTTCCATGCGATCTTTTCAAACACTGCCTTTGGAAGGTCAAGCTGGCGCAACAGTTGGATGTGCTTTACACCGAAGAAGTCGCGCCCAAAAAGCACCTTGTCTTGGAACTCAATTACGAACTTGCGTCCGAATTCAATGTCCCTCGTCAATGCGTTGTATCCGCTTGCCGCCGATATGTCGGCATACAAATTCGCATACTCGCGTAGCAACCTTATGAGTTTGCCCCCTGAGACAATCTTCCCTTTGGGATACACATCTGGTGATTCATCTGCATCGCCTGATATCTCGCGCCAGAAGCCAGGACCATGCCCAACGAAGTTAACTTTCGGAAAGCGCTTTAAGACCCTCTCAAGGGCATCAATGTCATAGCAATACCAAGGTTGCC
Organism: Armatimonadota bacterium; assembly: GCA_025062195.1. Taxonomy (GTDB): domain Bacteria; phylum Armatimonadota; class Fervidibacteria; order Fervidibacterales; family Thermosaccharophagaceae; genus Thermosaccharophagus. Next base: position 1,432 of record JANXAS010000070.1, read on the forward strand.
ATTCCTTCATTGGCTTATGCCTTGGCAATGGCACATCCATGTGAAAGAGCACCGGCAGAGCAAGTTCACTACAGAGGTTATAAAGCGCCACAGCATCTGGGTCGTCAAAGCAGATTCTGAACTTGAACTCGCCACAACCTCTTATGCCGAACATCTCAACGGCTTGGCGAAGGTCACTCAACGCAGTTCGTTTCTTTGGGTGTGGTGCATAAAATGGGATGATGCGCTTCGGGTAAAGCCTTGCAGCCTCTATAACATCAGCAAGCGGCAACCCATGACCATGTGGTGAAAACATCAAACGAATGTCTGATTCAGTCATCTCGTCCCTATGGCACTCCCAAGTCAACAGCCAACACTTATCAATTCCGACTTCATCCATGTCGGCAACGAGTTTATGCACATCACGCCCAAGCCAGTTCACATGTTGATGTGCATCAATCAACATCGCAATCCACCTCACACACCAAAATCCTACCACAATACCCTATGCCAAAGGTGCTATTGCTACGCATCAATGACCATATGATGCGTTCAAGTGAGGCTCATTAGTGTGAGGAACTCTTTCGCTGTTCAGCAATGTTACTGATGGCGCTTCTCAATTCGCTCAACTTTATCGGCTTTGATACTATACCATCAGCTTCTCTCGGTATTGCTTCCCTGCCCCATCCAGTGAGGACGAGCACCGGCGTCTTTGGAGACGCTTCTTTCACCCTGCGCACAACTTCAATGCCGCTTACTTCTGGCATCCCCAAGTCTGTAATAACAAGCTCGTATGGGCTCCCATATGTGAGCGCTTCAAAGAATTTCCTCAAGCCAGCTTCACCGCTATCAGCGACATCAACTTTATGCCCTAAGCCCTTGAGCATGTCAGAGATAGTGGAGAGCACCCTCAAGTCATCGTCAATGAGCAGTATTTTGAGCCTCGGTGTCTCCTTGCTCAGTTCCTCGGAGTTCATCGGGTGATCAATTGTGCGCATCGGAAAGAGAAGCCTCACTTTAGTTCCGACACCAGGCTTGCTCTCAATCTCAAGCAAGCCCTCATGCCTCTGCATTATTCCGTAAACGATTGGCAAGCCAAGTCCTGTGCCCCTTTCGCCTTTAGTTGAGTAGAATGGCTCAATAGCTCTCTGCCTCGTTTCCTCATCCATACCGGTGCCATCATCCTCAACCTCAACGAAAGCCCAACCATCCTTTGAGCCAGTCCTAAGCGTGATCACGCCGCGGTCGGAGCGCTTTGCAATAATGGCATCAGCTGCATTGAGTATCAAATTAACGAGCGCCTCACGCACTTCAGCACCCACCGCAGCTATCGGTGGCAGGCTCTCATCAAACTCAAACTTGATCTCAATTGTTACCCCTTCACGCTGTGCCATGTCATACCATCTTGGTTTCGTTAAGTCAACTGCCTGCATTGCAGAGCGGCTCAAGCTAACCGGCTCAAATTGCTCATTTGGCATTCTCGGGCGATAGAATGCGCGCAACCTTTCAACTATGTGCACGATGTCCGTAGCAGCACGGTGAATCAATTCGGCATATTGTCTGACTTCACCGGTGGCAAGCTCAAGGAGCAACTCCGAATAGCCAACTATCGGGACAAGCGCATTGTTAATGTCGTGTGCAATGCCACTCGCCATCTGCCCAAGTGCCCTCAGCCTTTCCTGCTGTGTCAGTGCAGCCTGCGTTTGACGAAGTTCATTATACGCTCTCTTCAAGTTGGAGAGCAATCTGGCGACCTCCAACCCTGCTGAAATGTATACAGCAAATAAGTCAATCAGGTGGCGCTTAAAGGCGCTAATGGCATTGGGCTCATCCTCAGCAACCACGATGACACCAAACAACCTTTCGCCAAATGTTAGCGGCACAATATAGGCACTACGCATAGGTCTATCGCTGTCAGCTGCAAATGAACGCCACTGTAAGTCGCCCTCACAATCCGGCACATAGATTGCTCTTTTTTCAAGCGCCACCTTGCCAATTACGCCTTCGCCAAGCTTAATGACGGCATGCTCTTCAAGCTTTGCCTCTTCAAGCCTACCTTCACGGAAGCCAATAGATGATTCAAGATGAAGCGACCCTTCCAATTCATCATAGCTATAGAAATCGGCACGCTCAATGCCCAGCGTCTTCTTCAACCATTTCAACACTTCCAGAGCGATTGCCTCTGGCTCAACAGTTGCGATGCTGGATTGAGCCCCAAGAAAACGCTGCAGCATCTGTACCTGCTCAATTGCTTCATTAAACATCCTGGCGCTCTCATACGCAATGGCTACCTGATGGGCGAGCGCTTGCATAAACTCAATTTCGTCATTGGTAAACTCCTTTGGTTTGCTCATGAACATGTGAAGCGCTCCGATGGCTTTACCGCGCACGATCAACGGGCTACCAGCATAAGCTTTCAATTGCCTTCCGTGAAGCGCGCTCGGGATAAGACGCACCCTGCCATCGGAATCAATGTCACGGATGAAGATAGTCTCGTGGCGCTCAATGAAACATTCGCACAGGGTGCTATCAACTTCAAAAGCTTGCTCGCTAATCCTCTCGCCATCGGAGAACGTCATCACAAACAACCTGCAGCGCTTTTGCTCCTCGTCGTATAATGTCACCGCTGCAGCGTCCGCATTCAGACCCTCAATGACCGCTTTCAAGACGGCGTTCACTGAAGCTTCTATATCAAACTGTTCCAATACCACTTGGCCAATTTCACGCAGCGTTTGAAGCTTGCGAATGCTATCTTTAATGCGCCCTTCTAATTGTGAGTGGTGAATAGCTATTGCAAGTATACGAGATGCCTCTAAAAGCGCCTCAATATCTTCACCGAGCAATGCGGCACGGCTCTTGCTCGCAACGGCTATAACGCTGACACATTCATCGTCCATAATGAGTGGCGCCGATAGAAATGAGCGAAAGCCATCTCGCCTGAGTGCGTTCAAAAGCCCGATACGCCAATTTGCATCCTCATGTAAAGTGAGTGGTCTTTGCATCCAACTCGGCAGGCGGCGCAAAGAACGCAAAATTTTCAATAACTCATCGCTTATGTTCCGCCACGCGATGAGCTTTGGCTTCCCATCATCTATGACAAAAACAAAACCACCATGAGCATCAATCAGCTCAATCACGCCAGTTAAGATGCGTTCTGCGCAAGTGTCCAAAGGTTGCATTGTCGCCTCAAAGGCAACTGAAAGAAGTTGTGAACGGACAACAAGCTTGTTGAATAGCCTCATAGCCTCGGCTTCAGCGACGGCTTGGTCAGTTATGTCGTGCACCTCAAGGAGGTAGCCAAGCACATTGCCAGCAATATCACGAAACGGTGTTGCTTCAACGAGGCATGTGAGCGCTCTGCCATCTTTACTTATCAATCTCACACGCTCAGAAAGGCATTCCACCTCTCCGTTATACAACTTCTTGCAGCATTCGGATACCCTCTGCTCATCCTCGGGATGAACAAACTTGAGCAGGCTTACCCCGATAAGCTCGTCGGCATCACATCCCAGCATTTGGCAAAGCTTCCTGTTGGCGAGCATGAAGAATCCTTGAGGATTGACTATGGCGATGCCATCCAGAGCGTTATCAATGATGAACCCCACAAGCTTTTCACTCCGTGAGAGCAAAGTTGCCACCGAAACAACGCCAACGACTCTCTCGCCAACTCGCAATGGCGCATTGTTCCAAAAGCAAAGTATTGTGCGCCCATCCTTGGTCAAGTTCTCATTTATGCTGTGGCGAATCCCTCCGCTCATTAACGCCTGCCAGACATACCCAAAATCAATGCGCTTCTCAATTGGCACAAGCATCGTCCAATGTTTTCCTACGGCTTCATCAGCGCTCCATACGAACACCCTCTCTGCCTCTCTGTTCCAATACCTGATGATGCCTTGAGAATCAAATACGATTGTTGCCTGTGGAAGTTCATCAAGTATGTGTTCAACTGCCAACCCCTCAAAACTTTCATCCCGTTGCACCATGTTCTATCACCAGTGGAAGTTCATCAAGTATGTGTTCAACTGCCCTGATAGGCATTATAATTATGTGGCAAAAAAATCAACCGCCCCTTTAGTGGCAACTCATCCAGTCATTCGGCGATGACCGCCCCGATCATCACTTGCGTGCATTTCAAGCGCCCTTGAGCTTTGCCAACTCCTTCAAAGCTCGCCCATAAATCGGCTTGTATACTTCGTCTCTTGTTGCGCACCCGACTGGGTATTGCCCGAGCAAATGATGTTTGAATCTCATCAGAGCTGTGCAATGGCTATCTGCAACACACACTTTGTTGCTGTTGACTTCGCCAAACTTCATGACATCATGAGCGAATTCGGGGTAGGCTATCGCCATCCTTCCAAGCCCTACCAACTTGCAATAACCGTGTTCAATTATGCCTGCTGCAACATTCGCCCAATATTGCCTGAGCCAACTTAAGCCAGTAGCCACAACTGGCAAATCCTCAACCTCGGCTTGGACGACCCTTGCGCCCCCCAGAAGGCGCGCAACGCCAACTAAGGGATGTTCTGGCGTCTCATAGCCATCAACTGGTGGATGCTCAAATGGACGCCCAATGTGTGGATTAGCGTATGGGTTGCCCATCGTCACATTTATCATGCAAACGCCAAGCGACTGCAAAAGCTTTGCGAGCTTTATAGGCTCTTCATAGTCAACGCTCAATGGGTCATCCTCAGCGCATCCAAATCCGTAGATGTATGGCAATGGGAATGGCGACGGCTTACCGATGCCGCTTTGGCTGTCACGCTCATATGGGACGCCATCATATACATTGAGCCTCGTTGCGATTATGACTCCATCGCCAAGCTCGTGCTTCGCTTTCATTACGATGTTTCTAATGAACCTCGTTCTGTTCTCAAAGCTGCCACCATACTTGCCCGAACGAGACTTAGCAGCAAGCAATTCGTTCAGCAGGTAGCCATGACATTGCTTTATGTCAACGAAATCAAATCCGACCTTCATTGCAAGCTTGATGGCTTCAACGAACTTATCTTCAAGGCGCTCAAGGTAATCATCACTGCATATTGGGTAGTCTGAGCTTATGCCATGCCTTACATCAAGCACCGGATGATGGAAGGCAATCACTGGCTTGCCAATGCTGTATCTTCCTGAATGCGTAAGTTGAACGCCACAGAGCAAGCCATCGTCGCTGCCGTAAATGGCTTTATGTGCCCTTCTCGTCGCAACAAGCAGCGCCTCAAGCTGTTTCGCATTTCCCTCGCAAATCAGCAGTTGCCTCGTGTTTGCTCTACCTTCGGGAACAACAGCGGTTGCCTCAAACCAAATGAGCGCAGCACCACCATATCCAAAGCGCTCATAACGGCGATATGTCAACACATCTGGCTTTCCATCCAATGTGCCATCACAACCTTCCATCGGATGAATGGCAAGCGCGTTCCTGAGCTTCTTACCAGCAACTTCAACTTGTGAGAGTAGGACATTGAAGTTGCAACTCAGCTTGATATCGTCGTCCAATCCAAGTGTCCCAATCTCCTCGGCAAGCTCATCCAAAGAGCGATACCTAAAGTAGTGCCTGCGCATCACCGTTTGCACCTCATCACCGAAAACACTTAACCTCCCTTTGCGCCTCGCTGTAAACTTTTAAGCACTATTTGCGACTCGCTCACTGCCAAAACAATCATCATGGACAATACATGACGATAAAAACTTGCCTTTGGCGCTGTCCGTTGTGAACGGCTAAATTTAAGGACCAAATTGCATCATTGCCCCTTGTGGGCGACGATTGTCAACTGCCGTGGGGGGAAAACCAAAACGATACATTGGTTTTCAGGCAACGCAGGGATTGCGAATAACACAAGTTCGTAGTTGACCGCAAAGCGATAGCGTAGTGGCATTAAATCTGCTCAATGTCTCATGTCACCCTCCCTATGGCACTCCAATTCATTTCACGCCTCACTGCAAAACCTTTGAACTATCAAGGCGCTTTTGAGTTAACGGCTGTTGTGGACAAGCCACGACAAACCTTAAAGCAGTTGTTGGGTTGCAATGGTTATGGTTTATCCCTGTCAAGCAACTTCAGCGGTATGACATCGTTTCGTATTAGGTCTTCCCAACTCTCCCTTTTAACAATCAAGTCGGAATCACCATCCTTAACGAGCACAACAGCTGGTCTTGGGAAACGGTTGTAGTTGCTCGCCATTGAGTAGTGATATGCACCTGTGCAGAATACAGCGAGTATGTCGCCCCTCTTTGGGTCCGCAAGGTATATGTCCCTTATGAGCACATCTGCTTCACAGTGTCTCCCGACAACTGTGCAAAGCAAGTTCGGTTGTTGTGATGCTTTGTTTGCAATTATGGCGCTATACCTTGCACCATAGAGTGCAGGGCGTGGGTTGTCGGACATGCCACCGTCAACAGAGACATAAACTCTAACGCCCGGTATCTCCTTTACGACACCGATTGTATAGAGCGTTAAACCCGCTTCACCCACGATTGACCTGCCCGGCTCAACAACAAGCGTTGGCAACGGCAACGAATATCTCTTACACTCGTTCATGATGGCTTCGCATACAGCACCGATGAAATCCTCAATCGTTGGTGGGTCATCCTCTTCCGTATATCGGACACCTAAGCCACCGCCCAAATTCAATTCCTTGAAGACGAAACCAAGTTCACTTGCAACTTGTGCTGCAAACTCAATCATCAACTCAATTGTGATCCTGTATGGCTCAATCTCAAACACCTGCGAACCAATGTGACAGTGGAAACCAACAAGCTCAATCCAATCCATACTTAGAGCGAGCTTTGTGGCATTCAACGCCTGATCATATGCAAGTGGTATGCCAAATTTGGTATCCACCTGACCGGTGCGTATGTATTCGTGTGTATGCGCTTCAACGCCGGGGGTAACGCGCAGCATTACTACAGTTTTCCTTCTGAGTGACCGTGCAAGCGAATTGAGAACATGAAGCTCATCAACGCTGTCGGCGACAATGCAATATACTCCAACATCAAGCGCATACTTGAGTTCTTCGTCAGTTTTGTAATTGCCGTGCAGATAAATGCGATTTGGCGGGAAGCCGCTAACTATAGCCGTATACAATTCGCCGCCAGATGAAACATCAAGCCATACCCCCTCTTGATATATGAGCTTGCACATCGCTGTTGTGATAAATGCCTTGGCAGCATAAGCCACTCTCGCCTCAGTTGGATAGTGCTTTGAGAAGGCGTCTTTATACCTTCGGCAGTTTTCACGCACGAGCTCCTCGTCTATAACGAAGAGCGGCGTGCCATAACTTCGGGCTAAATCAACTGAATCGCACCCGCCAACTTCAAGGTGACCAAGCTCATTTATCCTCTGCGTCCCGATGAGTTTCATTAGCATCAACCTCGCAGAGCCAATCTGGACACTGAGTTGCGATAAAATTAAATGAGCACAAAGCCAGCCCCACTGTGGAAGGCATTTTAGAGTCGTTTTGTAATCGCATTATGACACACTCGTATGATGCTGCTTTGCAGCCTGTGGGGGTGAACGGCAATGCACACATACAAAGTCGCAGTTGTTGGAGTTGGTGCTGTTGGTCTGGAAATGCTCAGATGCCTGCGCCGCTCAAAAATACCGATGAGCGAAGAGCCAATTGTGCTTGCAAGGCATGAGCGTGAGATTGATGTTGATGGCGTCACCTATAAGGTGAAGAAGTGCACGCCAGAAGCGTTTGATGGCGTTCACATAGCGCTCTTTGCCGGAACAGAGGGGGAAAGGGGAGCTGCAGTCACATTCGGGCATGAAGCTGCAAAGCGCGGCGCAATCGTCATAGACAATGGTGCTGACTTCAGACTGAAAGAGGGTGTGCCACTGGTTGTCCCGGAAGTTAACCCGCAAGACTTAGATGCCGTTAAGGATGGTCAAAGGATTATCGCAAGCCCAAACTGCTCAACCATTCAAATGGTCGTGGCGATAAACCCGATACACAAGCGCTCAAAAGTGAAGCGCATTATTGTGACCACATTCCAAGCTGTCTCTGGCGCCGGACGAGATGCTATACACGAGCTTGATGAGCAATCGCTGCTTGTGCTTCACGGAAGAGAGCCAAGATTGAAAAGAGCATTCCCATACCAAATCGCCTTCAACCTCATCCCGCAAATCGGCAGCTTTGAGGAGATGGATTACACAACCGAAGAGTGGAAACTCGTCAGAGAGACGCACAAGATAATGCATGATGATACCATCGCGATAACGGCAACCACCGTGCGAGTGCCAGTTTTCAATGCCCACAGTGAGGTTGTTTATGTTGAGACACAAGAAAGGATAACCGCAGACGAGGCAAGAGAGCTATTCAGGCGAGCCCCCGGAGTCGCACTCGTTGATGAGCCAACGGAAATTGATGGTAAGCCAGCACGCACATACCCGATGCCAATTGACGCCTCGGGCAAGGATGAAGTTTATGTCGGTAGGGTGCGCAACGACCCATTTGTAGACAATGCCCTTATCTTTTGGTGCGTATGCGATAATCTGCGCAAAGGCGCCGCATTGAACGCTGTCCAGATTGCCGAATGCCTGATTGAGAGAAAATTGATTTAGTGGCGCCATGGTTGAGGAGCAAGACTAATCCAACAGCTGCGATTCGCCACAAGCAACACGAAGTCCGCTGTTAAGCTCATCTTGTCACTGTATGCTCAAAGGCATCTTGTGTAGCAGGCTCTGATGCCCTAATTTGACCTGCCCTTGACTTCGCTGTCATAAACCATGCTTCCATTTGCTCACCGCTCGTGTCATCGCGGACGATGATTGCGTAAATCGTTCCCTCGTTGAGCATCCCAAAAACATTTAACCTCCAATGGTTTGTTCCCGATGACTCCAACTTGGTATTGACCGAACAAAAATCGCCGTGCTCGTCAATGCGCTTGAGCGAAACAGTGAAACGAGAGGGCGGCTTATAGCCATGAAGCCAAAAGATTTGTGGGTCAGTATCAATGTCAACATAACGGCTGTGGTCAGAAGGGATGAATCTCAAACCTTCCAATGAGCCCGGCTCGCCTGTCTCAACCGTATGACGGGATGAGCCTTGGCAACTATAAAGGAGCAAAGCTAACAAAAGGATGGATTTAAAAAGCCGCATTATAGCTTCACCTCTGCCATGCACCTCAACCCTTCACAAACATAGCTGAGGATTCGACATCTTGAGCGCAGAGAGCAATCATCCAATTCCACTATTGGCGCTCACAAGGATGGTCTCCGGCGAGAGCCATATACCCTAAATTGCAGTTTTATCAGCGCGCTTCAAATGGCAGGTTGTAAAGCGACGGTGTCCATTCAGGTCCGCCATCGTAGCCTTTCAGTGGACGATACCAAATGTTTCGGAAGCGCACCCTGACACCATGATCCTGAAGCGACAGAGGTCCCACCGGAGGATGCGGCGAATAAGATGCTATAGCACCATGCCTTACCGGACCAAGCATAGGTGTGTGATAGTGGACGAGCAGACCATTCCAAATCAAGGTTAAATATGCGGGTCGGAGGAGCTTACCCTTCTCATCAAACCTCGGCGCAAGCCAAATGATGTCATAAGTTTGCCACTCACCAGGTTGCCTTGCAGCGTTAACGAGTGGCGGATATTGTCCGTAGATCGCACCAGCCATGCCATCTGCGTATGTTATGTTCTTGAAACTGTCAAGCACTTGAATCTCATATCGCCCCATCAAGAAAACACCGCTGTTGCCTCTTCCCTGCCCGCTGCCTTTCACATCTTCAGGTATGCACCATTCAATATGCAACTGACAATCGCCAAACTGCTCAACTGTCTCAATGCCGCCGGCGCCCGGCACAACTTCCATGTAGCCATTTTCAACCTTCCACTTTGCCGGACCACCACCAACCCTGCGCCACTTTGACAGGTCTGTGCCATCAAACAGCACAATGGCATCAGATGGTGGGTCACCGAATACCTTCCCGGGCGTCACAACCGGTGGTTGTGGGCGCTCACCGTCATGCACACGCCACTTTGAACCGGGGAAGACTGGTGCGCCTTGAAATGCCATGCACAGAAGCCAAATGCAACTCACTACACCGATAGCCAAGAGCGCCGACACAGCTTTTGACTTCATACCAATCACCCCCCAAACATTTAATCAAATGATGCGAACACTGTAAGCGATGCAATGTTCATAGTCCACGATGAAGTTGTAGCGAACCGGCATTGAAAAGCAAAATGAGCAGCGCCCCTCTTGCGCCCTTAATCACGAATCCCTTGCGGTAATAAAATTTATGCTCCTTTACTTCAAATGTTTCTGGTGAATGCTTTTTCAAAACCATTGCTTCGTCATCAACCACTGGCTAAAGCCAGTGGCATGAATGAGCAAGAAAAATTTTGGCTTTTATTTCAAACCATGCTACGGACTTTAGTCCGTAGTTGATGACGAACTTCCCTGAGCGCCGACTTCAGTCGGCGAAAACTTTCACAAAAACAAGCCAAATAAATTTTGCCCCCATTAATTCGTCATCAATCGCTGGTTAAAGTCAATGGCATGGATGGAATAGATGAGAAAAATTTTGGGCTCGGCAGGAGCCAAGCCCTCCAAATCTTCCGTTTTGATTCCTTCGGTGTGGCAGAAAATTTTCACCAAATGAATTCGGCACTCATTTGCTTCCTCATCAATCACCGGCTAAAGCCAGTGGCATGTGTAGTAAAGAGCGTAAATTTAAAATTGCTCACAGCCGCTCAATCTCTTTAAAAGTCACGTCAACCTGCTGGTTAACACTGCAACAAGGTATATACTTGCACTCTTCCTTCACTCACCGTTCGCTTTATTATAGCTCCTCCCGGATATCGTGCCAATCAAGCGATGCAAATTCGGTATGGTTAACCTATGCTCGCCGCAGATGTAGAAGCTCTCGCCACCATCGGCTACAGTCCGCACAAGCATTGTCTTCCAAGGTCTGAAGTAGTATTCGGGAGATGACTTTTGTGGCTCATGCTTTAAGTCGCCGCTCAACCGCTGTATGTCAAACACAGCGACAGTGAAATGGCATATTCGCTCACCGCGCTGATGAGCCACATTGCGAGCCATTGCCAACGCCTTTAGAAACACCTCCGGCGCCATTACAGCGCTCCCGAAGCTGAGCAAAATACCGCCCTCAAGCTTGCTCACCGATTCCGCAAAGATGAGGAAGTCATGATAGGATGCGGCTCCAATGGCAGCACCATCGCAATTTGGATGCTCGTGGACGATGTCATAACCTATGCCAACATGCACTGTTATCGGTATGCCTAACCTATATGCGTTCCCAAAGATGCTGAATTGGCGGTGTGGCAAATTGCCCTCCCAAATCATCCTCCCGAGCGCCTCACCAAACCCTATACCCTCTTGATGTGCTGCTTTTGCGGCTTCGTTTACAGCGCCAGTCTCTTCCCACAGTCCGAATTGCCCTTCACTTATGTAGCGTGATACGCTTTCGGTTGTTGCGCCTATAAGCGATATTTCGTAGTCGTGTATCGCGCATGCACCGTTGCACGCTATGTGAGATACGAACCCTCGTTCCATCAGGTCAATGATGAACTTTGAAACTCCAGCCCGTATGACATGTGCCCCGAGCATCCAAATGATAACGCCACCCTGTTCCCTCGCCAAAACCATCCTCTCGGCTACAGCTCTAAGGTATGGATGCTCAAACTCCTCAAATGCTGATGTGAGGTCAAGGAAAGAAGAGATATCAAGGTCGTGCTTTCGCTCCCTCAAGGGCTTGAGCTTCAGCTTTGAGCGATCAAAAGTCGTAAACGGCATCTTATTGCCTCACCACTTTGTGGGATTTACGATGCCTTACTTGAGTGGCGTGAGGAAACAAACCCCATCTATGAAAACGGTGTTTTGAACCGGACCGCCAGCGAAGACATTCATATCAACAAGCACCAATGCAAGCAATTGGTCGAGGTCAAGCCTCTCATTCTCATCTCGTGTATCCGGGCTC
>JANXAS010000071.1 GCA_025062195.1 Armatimonadota bacterium
CGACATCTGGCAATTTTGGAAGCGTTCAGCAAATTGCCCTGCCGTGAGCGAAAGAAAGTTTTCACTGCAATCAAGTCTGTTGTGCTGGACTTTGGTGAACCAATGACAGCGGCAAATCAAAACAACTGCGTAAGTTTGTTGATGGGCGACTACCCCGTTCTTTTGTGGCTTGCATGTTTGAAATGGATGGCTGCATTAGAAGATACGCTCTATCCGCCACCAAAGTATCTCGGACGCTGTATGGCGTTTGCAGGCTATGTCTTGGTGCACAGCGGGTTTTATTGTCCAGAAGATCTAAGGCGAATGCTCAAAGTTTTTGCAAGATAGGCAGGGTGATGTGCAATGAGCCGAAGGTTGTTGCTCAAAAATGGGACGGTTGTTGACCCGTCGCAAAATTTGACGGCAAAGCGGGATGTGCTGATTGAACGGAACATAGGACATGGGACACGGGTGATAGGAAAAATTGTCGCTGTGGCGGAAAATATTGTCGCTGAAGATGCTGAAGTGATTGATTGCACAGGCAAGTTGGTTGTCCCTGGTTTGGTTGATATGCATGTTCATTTCCGTGAGCCCGGTGAAGAGCATAAGGAAACGATCGCAACGGGGAGTGCTGCCGCTGTTGCTGGCGGGTTTACGACAGTTTGTTGTATGCCGAACACAATTCCGCCGATAGACAGCCCTCTCGGCATAGGTTATATCCTTTGGAAGGCGCAAAACGAGAGTAAATGCCGTATTCTTCCTGTAGGCGCTGTTAGTATCGGTTTAAAGCATGAAATGCTATCGGAAATGGGGAAAATGTGCGAGGAAGGCGCAGTTGCTTTTTCCGATGATGGTGCTCCAATACAAAATGCAGGGTTTTTGAGGAAAGTCCTTGAATATGCTAAAATTTGCGATCTTCCTGTCATGTTGCACTGTGAGGATAAATCTTTGACTGAGGGCGGTGTGATGAACTCAGGCAGAGTTGCTCTATCACTTGGGCTTCGCGGGATGCCACCTGAGGGTGAAACTATCGCTATCTTTAGGGCTGTTGAGTTGGCAATTACTACAGGAACTCGCGTGCATATACAACACATTTCTGTTGGGCGTTCAGTTGAGCTAATTCGGATGGCTAAAGAAATGGGTGCAAAAGTTAGTTGCGAAGTGACACCACATCATCTTGTGTTGACCGAAGAGGCTGTTGAGGATTACAACACTTTTTGTAAGGTAAACCCACCACTGCGAACAAGAGAGGATGTTGAAATGCTAATTGAGGGTTTAAATGGAGGCGTTATTGATGTCATTGCCACTGACCATGCGCCACATGCAATTGAGGATAAAGAGGTTGAATTTGAAAAAGCAGCCTTTGGAACTGTTGGGTTGGAGACAGCAGTTGGTGTAATAATTGGTGAACTTGTCATGAAGGGTAAACTGAGGCTTGAGAGGGCAATTGAATGTATGAGCACATCTCCAGCGAAAATACTCAGTATAGATGCAGGGACTTTGAAAGTTGGAGCAAGTGCGGATGTTACAATAATTGACCCAAATTTGGAGTATATTGTTGAACCGAGTGAGTTCAAGAGCAAGGGGAAAAATAGCGCATTTATTGGCTGGAAGTTGAGGGGTAAAGCCATTATAACCATAGTCAATGGTGAAATAGCATACTGCGAAATGAAAAGGGGTGAATCATAGTGCCGTCAGAGCCTGCATTACTTGTGCTTGAAGATGGAACAACCTACGAGGGTTATTCATTTGGATGCTATGGCATCGCTGTTGGTGAAGTGGTATTCAACACCGGCATGACCGGTTATCAAGAGGTATTGACAGATCCATCATATGCAGGTCAAATAGTCACGCTAACATATCCACTTGTTGGGAATTACGGGATAAATGATGAGGATTTTGAATCGGATAGAATTCAAGTTAGCGGTTTCGTTATTCGGGAACTGTGCCAGAAGCCAAGCAACTGGAGAAGCGCGAAAACTTTGGAGGAGTTTCTCAAAGAACAAAAAATTGTGGGCATAGAGGGCGTGGATACACGCTCCTTGGTGAAAAAATTGAGGATTCATGGCGTCATGATGGGTGCAATCGGTGTTGATGTGAGCCGGGAAATCTTGCTGGATGTGTTGAAAGCCTCGCCAAGGTACGATGAAATTGATTTTGTTCCAAGGGTTTCAACAAAAGGTAGTTTTATTTGGACGGATAGCCTGCGCTGCAAAAGCAGCCAGCTTAGGCTAAATTTTGGCGAATGTTTAAGGGTTATCGTTGTGGATTTGGGCGTTAAGTTTAATATCCTGAGGAATTTGTATAGAAGAGGCTGTGAAGTCATAGTAGTGCCGTGCAAGATTACAGCTGATAGGATTCTTGAATGGAAACCTGATGGAGTGCTATTTTCAAATGGACCGGGAGACCCAGCTTTGCTTCGTTATGCCATCAAAACTGCCGAAGATTTGATGGGGAAAGTGCCTTTGGCTGGGATATGCCTTGGTCACCAGATACTTGGATGGGCACTTGGTGGGAAAACCTTCAAACTGAAATTTGGACATCGCGGCAGCAACCACCCAGTCAAAGATTTGATGACGGGGAAAGTTTATATAACAACGCAAAATCACGGTTATGCCGTGGACGAAAAGTCGCTTGAAGGGACGGGAACTGTCATCACGCATATAAATTTGAACGATTTCACAGTGGAAGGCTTAGCTCACCCTGAGCTTGGCATTTTTTCGGTTCAATATCATCCTGAGGCGTCGCCAGGCCCTTGGGACAATAGCTACATTTTTGATGAGTTTGTGAGGATGATGAGAAGGCACCGGGAAACAAGGTGTAAAGGCGAAATTTTGGGATAATTGGCGAATATTTGGCGACAAATTTTGAGCGGCTCAAGGGGCAGCTCCAAAAATTGCCAAAATTTGGCGAGTCTGTGGGCATATAATTGGGAAGAGCTTTGAGCAATTTTGAGATTAATCAAATCGCAGCGTGCCAAAGCAAATAAAAACAAAACAACGAGGTGAAGATGCAACATGCCCAGGCGTAAGGATCTGCGCAAGGTAATGGTAATCGGTTCTGGTCCGATCGTCATCGGACAAGCTGCAGAGTTTGATTACTCAGGCTCTCAAGCTTGCCGTGCGCTGCGTGAAGAAGGGTTGGAGGTCGTTTTAGTCAATTCCAACCCTGCAACCATTATGACCGATCCAAATATGGCTGATAAAGTTTATATTGAGCCTTTGACGGTTGAATTCCTTGAACGAATAATAGAGCGTGAACGCCCACAAGGTTTGATACCGACTCTTGGTGGACAGACTGGGTTAAACTTAGCTGCTCAACTCGCAAAAGAGGGCATACTTGACAAATATAATGTTGAACTTCTCGGAACTCCAATAGGGGCTATTGAGAAAGCGGAGGATAGGGATTTATTCCGAAAAACAATGCTTGAGATTGGTGAACCAATACCTGATAGTAGGATTGCTGGTAGTGTGGATGAGGCGGTAAAACATGCCAACGAGCTTGGTTATCCAGTTATTATTAGACCAGCATATACCCTTGGTGGAACTGGTGGAGGAATTGCAAGGAATGAGGAGCAATTAAAGGAAATAGCCAGCAGAGGTCTCGCCATGAGCATGATAAAGCAAATACTTATTGAGCAGTGTGTTCTTGGTTGGAAGGAACTTGAATATGAAGTTATGAGAGACAGTGCTGATAATTGCATCACTGTTTGCAACATGGAAAACTTTGACCCAATGGGTGTGCATACTGGCGACAGCATTGTTGTTGCGCCATCACAAACTCTGTCTGACAAGGAGTATCAAATGCTGAGAAGCGCATCAATTAACATTATTCGCACACTCGGTATAGAAGGTGGATGTAATATTCAATTTGCACTTGATCCAAAAAGCTTTAGATATTATGTCATAGAAGTAAACCCAAGGGTGTCAAGATCAAGTGCTCTTGCATCAAAGGCAACTGGCTATCCAATTGCAAGGGTAGCGGCAAAAATAGCAATCGGGTTGCGTTTGGACGAAATACCCAACAAAGTTACCGGAAAAACTTTTGCTTGCTTTGAGCCTGCAATTGACTATGTTGTCGTCAAAATACCACGCTGGCCATTTGATAAATTTGTAACTGCTGATAGAACTATTGGAACGCAAATGAAAGCCACAGGTGAAGTAATGGCAATTGATCGGACTTTTGAAGGGGCATTGTTAAAAGCTGTCCGTTCGCTTGAGATTGGGGCGTATGGGTTGATAATTCGCGGGGTTTCCGAAAAAACCGACATGGAACTTGAGGAATTACTTAGGATTCCAAATGATATGCGTTTGTTTTATGTCGCTGAGGCTTTGAGGCGTGGTATGACTGTTAGGGAGGTCAGCGAGTTAACCAATATAGACCCGTGGTTTATTGAGAAAATTAGGAATATTGTGCAAATTGAGAAAGAGTTGCGCAAATGCGGCATTCGTGGTCTTGACCCAAAGATCCTTCTAAAAGCAAAGAAAATGGGCTTCTGTGATAGGTATATAGCCGATTTAGTTGGGTCAACCGAAGATGAAATAAGGGCGAAGAGGAGAGCTTGGGGCATAAAACCGGTATATAAGATGGTTGACACTTGTGCTGCTGAGTTTGAGGCTGAAACTCCGTATTTTTATTCAACTTATGAGGTTGAAAATGAGGCAATACCAAGCGATAGAAAGAAAATACTTGTCATTGGCTCTGGTCCAATAAGAATTGGTCAGGGAATTGAGTTTGATTATTGCAGTGTGCATGCAGTTTGGACAATTCAAGAACTTGGATATGAAGCTGTGGTAGTGAATAACAATCCAGAGACAGTTAGCACAGATTTTGACACTTCTGATAAACTTTACTTTGAACCATTGACAGTTGAGGATGTTTTGCATGTTGTTGAGAATGAGAGGCCGGAAGGTGTAATTGTCCAATTTGGTGGTCAAACACCAATAAATCTTGCGGAGGCTCTTCACAGACATGGAGTTCGCATACTCGGCACTTCTTTTGAGAGTATAGACATCGCAGAAGATAGGGATAAGTTTGAGAAATTGCTCTCAAAATTGGGAATTCCAAAGCCGCCAGGGCGTGCTGTTAGATCGGTTGAGGAAGCAAGAAAAGTGGCAAAAGAGATAGGTTATCCTGTGCTTATTCGCCCTTCTTATGTGCTTGGCGGCAGAGCTATGGATATTGTTTACAATGAGGATGAGTTATTGGATTATTTGAAATATGCTACGGATGTTGCACAAGATCGCCCAATTCTCGTGGATAAATACATTCACGGGAAAGAAGCCGAAGTTGATGCAATATGTGACACTTATGACCTTCTTATCCCCGGTATAATGGAGCATATTGAGCGTGCAGGCATACATTCAGGTGATAGTATTGCAGTTTGCCCACCCCAATCGCTATCTCAACGAGCAATTGAACAAATTGTTGATTATACTATTCAACTCGCAAGAACACTAAAAATACAGGGCATAGTTAACATTCAATTCGTTATTGACCAAGATGACAATGTGTATGTTCTTGAAGTCAATCCGAGGGCTTCAAGAACAGTGCCTTATATGAGCAAACTTACTGGAATACCAATGGTTGAGGTTGCGACAAAAGTGATACTTGGAGCAAAGTTAAAAGATTTAGGTTACAAAGATATCTTGTATAAACCAAAAAAGCTTGTAGCTGTGAAAGCACCTGTTTTTTCGTTTGCCAAATTGATGAAAGCGGAGATTGAACTTGGTCCAGAAATGAAATCCACCGGCGAAATAATGGGCATTGATTTTGATTTCCCAAGGGCACTTTATAAAGCATTTGTGGCGAGCGATTTTAAATTGAATAAACACGGTGGCAAAGTCCTGGCAACTATCGCTGATAAAGATAAGCCCGAGGCTCTTGAAATAATCAGAGGATTTCATGAACTTGGCTTTGAAATCTACGCTACCGAGGGGACAGCAAAATTCCTTGAAATGCACAATGTTTCGGCAACTATGGTTCCAAAGTTAAAGAATGAACCACCAACACTGCTTGACATGATATTGTCAAGAACTTTTGATTTGGTTATAAACACCCCGAGCGGCAGAAGAGGTTCGCAGCGTGATGGGTTGGTCATTCGTAGAGCATCGGTGGAACATGGCATTCCTTGTGTTACATCGCTTGACACAGCAAAGGCACTTTTATTCGCATTGCGTTCTTCAATCCACAATCAGAATAATGAGCCAAGTTGTAAGAGTTTACAGGAATACTGGAGTGCTTCAGAGCAAGCGTAGGTGGCAGGAAATTCAGTTGCAAAAAAAACAGGTAGACTATGCCTAAAATATGCTCACACTCCTTCACTAAAGTTTGTTGGCGTTAAATCATCCATGCCGCCGGTTTTAACCAGTGGTTGGTAATGAGCCAATTAGCGCCGAATTTATTCGGAAAAGAATTACACTGTCTAAAGATAGAGCTAAAAACTCATTGGCGACTATAAGCTAAAGCCAATAGCATGATTGGGAAAGATTGCTAACAGAAACATTTGAGGCAAAGAATGGGAAAGATTTTCTTTTTTCGCCAAAATTTTCCGTCTCATGCTTAAGCCTGCGTCCTATTTGGATCGCGAAGCGACAAAAACTCCCACCGTGTATTTCATCCCTTGTGGGTGCCGGAAAAAGACTGTCTTGGATGAACTATGATGCTACATAGGTTTAGATGTTACCTTCTAAGCCGAAGAATTTGGAGGGTCAGGTTATTGCCCAACGAAAAATCGGAGGCAATGGTATTGCTCTGACGAAAAAACAAAAGTCGGCACGCCAGTAGGCATGTTCTCTAAGGTGAGAAAAGTTGGAAAGCCATAGGTTCTGAATTCAAAAGTTTGCTTTGGAGGGCAAAGCTACCGCCAAGCCAAAAATGAGTGCAAGGCACAAAGTGGAAGGTTCATTTTCGTAGGGCAAGCCTATTGCCGAGCCCAAATTGGGAGTGGTCGGAAGATAGGCAGATAGGCAATGAATAATTCATGATGCTCTTTGTTACAAACTTTTTCGTTGCTTTGTTATCCATGCCACTGGCTTTAGCCAACGGTTGATGAGGGAGCAAATTTTCGCAGAATTGATTGGAGAAAATTTTGACCGTTGTCCAAAGAGGGCACACAAAGAATTTGTCAGCGACTATGAGTTAAAGCTCATAGCATGGTTTTGGAAAAGCGCTTACCAACAACATTTGAAGTAAAGAGCAAAACTGATTATCCGACAAGCGTTTGTGAGGTGTTTTGATGGTGAAAAGTAAGCCAATTAAAACTGCGATTTTAGTCTTAGTCGGTGGGATAGTCATAATCTCGGCAGTTTTGGTATGGTATCGCTTCAAAGCTTGGGTTAAAGTAACTGTTTATTTTGTCAATACTGCCAACGAACTAATTGTTCCATATGAAATAAAGCTACCAAATCCGAAAACTCAACCAAAGCTGGCAATGCAACATTTAATAAGATACTTAACCATTACGCCAACTGAGTCTTTAGTCAGTGCGTTGCCAGTAGATGTAAAAGCTAGAAGTTTTTGGTTTGAAAATAATACGCTTGTTATTGATTTCAATTCGGAGTTTTTAAACCCTCAACATTGGACTGGCTCTGAAATCGCATATCTTCGTCTCCAAGCTTTGGCTCACTCGTTAGCTTCAGTTTATAGCGTGAAACGGGTTAAAATACTCGTTGATGGCAAGATACCTAATTCCCTTGGTGGGCATGAAGAGTTGAGTGAACCGATTGAGCCAGACCCCTCAATTCTTGGCAAAAAATGACCAGTATATCTTTGCCAAATTTTTGGCTAACCTGTGAAGAAGGAGGCAGATTTATGGCACATAAGGAGTTCAGACCCTTTGATGAACTTGTAACTTATGAAGTAGCGTTGTCAGTTTTGTTTG
Organism: Armatimonadota bacterium; assembly: GCA_025062195.1. Lineage (GTDB taxonomy): Bacteria > Armatimonadota > Fervidibacteria > Fervidibacterales > Thermosaccharophagaceae > Thermosaccharophagus. The sequence goes on from JANXAS010000071.1 coordinate 7,862, forward strand.
ATTGCATAAAGCCAATTGATAGATTTGAGATTGTTAGTATAGATAAAGCAGTTGATAGGGTATTGTTTGAAGATGCTTGTGCGAAAATTGATATGCCACCATTTACCCGTTCGGCGATGGATGGTTATGCATTAATTTCTGCCGACACTATAGGGGTCTCCCCAGAAAATCCAAAAAAATTCAAAGTTATAGGGAGATTAAATGCTGGCGAAGCCGCCACAGATATTTTGGTTTCAAATAACACATGTGTTGAAGTTGCCACAGGTGCAGAATTGCCAAGTGGAGCTGATGCTGTCGTCAGAATTGAGGATACAAGCCAGATAAATGATGAGGAAGTGCTGATTTTTGTCCAAGTTAAGCCTATGACAAATGTTAGTTTGAGGGGTTATGATAAGCACAGAGGGGATTTGCTATTTAGCTCTGGCGAGGTCTTAAATGCGGGCAAAATTGGTGTGCTTGCAGCATCAGGTTATGATAAAGTTAAAGTTTATGAGAGACCAAAAGTAGCAATTTTACCCACAGGTGATGAAATAATTGAACCGGGCAGAGAATTGACAAGAGGATCAATATACGATAGCAATAGCTATATTCTTTTGGCGTTGGTTGCTAAAGCTGGTTGCCAACCAATCCGTTTCCCGCCAGTTAAAGACTCTTTTCAGGCGCTTTGCAGCCTTATTAACAAGGTTTCGACAGAGGATTATGACATAATAGTAATGACAGCTGGTGGTTCAGTAGGAAAGCGAGATTTTGCTGCAGATGTTTTATCCAAGCTTGGAGAATTGAAGTTTCGTGGTATGCGGACTCGTCCCGGAATGCCGACTTTGTTTGCAATGGTTAATGGAAAGCCTGTGGTAAGCATGCCTGGGCATCCGGTCTCGTGCTATGTTGTGGCTAATGTGCTCCTTTTCCCGGTATTACGGAGGCTCTCCGGCGTTTTGAAATACGAGCCGATATGCAAGAGAGGAATACTGAAAAAAGATGTGGAATCTCCTAAGGATTTCCATGCTTTCATCGCCGTTAGCCTTCATGGAAAAGAAGTTACGCCAGTTTTTAGGTATTCTGACATGATAAGCACAATCGGAGTTGCTAATGGCTATGTTGAAGTTCCCATTGGTATTGAAAAAATAGAAGCTGGTTTGGAAGTTGAGGTGAAGTTGTTTGAGTTCTGAGATAAAGGTTGGATGCTGCGGATTCCCGACAAGCCAACGGAAATATTATTCAATTTTTGAGGTCGTTGAAATTCAGCATACTTTTTATCAGCCACCACAGCTTTATACGGCAGTAAAATGGCGTGAGGAAGCCCCAAAGAAATTTGAATTCACATTGAAAGCATGGCAATTAATCACGCACGAGCCAAGCAGCCCAACATACAGGCGTTTAAGGTTAGAATTGCCAAAAGATAGGCTAAATTTCTACGGAAGTTTTAAGCCAACTAAAGAGGTATGGGATGCTTGGCTCATTACAAAAGATTTTGCCGAAGCTCTGGGGGCGAAAGTTGTTGTCTTTCAATGCCCGGCAAGCTTCAAGCCAACAAACGAGAATAAGCGGAATATAATTCAGTTTTTTGAGCGAATCTCTGGCTTGGGGTTTGTTTTCGCTTGGGAGCCAAGAGGTAGCTGGACTGATGAAGATATATCAGAAATATGCCAAAAAGCTGGGTTGGTTCACTGTGTTGACCCGCTGCAGCGTGAACCGTTGACTTCCGGAATGTTTTACTTTAGGTTGCACGGTGTAGGCGGTTATAAGCACAAATATACGGATTTTGAATTGGCACGGCTCGCAAAGATTTGCATCAAACATGGCTATGGCTATTGTATGTTCAACAACGCATACATGCTTGACGATGCTCAGCGATTTATCTCGCTTATCTTGAGCCGTTAGATGGCATTATTGTTTGGCTCTATTTGCTGCAAATGTTATTGCTGAGTGCCTTTCCATAACCGTGCTATGGGCGTGAGAAGGATAGCTAACAAAAACACCAAAGCAAGGTGGGAAATTCCATATTTCCAAATTTTCCCTCATTTTTAAGCCAATGCCCTGAACCAGTCAACAAAAACATGGTATTATACATGAAGTTGTAATCACTTGTGCGGTGGTGAGGTTTAATATGCCAGATTACTCAGTTTTGAGCATGTTGCAGCGGAGAATGCGAGAGGCATTGGCGAAACGAGAGCCATTCCCAAAAGATAAGGAAAAACTTCTAAAAAGATTGGCAAGGACAAGAGAAGCACTGATGGAATGCCTCGGCACGATGCCACCCAAAATAACCCAGCTAAATGTCAGAAAAGAGGCAGAATTCCTTCTTGCCGGCACGGAGGTAATTCAGGAACGGATAGTCTATCGCACCGAGGAAGATGTTTGGGTGCCAGCACATATCTATCGCCCCATCAAAACGAGTGATGAGAAACTTCCCGGAATACTTTTGATTCAAGGGTGGGACTTAGACAAGCATTCCTTGCCGGAATTCAAGGTTAAACTTGCTTCTGCTGGATATGTTGTCCTTTTCCCTGACAATCGGTTTAGCGGTGAGAGAAAAAGGGCAAGAACTGGTCAGGCTGAACAATGCAATTTTTTGCCAGTTGCAGGTCTTTTCGGGCTAACATTCATTGGTATGAACACATGGGACAATATGCGTGCTTTAGATGTGTTGTCGTTGCGCCCGGATGTTGATGACGAAAAAATTGGCGTAGTTGGACTTTGCTGGGGAGGTATGCAAGCTTGGACTTTGGCAGCAATTGATGAGCGTGTAAAAGCAGTTTGCCCAGTTTGCTCGGTTTCAACCTATGAGGCTTTACTTCAAGATTACATACCATGGACTGACGGTCATACCTGTTTTGGGGTTTACATTTGGAACTGGGCAAAATATGGAGATATTCAGGATATTATTGCGTGTATTGCGCCAAGACCTCTGCTGATCCAGAACAACGTCAACGATACATGGTTTCCAATATCTGGCTTTTACAAAGTTGTGCAAGAGGTGGCTGAAGTTTATCGGACATTGGGTGCTGAAGAAAATTTTCGGTATGAAGCCCGTATTACCGAGCATGATATCACGAAGGAATTTGGCGATAATGTGATTTCTTGGTTTGATAAGCATCTCAAAAGCACCGAATAAAATTTCGCATGTTGCTAAAGTTTTTCACGGATAGGATGCCTACGGCGCGCTGATTTTGGAATCGTTCCTTACCACAAACATTGTTGTTTAGGTTCGTAGTTAGCCACGAAGCAATAGCGAAGTGGCGTCCAAAATTGTCCCGTGTTCCATGTCCCATTTTTGACAGCACTTCGCTTCGTGCCTTCTACAAACTACCTTGAAGGGAATGCTCGTGGTTAGCCGCAGAATTGAGAGGGCGAGGCTCTGCCGGCCAAAGAAACTATTGTCTGCCCTTACAAATTGAAATTGAGTGTGTCACTATTAGTTTGAAGGTGGTATGTGAGCAATGGCAAGTTGGCAACCAGTCTTTTGCATAAATGGCGAATTTTTTCGGTTAAATGTGGCGAAAATAAGTTGCATTGACTCCGGCTTCCTTTATGGCGTCGGACTTTTTGAAACATTTAGGACATGGAAAGGGCGCATATTTGCACTTGAGCGCCACATTGAAAGACTAAAAAGAAGCATGCATCAACTGGATTGGCAAGTCCCATTTTGTGATGACGAGCTGATCAACTGGATATGCAGCACTATTCGTGCAAATATCGCAGCTATTGAGAGAGGGCAAGACTTGCGGTTACGAATGACAGTAACACCAGGAATTATTGATTTTGCTCGTGGTTGGTGGGAATTTGAAAGTGGCAAACCCACAATAGCCATTCAAGCTGTGCCATTACCAATTGATTTTGATGAACGCTATGAGCATGGACTAACTGCAGCAATTGCTCCATGGCGGCGCCAAAAAGATTTTCCACTTTGGCAAGTTAAGTCGTCATCATACTTTGCCAATGTAATTGCCAGAAGGTGGGCTGCTAAAAATGGCTTTGATGAAGCTATCTGGGTAAACTCCGATGGCAATTTGACCGAGGGAACTTCAACAAATCTCTTCGTAATTTGCGATGATGAAATTTTGACATCACCACCTGAGGAAGGCTTGCTTAGCGGCATAGGACGCCAAGTGGTGATTGAATTGGCAGAAAAATTTGGGATGAAGATAAGTCAACGACCAATCCCCACGAGTTTGATTGAAAATATTGATGAAGCTTTTTTGACCAACTCGCTAATTGGTGTTGCGCCTTTGATCAAACTGGGAGATCGCCAATTGCCGAAGATAGACCTTAGCAAGCGTTTGCGAAAAGCGTATTTTGAGCATGCAATTGCTACAGGAGTCCCAGTTTATTCCTGATTCCCATATCCACACAAGCTTATCGGGCTTTTTGTCCAAAAGTCTGAATTTAAACTGATAGTATTGTCAAGACCATCCAACCTCTTCATTGTTCATATTCTGACTACTTTGCGTCCTTACATCAACCATGGAAGTTACACAGTTGGCATCGTTCTTTAAGGGCGGACAATAGCTCTCCACAAACACCCTAAAACTGATATTACAAGCGGCGTAGATGGATAGGACTTGCGCATTTAAGATTGTTTCGTTGGGTAGACAGCAGCCCGACCAAAATCGCAAAATAGCCATTTTATTAGTGATTTCATTCAGCTCTTATATCCTGCCCATCTTTCCCAACAGCTGACAAATCCTGAGCAATCTATTTCATAGCAATTTTGTATCCTAAGCTCATTTTTGCTCCCGGATTCGTGCTTCAGTCATTATCTTCCCGTCCTCTGAACCATTCCCCACTGTAGGAATAGGGCGTATTCAAGTATGCTGTCAACTACCTCAAATATTCTTGCTTGCGTTGGTTGAATGAAATTTTCTGAGAAGCCACAAGCTGAAAGGGGTTGACGAACTATTTGGGCTGCCTCTTCACGGGACATAATTGAAAGTCGCGTTTGGGTGACTGCTGGTCCTTATAACCATCTATGGCACCACAACGCCGTCAAACCAATTATTAACATCCCAAGCAGCAATGACCCTTTGAACTTTTGCATAGTAGTTCACCTCCAATTCACTTAGGAGTTACGCAGTTGCCTGCTAACTCCTTTGCCACTATAATGATAGCACAAAAAAATCTGCTTCAAGAGGGGGCGATAAAGCATGAACCCACCAAAATGTAACGAACTTTGACTACATTCACTCACTTATCCCTTCACCAAGAACCTTTACCTGCACGGAAGCAGCAAGATGTTGTCCAAAAAGCAAAAAGAGCCATTGCTATGATGCCTTTAACAGATTGCTGCAAAGGAAGCCTTTAGAAACAAAGGCTTTGTGGCAAGAAGCTGAAAGGCTCTTGGACAAAAAGAAAGGGCTTTTGATTTTAGATGACACAAATTTGGATAAGCCTTATGCTGAAAAGATGGA
>JANXAS010000072.1 GCA_025062195.1 Armatimonadota bacterium
AACGATCCGACCGGTTTTCCACGCCATGATGCCAAATGTGCCTGTGCGCAGTCTTCAACTACTCGCAAGTTATACTGTTTCGCCACATTCAAGATTGCATCCATGTCTGCTGGGCGACCGCCGATGTGGACTGGTATGATTGCCTTTGTTCGTTCGGTTATGTGGGCTTCAATTGAGCGTGCATCTATGTTGTAAGTGTCCGGTTCTATGTCGGCAAACACTGGCACTGCGCCTATGTTGACGGCACATGTCGCAGTCGCAACGAATGTATATGGTGGTATGATGACTTCGTCGCCGGGCTCAACCCCAACCGCCCTCAGGGCGAGTTCAAGCGCTACAGTCCCGCTCGTTACCGAAATACCATATTTGCACCCATGTATCTTTGCAAACAGCTCTTCAAACTCAACGACCTTAGGTCCTCTCGTGCCCCAATTTGTGGAGTTAACGACCTCGGTAAGTAGCTCAAGTTCCCTGCCAGCTTGTTGTGGCCATTTGACATCCCAACCGTATTGTCTTATTGGTTGACCACCAGCTATCGCAAGCTTTGGCATGTGAACAGCACCTCCACCTGACTCAAATATGGTCGCCCATTCAGCAGCACACCACAGAGTAATTATGGCGTTGAGTTCGCTTAAACTTGCATCCTTGCTGGTGAACAGCTTTACGCAACTGTGCTCTTGTAGAGGGTGTCAAACAACAGCGATGCTGACAAAGAGGCGATAATGAATTATGGTATAAAAGCAAGTGGCTTTGATGCTTACCATTACTGGATGATGCTGAAGTCTGAAGGGGGTGATGGTAGAGAATAGCGAAGATGAACAATTGGAAATGGTAGTGCACGGCGACGAGCGAAAAGTTATGATGGTAAGAGGCATCAAGAAAAATTCCACTCTAAAGAGGGGTGATTAAGATGGCGAAGCGGAAGAAAGGATTCACGCTCATAGAGCTGTTGGTTGTGATTACCATCATAGCCATCCTGGCAGGCATTCTTTTCCCTGTATTCTCACGGGCTCGTGAGAAAGGGCGTTCTGCAGCCTGCCAGTCAAACCTCAAACAGATCGGTCTTGCGATGGCGATGTATCGCGAGGACTTTGACCTCGTAAATGTGCCAGGTCCAGACCAAGGTGCTGTTCTGTCATGGGCTGTGCTGCTAAAGCCATATCATAAGAATACGCAAATCTTCACATGCCCGAGCAGAGCAAGGTGGGAAATTGATCGGACTATAAATTGCCCCGGTGACCCTGGATGCGTTCAATCGGGAGGCTATCAAATGGCAGTGTTAAGGGATACCCAAAGTGGTCAATCCGGCACCGGTTGGCATGATTCAGACATAGAAGACCCAAGCAATACAGTCATCGCAATTGATGCCAACGATTATGCGGATCAGCTATCCGAAACTGTCATTGACCAAGGCTCATACAACCCAACCGATCGTGACCTCAACCGTCACTTTGACGGCATCAATGTGCTCTGGTATGACGGGCATGTGAAGTATATGCGCTCTGAGAAGCTTAAGACGGGGGATCGCTACTGGACAATTAACGAGGATTAACGGGCATTCAATAGAGCCTCCATACTTTGTGCCCTTTACTACAAGGTGGTTAGGTTCGTAGTTAGCCACGAAGCGTCAACGGAGTGGCATTAAATTGGTGTGAAGCGCAATGCCATCATTTTACTTGCGCTTCGCACCCTCACTTTGATGGCACTCCGCTTTGGTCGCTGCCTTACTGCGAACCAACAAACATTTGAGTAAAGAGCGAAACCCAACAGTGTGGCTCTTACCTTAGAGTGAGGGATGGGCATTGCTCGCGATTACAATTGCAAGATAGGCGGGCAATGCCCATTTTGTATTGAGCTAATTGCGAGCGCGCTCATGTGAACAATTGTTATTCCCGGATGGTAAAAGCATTCCGAGTGCGCCTCAAACTGAGGTCAAGGTATGTAACATAATACAGCGCCAAGAACTTGAAGGGGGTAAATTTCAAATTTGAGTTATCACCTTCACTGCCTGTCAAAACGCTACCCTGCTATAGTGGAGGGATTTTCATGGTGCGTGTTCGCATAGCTCCGGCACCAACGGGTGCGTTACATGTTGGGACGGCACGGACAGCCCTTTTCAATTGGCTCTTCGCAAGAAAGCATGGTGGTGAATTCCTGCTGCGTATAGAGGACACTGATAAGGAGCGTTCAAGATATGAATTCGTTGAGCAGATCATTGAAGGTCTAAAGTGGCTTGGCTTGGAGTGGGACGAAGGACCGTTTTTCCAATCCGAACGATTGCAACTGTATCGTCAAGAGGCTTATAGGTTGCTTGAGGAGGGTAGAGCTTACCTTTGCTTTTGCACTCCCGAAGAACTTGAAGAGAGACGCAAGCAAATGCTTTCTCAAGGTTTGCCGCCACGCTATGATAGGCGCTGCAGATGCTTAGACGACGCGGAGCGCAAAAAGCTGCTTAATGAGGGAAGGAAATATGTGCTCAGGTTTGCTATGCCTATTGACGGCGAGACGAGATTCCACGATTTGGTGCGCGGCGAAATAACGGTTCGCAATGACGAGATGGATGACTTCGTCATCCTTAAATCGGATGGCACTCCGACATACAACTTTGCATGCGTAGTTGATGATCGTGAGATGCGTATCACGCATGTCATTCGTGGTGAAGACCACATACCAAACACGCCGCGCCAAATTCAACTTTATATTGCCTTGGGGTATGAGCTCCCACAGTTTGCCCATTTGCCATTGCTCCTTGGGCGTGATAGGAGCAAGCTTTCAAAGCGTCATGGTGCAACGAGCTTGCTTGAGTATCGCAATATGGGCGTGTTGGCGGAGGCTATGTTCAACTTCCTTGCTCTGCTCGGTTGGTCACCGGGTGGCTCGGAAGGGGAGGAGATCTTCAGCCGCGATGAACTTATTGAGCGATTTGACATAACGCAGGTTAAGCCAAGCGGCGCGATATTCAACCCCGAAAAACTCCTCTGGATGAACGCCCATTACATTCGGCAGTGTGATTTAGATAGGCTTACAAAGCTTTGCATACCATACCTGAAGGGGAGCAACCTTATTAGCGAAAACCCGAACGAAACTGAACTTAAGCTTGCTCAGCGAGCAATTGAGCTTGTGCGCGATAGGATGAAACTTCTCTCTGATGTGCCATCACTCTGCGACTATTTCTTCAAAGACCCAATTGAGTATGACCCTGATGGTGTGCGCAAGTGGTTCGCGCAGGACAACATTGCCATGCTGCTTGACGAACTTGCACAACGCCTTGAAAGGCTTTTGAGCTTTGACGTTGCCACAATTGAATCCACACTTCGTGGACTTGCACAGGAGCATGGTATCAGCGCTGCACGCCTCATTCATCCAACAAGGCTTGCAATCACAGGACGAACCATAGGTCCCGGGCTATTTGAGCTAATGGAAGTCGTTGGCAAAGACGCATGTGTAAGGCGGTTGCGCAGATGTGCCTCTTGGGTGAGGGCAAGTCAAAAGCAGGCGTAGCAATGATGCACGCTGTTCTCTCGTTAGCCACCGCTGGCTTAATACCATTTTCAAAAATTGAGAGAACACCTAACCTGTGCGGCGTTGGTGTTTGTCTAAGGCTGCCATTAAATCTCGTCGCCCGCAAACGACAATGTTACTTGGTGGAGAGTTTTTGTCGCTTCGTAATTCAAATCAAACAGCGGTCGTGTCACTTTGAATTTTCTTGAAATAGTGTTGGGTGCTTAATCTGAGAATGGTATTATGGGCGATAGAACCAAGCGGTTAAAAATGCGGTGACAATAAAGCCAACGAAGATCCATGTGATGAACTTCTCAAGAAATGTCTCCATCCCAAACCTTGTTTGCATCGTTGATATGCGTCTTCCACCGATTGTCCCCCAACCCATTCCACCGCGACCGCCAGTCTCAGTCTCCGTGATATGAAACAACATCGCCAATATGAGGGCTATCCCAAACAGGAAGTTTAGAACGCCAAATAATACTCCCATATCTTCTCACCTCTTAAACACTCAATCGCAGCGTTGCCAACTTTCGCAGTCTCTTGCAAATTTGCTCACAAAACAGTTTAGCGCCTATTGCCTTCATCAGTGAAGCGGCATGAGCGCCACAAGTGATGCGACATTGATGCCCAAAAGTTTTCATGGGTAGCATACTCATGCCGCTGCAATGGCTTTGCTTTCTCAACACACTGCAAAGCTGTTTTCGCTCACGGATTGTCTTCTATATTTTGTCGCCTACAGATTGACCGCTGTCCCTTCCTCTGCCGATACATAGCCTGCATAAATGACTCTCACAACATCCACAGCCAGGTCAATCCCCGAGAGCGGTTGATGCGATGTGTCAAGCACTGCCTTCACAGCGTCCTGCATCTCTTGAGGATAGCCGCGAAGAAAATCCTCGTTCACGCTTGGGAATGTCCAACCCGCCTTGGTCTCAAGTTTCTCCGCGATGTATTCTTCAGCAAATATTTCAGGCGTCGGCGCATAAGCAACACAGGCATCGTTTGGATTCATGTTGACTTGTATGCGGCAATTTGAGGCGTAGATTTCCATTCGGTCGTAAACGCCACCAAGACAACAATCGTTTGCGAAGATCACTGCTTTTGAACCGTCCTCAAAATCAATTGCAGCCATGCTCCAATTTTCCACATCCATCCAACCTGTCACAAGGAAGTGGCGTTCTTCGCGTTTGAAATCCTCAAGCTGGGTAAGATCCGCCACCTGTGCGTAGACAGCCTTTGGTCGTGTTGGCTTGCCGTGCTTCAGCATTCCCTCAGCCTGCTTCAAATAGAGCACAGCGCCAATTGGATGCGAACCCAAGCGCAACAGCGCCCCACCACCACAGGTGCGCCACCGGAACGAGAATGGTGATGCAGAACCACTATGCGATTCCTCAGCGCGAATGAAGAGTATAGTCCCTTTTGAAGCTTCAAGCAACCTCTTCGCCTTCTGTATCGGTGGAGCGTAAACCCAATTTTCAGCGTATGTGAATTTGACGCCGGCTTTCAACACCTCACTCCTTATCTCCTCAGCGTTCGCTAACGCCCTCTCAAACATAGTCCTCTTAGGGACTGCATTTCCGACCAGCTCTACATCCTCTGGCAGATCCTCACCAAAGTAACCTGTAAGTGGCTTCTCGCAAACGATATGCTTTCCAGCTTGTGCTGCTTCAACGCAGATTTGCTTGTGGATATGGTTTGGAGTGCACACATCAATCAAGTGAATGTCCTTACGCTCAAGCATACGCCTGTAATCATCATAAGCATCTGGAATACCACGCTGCTTCGCGAATGCTTCGGCTCTCTCCAAATGCTTTGAAGCTACAGCTACAACTTCGGCTTGCGGTATCGTAGCATAAGCATCGTAGTGGAATTTCCCAGCAAGCCCAACTCCAACTATTCCAACTCGCACTTTGTCCATTTCTCCCACCCCCGTTACTCAATATCACATCTTGTTGTAGCGCACAGCTTTAACCTGTAACGCTGGCCTGCTTCAATTACCCTTCGGGATGGATGAAATTGTGGCGTATCTTTTAACCACATGTATTTTGGCACGCTTCTGGTCGGGCTAAAAGGCAGCATGAGAATTTGTTTCGGTTTGCGTTGCGAAAGCGATGCCGGCAAACTTGAATTCGCAAAGGACAAAGGCTTGATTGTTGTTGCAACTATGGAAGGGTGAAAGCAATGGAGCAGGCAGCAATCGGAGAAGCTTTGGGGCTGTCTCGGATATGGCTTGGGATGTTACAGCTCGCGCAGATGTCAGTGGAAGAGACAGAGGCAGCTGAGCTGATAGCATTATCGCTATCACTCGGGATAAACACTTTTGATTGTGCTCGTGAGTATGGTGGGCACAGTATACTGGCTAAGGTGATGGAAGATTCAGAGGTCTTGGGGGCAAGGAAAATAGTCATCGTTGATAAATCAAGAGCGCGCAGTTATGAGGACATAGAAACTGCAGTTGCCGAGAGCTTGGTGGAATTGAACCAAGAGCAGATTGACATCTACATGTTGCATGATGTCCGTGGTAAAGAGGATTTTGAGTTGCGCGCTGGTGCTTGGAAGTATTTGCTTGAAGCGAGGGAAATGGGCTTGGTGCATGCCGTTGGAATTTCAACTCACACAGTTGAGGGAGTTAAGCTTGCGGCGGAAGTTGATGGCTTAGACATTGTCCAAGCACCGTTCAACGAAGCTGGCATAGGAATATTGGATGGCGATACGGGCGAAATGGAAAGGGCGTTTGAGTTAGCTAAGGTTAGGGGCAAGATGACCTGTGCCTTCAAGGTTTTTGGCGGCGGGGCTCTCTTCCGAAGATGGAAAGAAGCGTTGCGATTTGTCCTCAAGCACAGGTGTGTTGATTTCGTTTGCATCGGCGCTACAACCATTGCAGAGGTTAAAGCGATTGTAACTCTTCTCAATCAACCTGAAGCTAACTTGTTTGTGGGTAGTGGACTAAGGCAGCAAGTAATGATAGCCGACTGGTGCATTGAATGTGGAATGTGCATTCAGGCATGCCCAAGTGGAGCACTCGCCTTTGATGGAGAAACCTTATGGGTGGATGAAAGCAAATGCACCCTTTGCAGCGCCTGTGTTGCTGCTTGTTTGGAGGAAGCTATTTTCATTGTTCACTTGGAGCAGTGAGGTATATTTATCCAACGAACCTAAGCGTCTTCTTCCTCCTCAAGCTCACTTATAAGCCTATTGAACCGTTCCCACTCATCTTCGTTTTCCTCACCGGTTACGGAGATGAGCGATTCTATAACAGTGCCGCTTATGTAGACCGGGGCATTCGTTCGCAATGCCAGTGCAAGTGCGTCACTTGGGCGGGAGTCAATGTCCCTTAAACCAAACGGGGTTTCAAGTGTAATGTATGCGTAATATGTGCGATCCACAAGGTCGTGGATAACGACGCGCACGATCTTAATGCCAAGTTCATCAAGTATGTTGCGCATAAGGTCATGTGTGAGCGGACGCGGTGGCTTTTCGCCGCGCAACTCAAGTGCTATTGCAAGCGCCTCCGCACTGCCTATCCATATCGGAAGGACACGGTTGCTACGAGGTTCACGCAATATGACGACATGGTTGTTGAACGGATCTCGTGCCACAGTTTCAATGTGCACTTCAAGCATTGACCTCACCACTTTCGGTGAATTGACCTCACATTGTTTCACATGGCATTATAACGATGTGCAGCACTTGGCGCTATCCGCTAACGGGAGCCAAAAAGCTTCCCGAGAAATGTTTTGCGATGGCTTTGCTCAATAATATGCACACCCTCATATGCAATGCTGTTGGCTTGCAACAACTTCAAGGCTTCCTCCTTTTGTGCGCAGTTGAGTTTGATGGAAATGGCGCAGTCTGAAGAGATGGCTCTTGGCACAGGTATAAGTTCTACTTGAATGCCATTGGCTTTAAGCAACTCCTCGGCGTGCAGCACATGCGAAGTCGTTGGGAATGTGATAACGCAAAACGAAGTGGTATCCATTTGCAAACCTCTCAAGCGCTTAAGCTCCCACTTCATTTGTCTCACCGATGCTTTGCCTCTTTGAAACCGACCTTACACCAAACTGTGTTTAACGAAATGAATAACAATCACGGCATCTAAGGGTAGCTCATCAAATACGACAAAGGAAAGCTACCATCAACTCATTTGCCTGATAGTGCTCTTCAAAGCGCGAGATACAGTGTTGTCTATTGAGCGCAGTCGTCATAGCTATTCCACGACTTCAATACCGCTTCCTTCAATGACTTTCCCGACAATCCAATGGTCTACACAACGCACAGTAAGCTCGCTACGAAGTTTCTCTAACTGTTCTCTTGCAACCGCTATGAGCAACCCTCCTGAGGTTTCTGGAGTGAACAGCAGCATGCGCATTTCCTGCGGTATTGCATCTGCGAACTTAACGTGCTTGGCATATGCTGCTTCATTTGAACAGGTGCCCGCAGGGAAGAGGAATTGATGGGCATATTCAACGGCACCGTCAATAAATGGAATGGACGAAAGATTAATTTGCATCCCGACATCGCTTTGCTGTGCCATTTCAAAGGCGTGTCCAAGGAGGGAAAAGCCGGATATATCGGTTGCGGCGCGAACGCGTGCTGCCAACATTGCTTGAGATGCATCCTTGTTGAGCTTCATCATGGAGTTTATAGCAGCTTCAATATGTTCCTTTGCTGCGACACCAGCTTTTGCAGCAGTAGCGATTAGCCCGCTTCCTAACGGTTTTGTGAGCACAAGTATGTCCGAAGGTTTTGCACCCGACTTTGTAACAATGCAGTCTGGGTGAGCTACGCCAATAACAGCTAAGCCATATTTTGGCTCACGGTCATCAACAGTATGACCACCAGCGATTATCCCACCAGCTTCTCTAACTTTATCGGCACCGCCGCGAAGGATGTTGATGGCAATATCCTTAGGCAAGTCCGTTGGGAAGGCACAGATATTAAGTGCGAGAATGACTTCGCCACCCATAGCGTAAACATCGCTCATTGCGTTGGCAGCAGCAATTGCTCCAAATGCATATGGGTCGTCAACGATCGGTGTAAAAAAGTCCAATGTGAATATAATGGCTAAATTTTCGTCAATTTTGTAGACGGCAGCATCGTCAAAAGCTTCAAACCCAACCAACAACCTTGGATTATCAATCTCACCAAATATCCCCTTTAGAGATGCGAGTATTTCCGATAGCCCACCGGGCGCCCACTTGCTGGCTCACCCAGATGCTCTAACCATTGAGGTTAGCTTGATTTTCGTGTTGTCACAATGAGTCATTTTTTCACACCCCCAGTGTTCAAGTTTTGTGGCATAAATATGGACAGAAGTTTGTATATCGCAAAACTTGTCAACTTCGTAATTCACATTTTTTCCACAGGTCCAAGTTTTGCTCCATTAACATTGTGTTCAAAAATTTCCCACAAAACATGGACACAAATGGCATTTTGAACTGGATTGGAGAATTGATGTCAATGAATATTTTCACAGCTATCCACAGCTGCAAGAGAGTTATCCACAGGTTTTCCACAGGCTGTGGCAAACTCAAGACTTCTGTCCATATTTGCCAAGCATTAGTAAACAAATCCATAATTTGTCAACTCATCAAGAATCCTTTGCCACCCCTCAACCGTTATTATTCTCCATCTCATGAGCTCTTTTTGCAAAAATATTGTCAAACTGCTCGGCTTGAAAGTATAGTTGCGTTCCCCAACTGTTAAGGTTACTTGCAAACGCAAGTCTGCAACTGATGTATTGCGCCGCACATAAACTGTCATTGCGATTACATCAATTTTAGCCAACAAATCACGGTCTTTCATATAGCTTTGGATGGCATTTTCCAAATCCATATAAGTCATCCCGGTTGAGTCACGATAATTTGGCGATATAAGCCGCATAAGCCTGCTATATTGCTTCATTTCAACGGCAGCTTTTGCCTCCATCAATGTCCTTCTCACCTTTTCCTCCGGAGGCACACTCGTATATTGCTTCAATAAGTATCCTCCCGCCGCTAAAACTATCACACTTAAACCCAAAATCCATCTCATAGCGATGATTTTGAGCCATACTGACCTAAGACGCCACACTGCTCTTTCACCCCGGCTGGTGAAAAAGGTAACAAGTTTCAAAAATTGCTGCCAGCTTCATTCACTCTTGTTCCTGCTTTCCGTCACTTCAATTTACCCATTAACAGGTCGGCATCACACTGCAGCATCGGACAACGGTTGGCTTTGCTTTTAGGATTCGCTCATGCATCTTTGCCTTGCTCATTACCTCCATTTTTAAGGCGCGTTATTCTATATGATGTCACAGGAATTTGCGCTCATTCGGATTGAGGCATCCGCCTACATTTTAAATCATCCAATGGAGACAATGCCACTTGCACGTGAGCATGAAAGTTCAGGTTATCCGTTCAAGGTTGTGACGGTGGGCTATGAGCATATCCATATCGCAGGAGTGGAAGAATTGCATATTACAGGTCCTCTCAAAGCCCTATAGACCACATATCATATTCGTTGTTGGTGCTCCTGATGTGGGCAAGACGACATTTTGTTGTGCCCTCGCAAATGCTGCGGTTGAACAGGGACTAATCACGATGGTTGTGGATGCCGATGTGGGACAATCAAGCATAGGTCCACCAACAACTATTGGACTTGGAAGATTGAAAGGCAGGATTAGTCATCTGAGCGAAGCTGAATATGTTGCTGGTTTCTTTGTCGGGCATGTCTCACCAATGGGTCATCTGCTTCCAACCGTCGTAGGCACGAAGCTTATGACTGACAAAGCCATTTCAAGCGGTGCCGACATCGTCATTGTTGATACTACTGGGCTTGTTAGAGGCGCCATCGGGCGGGAGTTGAAATGGAACAAAGTGCGGCTCATCAAACCACAATCGTTGATCGCTATTGAACGCGGCGGCGAATTAGCCCATCTACTCGCACCGTTAAAGAATTTGAAGTGGCTTCAAATACACTCCGTGAGCGTTTCAAGCGCCGCTAAGCAGCGTGATCGCGGGCTGAGAAAGTTCCACCGGGAAAGCAAGTTCAGGGATGCGCTTGAAGGAGCAAGGGAAGTTGAACTATCACTTCAAGATGTGGCTTTACTTGGAACATGGCTTGGATGTGGCACTCCAGTCCATTCAAGTTTCCTTTCACATCTTTCAGAGGTTGCAGATGCGGAAATTGCGCATGCGGAGAGATGCGATAATATTGGTGTGCTCGTGACAGTGGAGAAAGTTAGCGAAGATGCTGCTCGCTGGATCGCATCTCGTTGGGGTGTTAATGAGGTCATCGCTATACAACTTGAGCAAATTAATGGGTTGGTTTTAGGCTTACACAACGCTGAGGGCGAATTTTTATCCATCGGAGTGCTTCTCGCCTATGATGGTCCGTCAAAAAAGCTTCGTGTGTTAATACCCTCATCGGTTGACCCAAAAGATGTCGCCCTCGTTGTTTTCGGAAAGCATCGCATCAACCCTGATGGGAGCGAAATGACTTAGTTACAGTTATCTCCGATTGAATCGCTCAGACATAATGCTCCTTGCTCAGAAGTTAATCCATGCCATCTGTGCCGCTGGCTTTAGCCAGCGTTAATGGCAAGACAAGCGAACACAAAGTTCATTTGGCAGCAATGCTTAATATGATGGCGAAGGAAGGGAATATAAGGCTCTTGCCTAACCCTAAAGGAAGATCCTCAGCGACTGTGTATTGAAGTCACCTATGTCCATAGAGTCAACTGCCATCGGCTGAATCCCGAAGTTCCCTGAAGCTGTTATTCTATGGATTTGAAAAAGCGTCCGGCAGTATTCTCAGCAGAGAGCAGGACATGATATTCCGTGGTGATTAATCATGAGACGGACGACCATCATCTTGGTCAGGCATGGCGAAACACTTTGGAACAGGCAGCGTCGCTTTCAAGGTCAAAGGGATGTTCCTCTAAGCGAGCTTGGCAGGCTTCAAGCAGCTGCGCTGCAAGAACGACTAAAGGGAGAACAAATAGATACGGTTTATGCAAGCGACCTTTCTCGGGCTTCTGAGACAGCGCAGATCATCCTGCAAGGGCGAAGCGTGGAAATAAATCTAACGCTGGAATTGCGCGAGCGCCACAAGGGAGCTTGGGAAGGGTTGACATTTGAGGAAGCTGCTAAAGCCTATCCTAAGGAAATTGAAGCATGGTTGAAGGATCCATTGGCATCTGTTCCGTATGGCGAGAGCGGCGACCAATTCATCCTGCGAGTGAAGGGATTCATTGAACGCACCTTATCATTTCACTCAGGTGAGCGGATGCTCATCGTCTCGCATGGTGGTCCAATCAAGGTCGCAATATGTTTGATGCTCGGTTGGGACATGAGCTGTCTTCACCGTTTTAGGATCTCCAACGGAAGCATTTCAATTATTGAAATGAATTCTGGGAGCACAGTTTGCAATGTCCTAAATGATGAATGTTACCTTCACAGGTTGAAATGAGCATCTACACAAGCCCAACAATGTGAAAACCCTGATCAACATAAACGATTTCGCCAGTTATGCCCCTTGACATATCGCTCAACAGGAAAAGAGCCGCATCGGCAACCTCATCGGCTTCCGTGTTTCGGCGCATCGGCGCCACTTCCCTGAAGCGTTGATACATTTGCGTGAAGCCGCTTATACCTCTTGCTGCAAGCGTTGGTATTGGACCCGGTGAGAGGGCATTAACTCTTATGCCTCTTTCGCCGAGTTCAAATGCAAGGTATCGGACAATGGCTTCAAGGGCGGCTTTGCAGACACCCATAACATTGTAATTCGGCATCGCACGCTCACTGCCGATGTAAGTTAGCGTGACCACTGAGCCACCAGATTGCATCAACCTGAGTGCGGGGCGAGTCACGGCAATCAGCGAATACGCGCTGACATCCATAGCGGTTATAAAGCCATCTCGGCTCGTGTTGATAAAGCTACCCGAGAGTTCCTCACGCCTCGCAAATGCAACGCTGTGGACGATAAACTCAAGTCTTCCATATCGCTCATCAACTGCATTGTAAACCCTCTCAATCTGGGCATCGTCGGTGACATCGCATTGTATTGCCCATGCATCTTGAAGTTGCGATGCCAACTCAACGACTGTTTGGGCAAGCCTCTCAGATTGGTATGTTACGCACAGCTTTGCACCCTCGTTGCTTGCTGCCTTAGCTATAGCCCACGCAATTGAACGCTGATTTGCAACGCCATAGATGATGCCTACCTTCCCATCAAGTAACTTGCCCATCCTCCATCCCCCCAATGACTTTAAAGTTTTCATCGTCCGCTCAGCGCAGCTGTGCTTTGTTTGGAAGTTCATTCACCAATGAACATTGGAATGCACTATCTAAATTTTGCGCTGCCAGCTTTGACATACAAGTAACATGGTCATCTTGCCCGCAAAAGCTTTTGGTGGTTGCTCTGTGCTCAAAAGGTTATTGGTGCATAATCATCCATGCTGTTTGGCTTCAGTCAGTGGTTGATTGCGAACAAGTCAAATGAGAAACAAATTCATTCAGCGACTTGAGAGAAAGGTTCGCGCCAAAACTTGAGAATGTGAGGCTCTCGCAAAAATTTGGAAAGGTAAGGCTCACACCATAACTTAGGGAGGCAAAACTTGGAAGGGCAAGGCTACCGCTGAG
>JANXAS010000073.1 GCA_025062195.1 Armatimonadota bacterium
TTTTTCAAAACCATGCTATGGGCTTTAGCCCATAGTCGTTGACGAAATCTTTGAACGCCATCTTTAGACGGCGGAATTTCTTCGCCTCATTTTCTTTGTCATCAACCAATATCTAAAGCAGTGGCATGGATATAAAGCGCCAACAAACTTTGAAACAAAAAGGGGCTCGTTTTTCCCGACGAAATTTGCCGGAGCATTTCTAAGACTATTTTCCCGAATTCTTGCAAATTCGGCTACTTGTGAATTTGGCAGAAATTTTCGCAAAATGAATTTGGAGCTCATTTTTTTTCGCAATCAATCAATGGCTAAAGCCAGTGGAATGGATAACAAAGCATGCCTTTTCAAAACTTCCATGCTATGGGCTTTAGCCCATGGTCAATGACGAATTCTCTTAGCGCCGTCTTTAGAGGGCGAAGAAAATTCTTTTCGGCTCGGCATAGCTTTGCCCTCCGAAAAATGAACCTTGCACTCATTTTTGACTCAGCGGTAGCCTCGCCCTACGATTTTTCCGTCATCTTTAATGGCACAACTTTGGCATGCCAAGAATTTTCATTTTGTCCTCGGAGGGAAAGCCTATTGGCTTGTGGAATCTTTTGGTAGGGCAGTCGCCCTCCCTTACGAATTTCAGTTAGGCAGTAGCCTGACCCTACAATGCACCAAAAACTTTGTAGCAAAGAACACACCCATTTTTTAGGCATGTTTTTAGGTTAACCCACTCGTCCTTTCTGCAACTTGTTGTGTAGTATACTGCAATTTGTCGTCGTGCTCTTTAATCAAAGGGGTAGTAAACCCCTTGGATATTGATAAAGCAAAAAGCTCGCATGAAATCGTGCATTTCAGGCATTCTTTGGAATGTGAGAGAAAGGCAATCCAAATTGACTTCTTGAGATTTATCACTACCTTTAAGGGTCACTACCTGACGGACTGATGAACGCCGAATTTATTCGGCAAGAAATTCTATCGCTCAAGTCAGCACGAAGCGCCAGCGATTGGTTTTACCCTTCTGCAAATGGATATCAAAGGAATGACGCTGACCGTTGTGCAAAACTTCAACACGATAACGACCAAAGAAGCCACGAAAGCGAAATGTCCCGTCCTTTCCCGCTCGCCCAGATTCTATAGTCCACCATTCTCGCTTGAGCAGTTGTGCCAACCGTTCCCATGCAGGCTTAGGCTGAAAGTTTTCTTCAAGCAAGCCTGTTTTCGGTTGCCATATTTCGCTTCCAACCAAGCCGAAATAGATAATTCCTGCAACTTTTGGGTGACCAAAGGCAACTCGGTAAAATTCTTCAACAGCTTCAGCTTGCGCATCTGGACTCCAGTATCCGCTGCGGTAGTTTCCACGAATTGGCTGCTTTGGGTCAGAGAAATAGCAAAGTTCGGTGAAGTAAATGTCCAAATCAAGTTGTGTCCCAAAGGTTTCACATGCATCCCAAATTTCCTTCGGCGACGGATAGTAAGTCGCTTGGAGGTCATGAGCCTGAATTCCGACGGAATGAATCGGAACATTTTTGTCAAGCAGCATTCCCAGAAGTTGCAAAAACCTATCCCGGGACTTTTTGCTTACGAAAAGGTCATACTCGTTGATAAGCAATTTAGCCTTTGGGTTAGCTTCGTGTGCCCATCGTAAAGCATCGGACACATAGGCGAAAACCTTGTCCATTGGTTCATCAAACCTGTTAGGCTTCTCCCATTCGCCCCAAGCACGGCAGTGAATAGGTTCGTTGACGACATCCCAAATAATGTCAACATCACTGTAGTCATTGACTTCTCGTTGGATTCGCTTTCTCAGAAGTTCGTATTGGGTCTTGCGGTCATAACGGAAAAGCCACAAAGGCAAAGCAGTCTTGGGATATTCGCCATATTGGCGCGTCCAAACCAACATGTGACCGTAAAAGTGACGGATCCCATTGGGATAGCACCACTCAAAAATGAACTTTCGCCTCTCTTCGGTGAGCGGTTTGCCTTCATCAGGCTCATATTGCCCCCAATTGAATTCAAGCAATTCAACGAAGTTGAAAAGTTGCTTGAACCATTGAAGGTGGCGTTGGTCTTTGTAATGTTTCGGTCTGAGAGGACATCCGAAAAGGAAATCGTGACTTTGTTGGACCACTTGCACGGAAACGCCAACAGCAGGCAAACCGTTTGAAAGCGCAAATTCAACGACTGCTTCACCTTTGCGATGCTTCTCAATTCTCTCATTCCCCTGAATCAAAATTGCTTTTGAGCTCTCAACCTGTGCATCCATGCTTCCCATCCCTTGACAAATTGTCCAAATGCCAGATACAGCCCCAAGAAAAATTCTTCGGTTCATTTTAAACACCCTGTTTGCTCACGGTGTTCCGTTTGGATTTGATCTTTATATTGGCTACCTTCACATTCCCCTAAGGAGGAAGATGACTGATTGCTGCGCACATTGCTCCTTGGAAACGCATTTGGAGAGAAGTAACCGCCTTAAAAACAGGAATTAAGCAGTGAAATTGTTTCACATAGTTGCAAGAGGGAAATTGCCAAAAATCATATGTTACTTCACATTCCATCCGCCCACAATTCAACTGCCTAACCCCTAAAAATAAACTTGGACAAAACACCAAAGCCAACAGTAACCCCTCTCTTAAGTGTTGATAAAGCGAAAAGTCCACATGAAAGCTGGCTTTACTGCACATTCTTTGAAATGCAAAAAGGGTAACTGGATCAACTTTTTGAGATTTATTGCTACCCACAAAGATCAATACCATAAAGCCAGTCCCACTAAAATTTCATCCCACCTTTTATGGCGCTTCACTTTGTGCTTTACCATGAACTTTTCCTGGGCAGATTTGCTTTCGCTCCCTGCTTTACCAACCGCTATAAAGTGCCCAACCAATCCAGCCATGTTCACCAGGTTTTAGGCGATATTCACGGGTTTCATCGCCCCTGCGCTCACGAACTTTGACATTGTATGTTGGCGCATTGAAAGCAATTTCACGAATTCCCATCACGCACATTTGACCGTTGTCAATGTCAAAAATTGGTCTGTTGTCTTCTGGCGGTGTCCCAAAGCCATACATGAAAACCCCGAAGACTTCCGTCCGACCACCATCGCAAGTTCTGATTCGGACACCTCGCCCCTCACTTTTCATTCCCAAAACCCACAAGTTGCCACCAGCATTTATGACCAAACCGACATCGCTGTCCCCTTCAGGGTTTAGTTGCCTCGCCCACAAACTTTGTCCTTTGCTTCGGATTTCAACATGCGACGGACAGTTCGTCACAAAGATGTCCCCCTCTCCAGTTCCGAGGACTTTCAAATCGCAACTTTCAAGGACAACCACTCGGTTCTTTGAGCGGTTTTCAACAATTGGTGGTCGCCCACCAAAGGCTTGAATGTTTTCAAACTTGACAATTGATGCACTCCTGTCGTCAACAATGAACTTGCCATCTTTACCCGCAACTATACGACCAAAACCCAAACCAATGATATGCCTGACTGTGCCGTGAATGTGAACTTCACCGTTCAGCGTATACCAGTTTGGGTCATGACCACCAATACCGCGCAGGTAGACAACGGTCTTGCGATTGGCGGCGGCAAAGTCAATTGCTTTTTGTATCGCCTCAGTGTCATCCTTATTGTCGCCAAAAACAGCACCAAAATCGTTAGCACAGACCCAGTTATTCAGGTTCATTTCCCAGGGAATTGTAGGCTCCCGCTTAATAGGCAGCCTGATTGCTCGTGGTGGCGACTCATCAAAAAGCCGCCTGATATCGTGTGATACATACTCGGAAACTCTCTGTCCAACCATATCGCCGCTTGGTGTCGTGCTTTTTATTGCCAGCCTGAAGCCTTTGACTTCAATGTCGCGTGCGTAGAGGACGCCCTCGTTCAAAATTGCTTGACCATCTGGGTCACCATTAATGAAGCGACCACCAATAATTGCCAAAACTCCAGACCACCAGAACCAATCCTTTGGCAACTTGTTATGGACAGGCAATGGTGTATTTTCCACAACCAAATCCTCAACGGCTACGGCATTGCCTTCAACCTCTAAGCCAACCTTGCAGTTGCGAATTGTTACTCTTGATAAAGTTTGACCCCACATCCATACACTCCTGATTCCAACTTCAAAGCCCTCAACGATTGTGTCTTGGATTATGTTTGGACCGTTCAAGTTCATGAAGGAGTTTATACCAATTCTGCCGCGTCCTTTCACCCGCACATTTTTGATTAGACCTGTGTTGTTGGAGAAAAAGCGGATTCCATCAGTGCTCGGATTGTTGCCAACATCAATTGTCAAGTTGCAGATTGTCCGCATGAACCAATCGGCAGAACCTGGCTTCTCGTCACGAGGATGAGTTTGCAAAACGGCATCAATATTAGCACCATCGTCAAGTTTGATAATCACACCATCTCGTGACTGCCCATAAATCCAAGGACCAATTCCCGACCTATTTTCAGGGTAGTTGACAATCAGCTTCTTCCTCACACGGTAGATGCCGTTTGGGATGTAAAGAACTTTTGTATTTGTCCCTTGTCGGCTGGAACTTAGATGAATGCCCTTTTGCAACGCTTCAGTGTCGTCGTGAACGCCATCACCTTTTGCCCCCAAATCACGCCTGACATCAATGACGGCATCTGGGTCATTCGGAAAGACAATGCCTTCTGGCTGAGGTGACCCAGTTTCCTTTGAGAGGTCGGCAAGCACCGTGAGAATCACACATGAACAAAGACACGAAATTACAGGCAACAATCGCTTCATTTTTCCTCACCTCCGATAAGAATGATTGCATAGTTTTGACGACTTTTGCCATTTCAATTAAAGCGCCAAAAAGCCCTTCTCGGCTCTTAACCAAAAGCCAAATAGTTTTTGCGATTGTTGATTTCGCCACCAACCATTAGCTAAAGCAAACGGCATAAATGACTTCGCTCTTTACCACAAACTTTGTTGTTAAGGTTCGTAGTTAGCCACGAAGCGTTAGCGTAGTGGCGTTAAATTTGTTACCTGATTTTTGCTCTTTGTCCTGCTCCTGACGACGCTCCACTTCGTGCCTTGCTGCGAGCCAACAAACTTTTGAGCAAAAAGTGAATGGCTTCACAGCGACAATTTGAGAAAAGAGCTTTTCCAATCACTTTGCGAGAATAGCACAAGATTCGGCAAGCAGGATGGGAGAATCATAAATTGGCACTTTCACAAAATTCGCCCCATTGCTGTCATTTGACCACCTATCTTTCGGTATTTCGTAAACTTCGCCAGTTAGCAAATCGGCTAAAACTGGCCTGACGAATCTCAAGTTTTGGAGGATAAAATCGAGGAAAATAGGCTCAAATTCTTCCTTTGGTGGTGCACCGCTCAGCCACATAACCACTATGTATGATTCATTTAAGTCACTTTGGCAGCAAGAATATTGCAAATGATGAAGTTTATGATCAGCTACAAAGCGATAACCAAGCTCCATTTTAATTTGATTTAACCTCTTTGTTCCATCATTAATAGCGCTCAACTCCATTTTGTGCCCCGTTATTGGCTTTTGAACTTCACTTGGTTCGCCACCGCTTTTGACCTTGCAGTATGCAGTTGCATGAATCTGTGCTATTGTAGTCGAAATGAACTTGAAGTTAGGAATTCGCCCAAGTGTTTTGTCAAAAATTGAGAAAACCCTCTGTGCCGCAAAATATGCCAATTTCGGTCTTTTAACCGTCATATCATCATTGGCGAGTAGCAACCCTTTTCTGTTGAAAACAAATTTACCGCCTTTGACAACATACCTCAAGTCACAAATCGTGAAAAGATTAAACGGAACATCCTTGCTGTAATGTGCCAGCATTCTCCTTAAATTCCATTTTGCCTGCTTTATTTCCGACCAATATAAGCCACGCAACGCTCCATAAGTATCGCCACTGCTTGGAGAGCCTGTCTCTCCCTGCCTAATCTCAATCTTTTCAGAATATTTGGCTACAAGTTGGCGAAAGCGCTCAATCGGAGTTATGTCATCGGGATTGTGTGGATAGCCGTGAATTGTGATCGCATCAATCAAATCAAGTTTGTTTTGCTCCTTAGCCATGTCCAAAAGAATCTTTGCGTATTTCAATCCAGCATCGCCAACATTTGCCAACGCAAGAGCATAAATCTTTGCATCCGGTTGCTCGCTTCGGATAATCTTCGCAGTTTCAAGGAAAAACTTCGCATAAGCATCTGGAGGGTTTGGTCCTATGTCAGGTTCGTTCCAAATTTCCCATTCATAGACACGGTCTTTAAAATGCCTCACTATTGCCCTAACCCATGCTTTCCATGCATCAAGCGCCTCCTTTGAGGATGGCAATGGGGATTTTAAACCAATTTCACCGCCGTTCGGATAAATCGGATTGCCATATGAAAGTTGCAGCCATGGTTGCACACCTTGCGATATTGCATCATCAACAATCTCACTAAGCCATGTAAAGTTGTAAACACCCTTGACTCTCTCGCATTTTGCCCAACCAGCTTGAAGCCGAATAGCCTTCGCACCAAGTGGACCAAGATATTCCTTATAATTCTCATATATGGCGTAATCTCTATCAAGTGTCTCACCACCAATTGACCATGGCGATGATTCAATTTCCTTTGCATGCCTTGTCACAAGTTTACCAATCTGACGAAAACCTGCAGCCTTAAAGACACCAGATAGTGATGCCAAATCTTTGGGTAAAGATACAATTAGCGGAAAAATCCAAACCTTGAGCAACAAACCAAATGACATCGCCCACTTCCCTCCACACCAAACCCACTTATCCGGCACTTTAAACCCCACTTGACCATCGCCTCACAACTTAAGATCACAATTTGACAAAAAGCCCGCAATAAGCCACAAAACAATGCCCGCCACTATTGGAAAGGTATAAAGAGCAAGCTAAAACATCGTTCCAATTTCGCTTTGTAGCTAACTGTGAATTCATGGCATTATCTTGTAAATTCTACGATAAAAACTGGCAGGCTTGCTGGAACTTTTATTGTGCCATTTTGCACAATTCCTTTGCCTATTTCTTTAATGTGCCAATCAAGCATGCGATATTGCATGCCATTTAGCATTGGTGCATGGACTGTTGCACCCACACGGGCAACCAAAACTGGCTCTTTTCCGGTGCTGATTGTGGCGCCAGGATTTGCCGACCAAATCCATTCACGCTTCAGTGCATCATGATTAAGTTTAAAACCGCTGTTAAAGCTCGTGCTGACAATGGAAAGTATGACTCGCTTTGCCTCGCTTAGTGGCAATCCATCGCCACTCGTCAGACAAAATGCCAAGTATTTTTCATCCTCAGTAACTGGATAGGGCATCTCAGGTGGATTGGCAATTTGAACATCTCGCAAAATGACACCATTTCGGAAACGCACCTCATCACCATATTGCGCTAAGAAGCCGACAAACATAGCAACACCGGGTGCATCAAACATTAAGTAGCCTTTGTGCCAATCGTATGTTATTTCGTCTGTTGGCTTTAGCGGGCATGGCAAAAATTCCCGACTTTTGACGATCGGTCCGATTGTTTCGTCGTCATCACGGTTTGTGTCAACAAGCCATCTTGCGCCATAGCGGAAAGTTGTTGGCGTCCACTTACGCCATATCTCCCACGGGTAAAGGTTTGCCATTCTTGGGTCATAAAGGCTTTTCCGCCCGGAAATGAAAATTGTTGGTTTAGGTGCTGGTTGTAACAAAAAGTTCCGGAAAATGTAACCTGCCGCAGTCATTGCCGATTGCTGGACTTCATCGTAACGAAAAGTCAGCCCTTGTGGGTGTGGATTGTGACTGGCAGAATAATCCATCTTTCGGTCAAATGGGCGCTCAACACCGGCGATAGGATGTTGGTTAAACCCAGAAATGTGCCAGACAATTATATCCCAATCCTGAATACAACCGAGCGCCACAATGCGATATGGCCACTCTGCACGATATTTTGCAGGTTGTTCAATTTGGTTTTCATAAAGGAAAAACGGCTTATTTGGATGGCGAGCATGCTCAGGCCATGGCGCATCGCGAGAGACAATTGGTGGCTCTTCCAAACCACTAAACCATGGGAAGCGACGGTGCATTGGGTCAACTACAAACCCATGCATGTAAGTGCAATGAGCAATGGCATCACCATGCTGCTGCATGAATTGGCTCTGCAATTCCATTCCAATGCCTGTGTCCCAAACAAGCGGGGCAAGCGCAAGGCTTTTCCCACACTTCTTGACCTCATTTGCCTCTCGCTGTTTGTGAGCAACCCAGATGCTAACAAGAAACTCTACTACATCACGACCACGCTGTGCCGTAAAATCATCAAGGGAATACTTTGACTTCAAACCAGCCACAGTAGCTTTGTCTATCTTGAGCAATCTCACCACCAGATTTGGTCCGCCACCCTCCCAAACTCTCACTGTAACTATCGCTTCCACACGGTATTTGCCCGCCTTTGGAGCAATGAAGACCAAAGCACCCAATTTATACCCCGGATTGCCTGGCCAAGGCGTCCTTGGCTCTAAGCAAACAATGCCCATCGGTGGAATGACAAACCCGCAAGGCTGCCCACCTTGTTCACCAGGCTCTTTCTCAGGAACACCCCATCTTTCCAACTTGCCTGCAAATGCAGTCCAGACCATAGGTTTATAGTTTTCGGGTTTCATTGGGTCATCTGGCCAAACTCGGTCAAATCGCCACATCGGCTTACCATCAACAAAGTATGGATTACCGTCCGTTTTCCCAAGGGCTTTCCCACGCCATTCAACTGGCGGTTGGAAAGTTGGTCCCTCAGGCAAAAGTTGCACTCTCAAACCCTCAAACCTGAAGGTCGCAGCGCAAAGCCCAGCACCATCAAATGTGGGCAAAAATGCCAATTCCTCTCCCTCCTTCAATTCCACCTCAATATCCAGTTTGAAAGGCTCTTTAGCCTTCAACACAAATTTCTTCACCTCCTCAACCTTTGGCGCAGGCAAATTTAATGCTGCTAATTGCAAGTTGGGCGAAATCTCAGTCCCAACGGGTAAAAGCAAAACAGTCCCTTTATTCAAAGACTCAAATGGCAACATGAACCCCCATTCCAACCTAAGTGCATCGTCGTTGCCATACTTTCGGCGCAAGAACTCGTTCCATTGCTCAAGCAATCCACGGATGAAAAATGGATGCAAGTTGATAAACTGACCACGCCACATCTTCCTAAACCACCACTCCTCGTTGCTCAATTCCCAAACAGCGCACACTGGGTCATCGCCCCACCTCATTTCCGTCCATTGATTGAAATGCTCAGCAGCTGCTTTCATGCGTGAAATCGCTATTGCCTCAAGTCTTTTGTCCCAAATCCGTGCAAGGTTATTTCGCAAGGGAACGCCCTTGCCAACTGCCTGTTTCCACTGCTCGGCAGTTTTTGTGTCGTCAATGATACTTACATCATCCGCAGTTGCCTGTCCCAAGTTATTGAAAGCGCCAGCCATCCAAACATAAATCCCCCGTTTTTTCAAACACCAAAGGAAGTGGTCAATTAAGTCTGTCGTTGAGCCATCACCTTTCTTGTATTCTGCAAGCTCTGCGTAGCCACGCCAGTAGCGAACCATGTTAAATCCTAATTGCCTGACTCTCTCCGCCATTGCCTCATTGTCGGCATGACTCCTGTTGGGACCGCTCACTACGGCACCCCAGAAGCGAATTCGTTTCCCGTTTAGCCATAATCGTCCGTCACGAACAGTCACATATCCAAGTTGCTCTGCAAGTTCCTTTTGGGAGTGAGAAATTGACCACAGTGCAAAAAGCGCCAAAAGCGCCACTGTCAATAGAACTTTTGCGCACCTCTTCACGACTATCACCCCCCAATTCGTTGTGGCATCGGCCACTGAGACACTTTGAATTATAGACCGCCAGAATTTTGTTGTTTAGGTTCGTAGTTAGCCACCAAGCATTAGCGGAATGGCGTCAAATTCGTTACTTGACTTTTGTTCTATGTCCTGTTACTGACGGCACTACGCTTCACTCCGTGCCTTACTACGAACAAACAATGAACCAACAAGTTTTTGAGCAAAGAGCAAAAGCAAATATTCATTGACAGCACATTACCAACACACTTTGAAGCATAGAACGCCATTGTCTCCTTAATGTGGCTTCATTTTGCCGAATTATGGGCTTCAAGCAGCAATTTAAGCGCATTTGTCACTAATAGTTCGCCGGCACCTTCGGCAAAGCGCGCACTTACGACCTCGTATTGTCCCTCGGAATATGCCGAGCGGTGTGGGAAGTATCCCAAAGAACCATTGGCTAACTCAACAACAAATGTGTATGGGAATGGCGAGCCGCTCTTTATGTTCAGACCCAAAGTTACAAAAATTTCCCCCGGCAATCCAACCCATGCAACCTGCTTGCCCAAAGCGATGACCTGAACTTCCGCTTCAACTGGTTTGCCCTTCCTTGCAGCTACATCCAAAACTTTGCACGCAAAGACCAAGTCCAAAAATTTGGCTTTTTCCTTTTGAGCGAAAATTTCCTTAGCATGCTTGATGTCCTCGTCAGTCACTGGTGCAAGCGGCAACTGCACAACCTCACTTTTAATTTGAAACTGCTGAGCCGTAATTGGTTCCAACTTCGCTAAAGCCTTCATCACATCACCAGCCAAAATAGTGCCAATTCGGTTGGCTTCTTGGGGTCCTTTTTGTCGGTCCGCCCAATTAACATTTATGTGATTTATGTCGCCACATGCACCATTGCCAAACAGCGTAATAAATTGCTGTCCTTTATATTCACAAAGGCGCTTAGACAAAACGCCGGGGTAATCGGCGGAGATCAAGCTACCACCAACTGTGTCACAGTGCAGCGCAAAATTGACATACGCAGCCAAGGGTTCTCCCTTCTCGCTCTCCGCATAAAGCACAAGCACTTCGGGGTCTATCGGTCCAACTGGTCGTAGAATGTTTGGATTTAGCTTGCCCGGATTCCAACCAACAGAACCATCCCTCATCCAATAACGGCGGTTAAATGACAATTCATGCTCCTCATGGCGACCGATCCACAATCGTGAGTGCTGTCGCTTCTCAAACGCTTCAACTAATGCAGCGGAGATTTTCCCCGGCAAATCTTCCGAATATTTCCGGGAAATTTTGGAATTAGCCCCAACTAACTCATCAAGAGCTGACTCACGCCATAATGTCGGACCAGTGTGGGTATGAGTGGCTGAAATTAGGGTAGCGTTTGTGGATATTGGTATCTTCTGGGCAGCTTGCCGGCGCGCTTCGGCAACCACATAAGCAGGTATGCTAATCAAATCACACGATACTATGGCAACCAAAGATTGCCCATCATCCAAAACCAATGCCTTGGCATAAAGGTCGTCAATCACGCCTTCGCAATATCGGGCTGAATAATACCCAGCCATAGGGGTGCCTTTTGGTGGAGTTATGTTTACCGCCGCCGCTCCAACACGAATAGAGGATAACTGCTTAGTTCGCGCACCTTCTTTCTCTGTAGCAGCCATTATATTTTCACTCCTTGCCACAGTAATATTGTTCGCTGCCGCACCAACAACAAAACTTTGTAAAAATGCACGACGATCCATAAGCATCATCACCCGTTTGGTATAGCATTTCGTTGATACTTCTGATTATAATTTTTGCAAATACTCAAAGCATCGTCA
Organism: Armatimonadota bacterium; assembly: GCA_025062195.1. Taxonomy (GTDB): domain Bacteria; phylum Armatimonadota; class Fervidibacteria; order Fervidibacterales; family Thermosaccharophagaceae; genus Thermosaccharophagus. The sequence continues at coordinate 11,606 of JANXAS010000073.1, forward strand.
AACCTTCAAGGACTTATGCAGTTGGCGTTGTTTTGTAGGGCAATTGACAGCCGATTTTTTCGACAGAGCAGTAGCCTTGCCCTATCCCAAACTTTGTTGGCTCGTAGTAAGGCACAAAGCGAAGCAAAGTGCCGTCAAAACGAGTGCGAAGTGCTAAGTTCAAAATGCAAGTAAAACTATAGCATCGCACTTTGCTCCAACTTAACGCAACTTCGCTAACGCTTCGTGGCTAACTACGAACCTAACCGGTAACTTTTTCAAAATCATGCTATGGGCTTTAGCCCATGGTCAATGACGAAATTTCTTAGCGCCCTCTTTAGACGGCGATGAAATTCTCTCAAAAGTCGTCGGCAAAGCTTTTGGCTCAGCAGCAACCTTGCCCTACGAGTGGCGAAAATTTATTGGTTCGTAGTAAGGCACGAAGCGTAGTGCCGTTTAAGTGAGTGCGAAGTGAGAGTATAAGTGAAATGATGACATTGCACTTTGCACCAACTTA
>JANXAS010000074.1 GCA_025062195.1 Armatimonadota bacterium
CCCACTTCTCGCTATTTATACCGTTAGATTTTTGGCTCGGCAGGAGCCTCGCCCTCCCAATTTTTGCCACAATTTTTGCCATTTCGTAGGGCAAGCCTAAGGCTTGCCAATTTTTTCGTCCAATTTTTTTTCGTTCGAGCGGTAGCCCGACCTATGAAATAACGCCAATTGCGCAACTCCTTATTTTAAAGCCTATAGCTGTTGATAACTCGCGAAATGGCGAGGAAATTCCCCTGCCAACGGTCTTCAGGCACATCCTCCGTAATGCCAATAATTAGGCGATAATCTGGCTTTGAAGCCTCAATTATTTGGCGTGCAGTTTCCTCAATTTCTTCCACCGACTTTAGGTGAACCGATGATGGGAAGTTTATCCACAGCACTTTGTCTTTCCAAAGTTTGAAGGCTTCCTCAATAGTCATATCAGTGTCAGGTGAAGGGGTAAATGCTTCAATGTAATCTAAACCTGATTGTGCCACTAAATCAGCCCAAACGCGATTGTTACCGTCCAAGTGAGCACCAAGAAGTTTACCATGAGGATGGAGAACTTCTGCCGCCTCATTGTAAAGAGGAAGGACATACTTCTCAAACCTTTCACGCCCCATAACATCGCCAGTCTCATTTCCACCGTAGTTTACATGCAGTGCGGGAGAATGTGCCACAATTTCGTAAATCTTTCGGTGCTTTTCCACCATGGCATTGTAAAGCTTTTCAATTTCATCTCGCCTCTCCAACCATTCTACGGCGAACTTCTCCAAGCCCATCCAGTGAATCATAATTTGGTGCAAGGGTGTTGAACCTATGTTAACTCGCAAAGTCACATCCTCTCCCAGCATCTCTTGTGCACGAATGAAAGACTCATAAGTTGGCTCAATTTGCTGGTCTTTTATCATGAAGAGCAATGGCTTGTAATCCTCGGGGCTCTTAAAAAGCTTACAAATGTGCCAAGTAGTAAAGCCGGCAGGGCGTTCAATAGTAAACAGCTCCCCAACTGGAGTGTAATAGTTCCTTCTGATATAAAGCACACCATTTTCGGTGTAAGAAATGCTCTCAACACGGACATTTGGTGTCTGAATCCGAAAGACGGAATATCGTCGTTCCACGATGCATAAACCTTCATTGCGCAACTGCCTCTCTACCGAGCATTGTGGCAATTTGTTTTCGTAAACGGTGAACGGGATTTTATCGGGCTTTTCTCCCATTAAAACGGCTTCCACTCTTCTTCTGGGAGTCATGGAGCCTCACCTCAAGGGCTTTGAGGTCGTTGCAAATATGCTCTATAACTCAAATGTATTGGTGGTTAACTTCGTCAAACTGTGCTATGGGCTTTAGCACCGACAAATTTTAGCAAATTTTAGGCTCTCATGGGGCGCACTTTTGATGCGCCGAATTTCGGTGGCTACAGAAAGCTACTTTAAATTGAAGGAAATTTTTGTTAAAGTTAGATATGGCAAAGCAAGAAGCTTTTAGCATGGAGAGTTTCCTCACTAAGGCGACTGTTAAGCCGCTGGTATGATTAGCTTTTCTCAGTCAGAATTTATTGGGCAGGCTATAGTCCGCCTTCAAAATAACACCAACTGCACAATCCATATGTGCTATTCACTTCTGCCAAAGACGCAATGCCTCATTACGCCAATTTATCACCTCATCCGGGTCAGGCAGAAGCTCTGTTGACCTTAAGCCACCCTGATTTGGTATGGTAGCAAGTTTCCGTATTCGTCCCAAAATCTGCTGCGCCAACTGTGCCTTCTCATCTTGCCAAGTGCCAGCATGCAAGTTCCTTTCAATCGCGCGCATGATCAAATAATCTTCAATGCCTTCACGCACTTGCATTAGGCGGATGGATGGCAAAGGTTCAATTTGCCTAAAGCGGTCGCCCGGATAGACGAGATAGCCATCGCCGTTTGGGTAACGCACCCAGTAAAACCGTTCACCTTCGTCGCTTTGGCGAATAAAGGTATGCCAACCTCTCTCCCAAGGGTTATAAGTCCACCAAGAAACACCCCAAAACTCGTAACCAGAAACGCCATACGAAAAACACAAATAAGGCAGCAACCGCTCAATCGCCAAGTAGGGTGTATCAATGCACATGTGTCCATCAGTTGTGAACCAAAGCTTAGCGCCCGCTTTTCTCAATCGCTCCATGTCGTCAACGGAACATGAGCCATGCGGACCAATGCCCCAAATGTCCAAATCGCCAACCCAATCAGACACAAAGCCCCATGTGCTTGAGTAGATGCGTATGCCCGCTACTGCCTCGTGCGCTAACTTGCAAATCTGTTTCATTTGCTTTCGTATGCGCTCATGCCAATAGTGTGGCTCGTCCGAAATGTAGTAAACAAATTTATCGCCCCAGCCAAATTTACGAACATGCTCAAAGAAGGTCTTTAACAACGCTTGATAAGCTTGGTTATATTCCGGCGTGAATGGCTCAAGGTTGAAGAAGCGCTTTGGTGGATATGCCCAACCAAAAGCGTATAGGAAACCCGGCGAGTAAAGTGCACTAACCTTTAGCTCGTCAAGCAAAAATTGTGCTACCTCATCAAAGCCCTTTGTGTCCATTACGATTTTGCCACCTTCGTATTGGAAGGTGGGCTCAGGGAAGACAAAACCAGGTGAGATTCGGAAGCGAGAAAGGAAGCGATACCAAGCCCTTAGTTGGTTGATGTCGGAACGCAGCTGATTGACTATGCGCCCACGCAAGTCAAATATGGCGACAAGTTCTGTTTCCTGTGGCAACGTTAGTGGCACAACCTCAACTTGCAATGGCAGAATTATACCTTTCCCATTGGCAACAACGCGAATTTGTCCCTCATATCGCCCCGATGGTGTATCTGGTGGTGTGTAAAGCACAAGCAAAATCGCTTCGGTGCGGTTGGGTTGAAGGTCAAAAGGCTGTAACGGCATCAATGGGTCTGCCCACTCACCTGCCCAACCATCGCTGCTGCCTTGCCCTTTGGGAACAAGGCGATACCATACGGGCAATTGCGATGAATAGTAAGCGCTTGGATGGTCAACGAGCACATAGCCTATGCGCCAAAGCTCAGGCGGTGGCAAAACTTTCCCTTGGGCATTCTTTAACGGGGTCACTTCAACACGCACACCTCGTATGGCTTGGTCGCTACGCAACGCAATTTGCACAGGTTCATACTCGTTGCGCGCCATCAATACCGAAACAACCTTAGGCATCGGCTCAGGTGGTGTATCCGGGAAAACCTTGACCAACGAATTGATTGTCCAAACATGTATGCCTTTGCGCCTAATAGCATTGCTTCGTTCCCAGTTGCCAATTACGGCTCGGTGAACTTCGCTGAAGAATATACCATCATGCCAAAATGTGCCCGATGTATTGGTAGTCAAATGCAACTCTGCGAAAGCTGCATCCGATGGGCTTTCTACGAAGGTGAATGTCTGCATCCAACCTTGCCCAGCTGCGACAACCGGGCTTGTGCTAAAGAAAGGTGACTGCGCTGCCAACTGATGCTTAGCATTGTGCCAGTGCCCATGCAAGCGAACAGGCGATGGATTATGCTCAGCCTTAATGAAGCCACAGTAAAAGTAGGCTTTATTTGGTTTGACAGGTATAGACAAGCGCCAACCAATCCACTGCCCCTCCAACTTAGGCGCAATCTCCAACTTTGCTGCCAACTCACCAAATCGCCCCTCTTTGACAAGTTGTGCTCTAATGCCCTCCACTTGGTTAATACGCCACAACTTTGGCAGCATTACCTCTCTCAACACTTGTCCACTATCCCATTCTTCAAAGCTTGAATTTGGAACAAGGTTGGCAGGGCTTGATAGCAATGCTTCGTAACCTTGCTCACCTTCGCTTTCTGCTATTGGCGAAAGGTAAAGGTCAAATCGCTTTGCGCTCCTTGGCGGCAATGTGGCAAGGAATAAGACACCATTGCCTAATCGCCAGTGTGAGCAAATGGATCGGCTTTTTGGCGCTTCAGGGTCAACAATGCATAGCCCAACTGGTCGCTTCAACGATGAGAAGCGCCAGATGACTTTACGCAAGTCAGCATAGATAAGTGCAGTCGTCACCTTATCGCCAAAGTGGTAAACTACCATCGGCACACGGTCACGCCACACTTTCGTATCTATCCACGACGACGCTTTCGTGCGTGCCACCAACTCCATCGTTTCAACGCCGACAAATTCTGCTTGAACAGGCAACTCACCTATTTCCACTAACTCCAATGAGATATCGTCAAACCATGCCGTGCCCGTGCCATAAAGAACTGTGCCAACAGTTGCATAGCGTCCATTCTCAGGGACAGTGAATGTGAACTCAATTTGGCGCCAATCATAAGTGCCATCACCGGCATTGAGCACACGATTGATTAGCCATTCACCCTTCTCGCCAAAGACATGAATGAAAAAGCCAACTGTCCCCTTCGTTCGTTCAGCTCTAACCCAACCATTTAACCGATATTGCCTATTGGGGAAAAGTGGAATGTGTGTTTGATGGAACTTGACCCAAGTTGGTGGCGCACCTTCTGCGACAACAGTTTGCACCGACCGTTTACCAGTCCGTGCAACTCCAGTTGCCCATGAAAGCCTGTGTTGCGCATCTTCCTCAACCCGTTCCCAATCATCGGGATCACCTTCGCCGGCTTCAAAACTGCCATTAGCCAAACCTGTGCGAATGAACTCCGGCGGAAACCATGCTTTTGGATTGTCAGCATAGATGAAGTAGCGCCGAGTGGCATTTGGAGCGAGTTCCACGAAAAATGAAATTTGGTCACCAGCTTGCAAAACGCCGTTGCGCTTCGGTGCACCTTGTGCTGTCCGAAGGTCGTATTTCAGCTCCAAACCTTGCTCATCGCAAACGCGAATAGCTTTTACTTCCTTGCCAATCAACGGAATGGTGATCGGCGCTCTATTTGCTGCCGATTGCGAACCAATGGAGAGCGTGATTGGCACGCCAATTTGCGGTTGGTTGCTCTTGTTGGTAACTTGCACAACGGCGCGTGTGCGCCAATAACCATCACCGTGATACGAAAGTGGATGATGCCATGCCATTGCCTTCGTCACCACCATAATCAATGTCGTTACACACCACCAATGCCACATACATTTACACCCCTTATAACTCACTAAGTGGCTATAGGCGATTTGCATATGCCGTAAGCGCATGGAATGTGCCCCGACAAGTTCGGATGGACCTTTGTCCGCTCATGCCTTTCACGCCACTTGCGCTCTTAGCGCCACCCTCAATGGGGAAGGCTTTAATCCCAAGCCTTATCACCGTTTCGCAACACGCGAATGATTTGCAGATACTCAGCCATCACCTCCACATTCCGTATGAATGTGTGAGTTCGTATTTGCCCATCTTCAACCCATCGCCCTTCATCATCTTGTGCAGCGATTATGCGTTCTATTTGTCTCTCCAACGCTTGCAACCGCCGTTTCAATTCATGAGCTGTTGGCTTCCGTTGAAGCGCTGCCAGCATGCCTTCACGCCCTTCACGCTGCAATCTCTCAAAATCCCTCAACAGCGACGGGATGCCAAAGTCGCCCTTGAATGCGTAGTGTGTCGGCAAATCATCATCAGTGTAAACTAACTCATAACGGCGATTAAAGTATAGCGGGCGATTTGTTTGCAACTCGTAAAATCGTGCCCATTGCCCATCAGGCAGCTGTGACTGTCGCAGCCATGCCACTGCTTTTGCGATGGCACTAAAATAGCGTTCATCACCCGTGACAAGGTATAGCTCCATCAAAGCTCTAATTGCTCCTGCGCTCTCGCCAGAAACGATTGCAGGTGGTTCAAATCTCCGCGCCCACGCAGGCTGCATTTCAAAGTCATACTGCTGTGCCCATGCAGGTTGCGGCTCTGGCATCTGTGCCAATAGTAAAAAGTCACCACCTTTCCTTGCAGCTTGGAGATACTTTGCATCCCTGTAGGCTTCAAACGCCTCCAAGAGAGTGCGTATGTTGTTTAGCATCACATTATCGTTCAAGGTGTAAAAGCGAGAGAAGTCATAGCCTTTTCCGGGGTGTATTCTTGACCATGTTGCAGGATAGCGTGCTGGCATGACTGGAAACTTCTTAAGGTCAGGCGGGTTGCCGTCATAGATTTGTCCCCAACCGCCGTTGGGATATTGAGCTTCCATGAGCTTCGTTAGCCCGTAATCAACGGCTTTGCGTATCTCTGCGTTGCTTCCCTTCAGTGTGACATCCATACGAATTAGGAAACGCAGCGCACTTTGTGTGTTATCGTCATCATAGACACTGATATTTCGCCGTCCCTTAGGATCACGCTCACCAACTTCCACATCTTTGCGATAAAACCATCGCTTGCGCCTTTCAGGATGAAACTCAATTCGGTAATCCCATCCGCCAGATGCTAATTGCGTCTCCGTCAATGCATATGCTGTCTCAAGTGCCCCCTCAAGATAGTAGCGCTCACCAGTGGCTTCATAAGCGCGCAAAAGAGTCATTCCAACGGATGGTGTTCCAGGTGGTTGCACCCATCCCTGTGTCTCTGTTGCCTCACCTTCACCTCGCCGCACTTTCAAGTCCGCAGAGTAAACCCAAAGGTAACTGCCATTAACAGCAACTTTGGTGCGAAAGAATTGAACAGCCCTCATAATGGCGTCGCTGACACGCTGCTCAAAAGGCTGACCAAATGCAATTGCTCTCATCGCCAACACTGCTGACAGAACCATGCCAATCCTAAGCTGTCTCATTGCCTACACCCCCTTCAATCCTGCGCAAATAGCGAGACATCACAACTGATACAGAAGCAGTGGGCGAACGAAAGTTTGCCCATTCTTCTCAGGTGCATTCATCTGCCTTTGTCACATCTGCAATTTGCCCACCGCCAAACATCGCGTCAGTAAGCCCCGATGATACAACTCGTTTGCAGTATCGCCCATTGTGGACAACAGTTGTTAATAAAATCATTGTGGATAATCCCTGACGATGCAAACCCGTTTGTGGCATCGTCTATTGCGAACAACAGCCGTTAAAAACATCGGCGTGCAAGCACTATGAAAGCTCGTAGTTAGCTATGAAGCATAGCTAAGTGGCATTCTGACCTATCCTATATCCCCTCTTACCTTCCCGACGGCACTCCAATTCGCTTTGTGCATCAATTCAAGCCTCTTTAGCATCATTTGCGGCTTCTTGCCGCCATTGGAATTTATTCGCCAAATTCCCCAACAAATGCCCCATTTCCTCCAGTGCCAAAATAAATGCGTGCCGGATAAAATGGGTCAACAGCTATTGATGTTGGCATAGCTATTCCGCCAACATTATGCCGAATTTCGCTGTCAATTCTCCTCCATATTGGCTCGCCCCACTGGCTTGTCCTCGTCCAGAAGATGCCTGCCTTATGCTCCTCGGAAACGGCAAACCAAGGACACCACGCCCCGACAACTACTATGTCGCCATCTTCGGCGCATGCAATTGAACTTATGTAGCGGTTTGGAAAAACACACCTCCAACTTTCTCCACCATTTTCGCTCACAAATAAGCCATGAACATCCGAGCCAACAAAGACTCGCCCAGTCTTTGGTTGAACCGCTATCGCACTCAAAACTCTGAGATTATGATGGACAAATGGCAATCCTTCGCTAACATCGCGCCAACTCTTGCCGCCATCGTCAGAGCGCAGAACCATTTTGCCATCAAAGGCGTAAAGCCTGTCCAACTTTGTCATATCTGGCACAATACGCCCTTGCCAATTTTCTGGCAAGTTGAGCCTTCGCCAAGTCTTTCCTCCATCAGGCGTCATGAACGCACCACAGTAAAGCCAATGTGGGCGAAATGGGTCAATAGCAACCGGACCAAGCAGCGCACCTTCGGGCAAATTGCCCTCAACGACTTGCCAACTTTCACCTTTGTCCTTGCTTACGAATAATCGTCCACCCGCCACTGAGTAAAGTGCCTCACCATCTCGCACTTCCAAAGCCAAATTCGTGCAACTACTGGCAGGATATTTGCCGAGATGGCGAACCGTTTGTCCATCATCCTCGCTCCGGAAAAGTTGCACATCCATTAAGCCAAAGTAAACTTCGCCACGCCGTTTTGGATGGCAAAGAATAACTGGCACAACCGTCACTGCCAACCCATTCATTGCCGCACGCCAACTCTCACCACCATCGTCGGAAACCCAAACTCCATACCAATCGTTGAGCATCAAGCGCTTCCCTGTTTTCATGTCAACACTGATTCCACGAGGGTTGAACCCGAACCAACCTCTTCCACGCCACCAACCTAAAGCATCAATGGCATTCAAGTAGGCAGCAATGCTGAACTTACCCTCTACCATGCTCGCCGAAATGATCGGTCGCCAACTTTCGCCGCTATTTTCGCTCACAAAGATGCCGGGATGACGCCACCGCCACCATTCTGGCAAAACTTCAAACCGTTCACTTGCGCACAAGTAAACCGTTGACGGCTTGACAGGATTGACAACAACAGCCGTTGCCCATTGTCGTTCCAAGAACTGCTCAATCCCGTCAATGGAAACCCTCCAATTTTTACCGCCATCATCGCTTATAACTACGCCCTTCTCTTTTATGGCAGCGTAAACTCGACCACTCTTATTGTCAAGGGAAATTCCCTTCACATCCTCATTCTCAAGCGTCATTTGCCAACTTTTTCCGCCATCTTCGCTTATCCAGACTGCCCCACGACTCCCCTTCGCTTTCAAAGTCGCCACCGCTATGAAGCCATTTTTCCCGATAGCCACCCCGATAATGAAATTGCCCTCCAAACCTAACTTTTGCCAACTTTTTCCACCGTCATTTGAAAGCATAAGACCATCCCAAGCTGTTCCAGCATAAATTGCACCATTATCGGAAATTTTGAGCACATTGCCCCATTGGCGATAATCCCCCATGCCAGAAAACTTGACAGCACGAGATACCAACCGCCAACTTTTTCCACCATCGTTGCTCAAGAATAATCCGCCATAATTGCCCGTTGGTTTACCAAAACATTTGCCTGTTGCAAGGTAGACAATATTTGGATTTTGCGGATGCCAAGCGATGTCAGCAATTGCCAAATCGCCATCTGACTGCAAGCCGAGATTGGCAATTCGCCAACTCCTTCCGCCATCCTCTGTGCGAAATACGCCACCAACATCACAGCCTGCAAGTGCCACATTAGGATTGTATGGGCTAATGGCAACCACCATTATTGCTCCGCCGCCATCAACAGGAATGCGTTTCCAAGCAAAAGGCAGCAAGTGTTCCTCAGAGAGGACGCAATCAATTTTTGGGGAGGCTGCAAAGCAGAAAAATGCCGAAAAAATTCGGAATAAAATCCACTTTTTCATGAAGATCCCCTCACAACTCCTTCCTCATATCATAACAAGTCCAAATGTATGGCAACTTAGCATCCTGCCACCCATTAGCCTCAAGTTCTGTCTCGTCTATGCCACTAATTGGCAACCTTATCCCGACCCACCTGTGCCCAAATGTTGAAATGAAGTAGACGAAAGCATTCAAAACATCCATTGCTCGTCCTTCATCCGTGCAAAACAAGTAGCTCACAACTACAAGGTCACTGCAAACTGTATCGGCATTGCCAACTACAACTCCAACTGGATTTTGTTGCCCAATTTCACTCACAATTATGGCTTTTGATGGCTCTCTCTCGCAAGCTGAGAAGTAGGCTTCCAAGAAGTGAAACCAATCCGCATCTCCCGGGAAAATTCCGAATAATTTAGGCAAATCTTCCGGAACTATGCTTTTGGAATGAAAACCATCGGGCATTTTGATCGTTCTTCCAACGAGTTCAAGAACCATAGCCTTCCGAATACCCACACACTCGTAGCCATATTTTTCGTAGAATGTCCTTGCAAACGGAGTCCCTGTCTCAACAACTTTTATGCCCCTTTCAATGGCACATTGTTCAATCGCAGATAGCAACATTCCACCAACTCCCCTGCCCCAATGGCTCGGATGAACAGCTATCCAACCTATTCGTGCTTTGTCTCCATCGCATCTACCAATGAGGAAACCAACTGCCTCTCCATCTTCTGTTTCGGCAAGGAACATACAATGGCGGTGTCTTTGCATCCATTGAACGAAGGCTTTCCCAATATACCAGCTCGGGCGAGCCATCTCAAGAAATGCCTGATTTGCAATGCGAATTACCGAAAAGACATCCGATGGTTGCATCTGGCGAACTCGGTATGGCATTTGAACTCACCTCAACTTAGCTCATTACATTTATGAATTGTGCAGTTGAAGTGAGGGCGGATGAAATCCGCCAGAAAATATCGGCAGGTTTTACCTGCCCACGAATCAAACCAACAAACTTTGTGTGAATAACGGACGGCATTTCACTTCATGCCCTACTGCGAACTTTTTGACCATCATTTGCACTTTCTCCGAACTTCATTTTGGAGTATAGCGCATTGAAGAGCCAACTGTTATGGTTTAATCAAAACGGGATCACCATGACGCAAGACCACATAAAGTTCCTCAATATCGCTATTTTCAAGTGCAATGCACCCGATAGTCCAATCGGAATGCGTTCCACCGCCATGCAGTCCTATCTCACCACCAAGTGGTGTGTTCCAAGGAGGGCGCTTTTTGTCGCGAATTGCCCCAACAATTTCACCATATTGGCGACGGTTAATCAAACCTTGCTTCAAGCCCCTTTCAGCGTCCTCAATTGATGGGTAACTGATGCCGATGAAAAGGTGGAAATTGCGGCTTGGGTGTTTATCACAAACGAAGAACTCACCCTCTGGGACTTTGCCATCACCTTCACGCTCCTTGTCCCCAACTGGATTGTAACTGAGCGCAACTTTATATTCCTTCAAAACCCGTTTGCCGCTCAAAAGTAGCAACTTCCGTTGGCTTTTCAGCACTATGACTTTGCGATTGGGTGGCGGGAAAGATAATCCCATTTTTTGGCATAGATGTCTTGCCCTTCTTTCAGCACCGACTAAGTCTGGTTGAGGGGTGTGTCGCAAAAGTTTTGAAAGGCACAATACTGCTGCAAAAATTAGCGCCAAAGGAAGCAACCATAAAGTGTGTCTAAACTTCACTTTGCCTCACCCCATCTATGGACGAGACTTTCCATCAGACTTTTGGTAATTTTAACATAAGCTTTTTGCCCCAAAATCTGTTGGTGCATCATAGGAGCAAGCTACTACCCGACCGAAAAGTTTGCATGCAATGACAAGCAAAGCTTGTTTTTTGAGTTCTTTTGACGGCACTCCGCTTCCGCTTCGTGCCTTACTACGAACCCTTTGGCGGGTAATAGTCCATCCTCTAATTTTTCGTGTGGATTTCATGCGCCCTTACAATTCGCTACTTTTCTCATCAACCCAGGTTATCTTCTCTTCGCCTCCCTAACAAATTCCTCCTCATAAATCTTCAATCTCAGTGGCAATGGGTCTCGCCAACCTTTGCGGAAAGCGAAGCCAGCAATTACCCAAATTTCGCCGGGACGACGCTCAAAAAGGTAAGGGTAACTCAATTGACCGCCCGGTTGGCGAGCCAAAACAATTGGCTTCGTCCAAGTTTTGCCGTCGTCTTCGGAAAAGGCGATGGAAAGTTCCTCACGATGCCAAGATGATGGAAATTCAGTGTGTTGAGGCAAAACGCTCTTTTGCCAAATTCGCCCTTCTGGGTTAAGCCTGTTCCAAACCAAAACAAGCCTGCCACTGCGAAGGCGCAAAAGATAACCTGGCGAATTGCTCGCATCAATTTGGCTTGGTTGAATGATTCGCCAGTAACGACCGCCGTCCTCGGAAATCGCTTGCCAAAACCTGT
>JANXAS010000075.1 GCA_025062195.1 Armatimonadota bacterium
CTCGGTTTTCAGTCCCACAAAAACCCGAAGGCGATGATTTGTTCGTTCACTACACCGACGAATGGGGAAGCGAATGGGTGATGAGAAAGGGTTACACCGCCGGAGAAGTCAAGAAGCCAGCAATTGACGACTGGAGCTGAAAAATTTCGGCTTTTATGGGATGGCAGGATTCAGGTGAGGCAATGAGATGGCACAGGAACAAGTGAGGCAAAAGGTTTTATTGAAAGAAATGGAGCGAAAAGAGGGATTGTCAAATCGTATTATAATTTTAGCCGTGCTTTTTGTTGCCCTTTTTGCCTTTATTATTCCCATAAATGACCTTTATCTTCGCAACACACCGCTTGCTGGTAACTTGCTCCCAACGAATTCAGTTTTAGTGCTGTTGATTTTCTCGCTGTTTATTAACCCGATTTTGCGGAAACTCATGCCAAGGTTTGTTTTTCGCTCTTCTGAATTGGCAGCGCTTTGGGCTTTGATGGTCATCCCATCGGGCATTGCAATGGCAGGTTTTTGGCGCTACATTTTGCCTCAAATTGCCAACCTGCTTTACAGCGCTTCACCTGTTAACCGATGGGACACTTTGCTTTTGCCTTACGCTCCCGATTGGTTAGTCGTGTTGGACAAAGTTACAGTGCGCGGATTTTACGAGGGCAACTCAGGCACAATAGTCTGGGATGGTTGGCTTAAACCGTTTGGTTTTTGGGTTCCTTTTGGATGCGCACTTTTGTTTGCGACCATTTGTTTGGCTTCGCTTATTCGCCGTCAATGGACTGAGCACGAGCATTTCACCTTTCCGCTCGTTCAGTTACCTTACGAGTTGGTGAGGACACCTGCACCGAACTCAACTTTCCCGCCGTTGTTCAGTGCACGCCCATTTTGGCTTGGTTTTCTCTTTTCTTCGGGTTTCCACACCCTTTGCGGGCTTAATACCTATTTCCCCTCTGTCCCAGCAGTCCGCCGCATCAGGCGGTTGGGAGAATACTTGACGGGCTTCCCTTGGGACAGCATCTCGGGCACTTTCTTGAACATCTACCCTGCAGGTTTTGGCTTGACTTATTTACTGGCAAACGAAATAGCGCTCAGCCTTTGGTTCTTTTTCATCGCTGAACGGCTACAACAAATTTTGTTTGCTCGTTACGGTTGGACGGCACATGGCATGTCAGCAACGGATTTCGTCCAGTTTCAACAAGTTGGTGCTGTCATCGGTTTGCTGGTTATCATCTTATGGGCTGGCAAGGCTTACTGGCACAAGGTTTTGGTAAAAGCAGCCGGGAGGTTGAGAGAGGATGAAGATAGCGACGAGCCACTACCCTACCCTTTGGCTTTCTGGGGCTTGGTATTGTCTGTAGTTTTCCTAATCACTTGGCTCGTATTTCGCAAAGTATCTTTGGTTTTGGCTATCACCTTTGTTTTGATGGCTTTGGGCTTTTACTTGGCTGCTGCTTGGATAGCCAGCAACGGCGGAATGCTTATGGTTCAAATGCGAATTTTGCCCCACGATCCTATTTGGGCTTTGGTTGGCTCAAGGAGGTTCTCACCACGAGATATTATCGTTTCTTTCCTGCTCCAGAAGGCATTCACTTACGACCTGCGAGAAACGCTTATGCCCTCGCTGCTAAACGCAATGAGAATGGCGGACTTGACAAATTTGAGCAAACGCTCTTTGACGCTTTTTGGCATAGCGATGATTATCCTTTCCATACCTGTGGCGCTTCTTTCTTGGACGAGAATTTGCTACACTTATGGTGGCGCTAACCTTGAAGGCTCAACTTTTCAGTGGCATGCTCTTCACCCTTACTTGCTGATGGTTCAAGCCATTGACCCAGGCATACAACCAAACTTTGTCCGTTCGTTGGGGTTAGTTGTTGGTTTTGTCGCTTTCGTTGGTTGCTTCGCTATGCGCCGTCAACTAATTTGGTTTCCGTTGCACCCGATGGGCTTAATCGTCTGTCGTGGCTGGGCAATGGAAAACCTTTGGTTAATGATTTTGCTCGGTTGGGCAATCAAAGGTCTTGTCATCCGCTATGGCGGTATGAGTGCTTATCAGAGTTTGAAGCCGTTGTTCCTTGGCTTAATTTTGGGTGACTTGACAATGGGTGGCATTTTCGGTTTGGTTGGGGCAATCACACGAAAGGGTTATTCAGTTTTGCCGTGAGATTGCAGGGCAAAAATCAGTGATAGTATTTCTTTGGGAAAACTGTTCATGCCGCTGACTTTAGCCAATAGGCTATGACGGGGCATGTTAGTGCCAAATTCATCCGGCAGGGCGATTTTGGAGGGCAAGATCAGCACAAATTGCGCAAGCTTTGAGTGGTGATGATGATGCGCCTAAAGGTTGAGCTTTTGGTAATTTTGTTAGTGAGCACAATTGCAACAACGCAGGCAGGGGGTAAAATTGTGACTCAACAAACTTTGAGAATGAAAGACTTAACCATTTCCGAAGCTGCACTCAGACCGAACCTTGTGCTCAATTTCAGTTTTGAGCAAGCCTCAAACGATGGCGTCCCTATCGGTTGGCGATGGGACAAACGAAACACGGACGCAACTTGCAAAGTTGATGATACGCAGGCTCATAGTGGCAAGCGTTCGCTCAAGTTCACCAACGGCACACCATTTGGAGCACATGTTTACGGAACGCTTTGGGTCGCCGAACCAATTCGCTTGCAAGCGGGCAAACCTTACACGCTGAGCGCTTTTGTCAAGTCCGACGATCCTGGCATCGCTTGGATTGGTGGTGGTGCTGACTGGCAATTTCGGCTACGCATTCCGCAAACTCATGGAAAATGGCGACGAATCAACATGGCTTTTATCCCTTCAGAGAGAGACTCAAATTTCGTTTTGCGAATCGTTACCGAAAGCCCTACAAAAGGCTTTTGGGTTGACGATGTGAAGTTGGAAGAGGGCAGCGAGCCGACGCCTTGTCAGCCAGCTGATGAAAGAGTTGTTTTAGAGCCGACGCAATTTGAACAGGATGTTGAAGGCGACGGTGAATTCACGCTCGCTTTTGATTTGCTTCTACCAAAGCCTTTGCAAAATGCGCTCTTTAAAGCGCAAATTGGACGAACAAAGGTTTTGCAAAAATCGCTTTCAATCCAAAAAGGTGCGTGGCGAATTTTCGTCAATGGGGAAGCAATCGGCGTTGACGATTCGCCCAAAACTGTCGCTTTGCACTTACTTGACGGTCGCAAAGAAATTGCGAGCACTGAAATGACTGTGCGTTTCTTTTCACCACAAAATGCCTTTTCCCGTTTGAACACTTTGCTCCAAAAATTGCCAAAATTTTGGGGAAAAATTGGAAGTTTGCTGGCAAAAGGCATGGACATAAGTTACCCAATGGTCACTTTCACAGTGCTTGAAAATTTCGTCAACTATGCCGAGGAGGATTTGCGCCATAAAATCGTTGAGGGGTGGCAGTGGTGGGTTAGCCGAGCGGAAGCAAGATGTGAGTTGGACGAAAAAGTATCTCGTTCGGGTCGCTACTCCGTTCGGTTGACAAATCGCACACCTTTGCAACCTCATGTTTTTGGCACGCTTCATTTAACGCAACCTATCAAGCTGCAAGCGGGCAAACCCTACACTTTGAGTGCGTGGGTCAAATCCAATGACCCGGGCGTTGCATGGATAGGTGGCGGAAGACAATGGCAGTTCAGATGCTACTTCAAGCCAACTGGTGGCAATTGGCAACAATTTGCACTCACTTTCGTGCCCGAGGAAGCAGACACCGATTTCGTTGTTCGCATCAACACCGATAGCATCACCGAAGGCATTTGGGTTGACGATGTCGCATTGGTTGAAGGCAAAAGAACAGATGAGACAAAGCCAAATCTCATTCCTAACTCTGGCTTTGAGTTGGTGCGTAGCGAAACAAAGCGTGCCCTAATGCAAATTGCCGACATGGAAATGATGGCGAAGCGGTTGGAGCGTGAGTTGAATGAAGCATTGTCGGGCAAACGAGTTTTCCATGAAGTCCCAAGATGGACAGGAACTGAACGACCGAAAATCATCGGTCCTTCCTTCATCGCTCCTGTTACTTTTTCAACCCGTCCCTCATCCACTTTCCCTCGTCCCGTTTTCTTCGTTGGCTACGGTCACTTCGGGCAAGTTCGTGCCGACATTGAAAAGTTTCCGAACTACGGCATTAACATCATTCAGATTGAGTTTGGACCAAACAGCGTTTTCCCAAGGGAAGGGGTCGTCTCCGATGTCCCAATTCGTGAGACACTTTCTGTCCTTGACCGAGCGGCGAAAGCGGGCGTCGCTGTCAATTTGCTCATCAGCCCGCACTATTTCCCTCAATGGGTGCTTGACAAATATCCTCACTTGCGCAAGCGAAGGGAAGGCTTTTTGCAATATTGCTTGCATGCTCCAGAAAGCCAAGATTTGCTCAAGCGTTACATCGCCACAATCATCCCGCCTTTGAAAGACCATCCTGCGCTGCACAGCATTTGCCTCACAAACGAACCTGTCAATGTTGAAGAGCCTTGCGAATTTGCTCTGCGTGACTGGCATGAATGGCTTCGCAATCGCCATGGCGACATCCAAACTCTTAATCAACGCTGGAAAACAAACTTCACTCGCTTTGAAGATATCCCATTGCCAAATCCATTTGCCCAGCCACTAATCCCCAGCACCCAGACCCTTGACTTCGTCCGTTTCAATCAAGAGTGGTTTGCCAATTGGCACAAGATGCTTGCTGACGCAATCAGGGAAGTTTGTAGTAAGGCACGAAGCGAAGCGGAGTGCCGTCAAGAATGGAACAAAGAACAAAAGTCAAACAACAAATTGGGACGCCACTTCGCTGACGCTTCGCGGCTAACTACGAACATTCCTATCCATGCGAAAGCGATGACTTGGACGATGCTCAATGACGGCGATGTCCGCTACGGCGTTGATGCTGAACTTTTCGCTTCGTTCAGTGACATCAACGGCAACGACAGCGTGAACTTTTACTCGCATGGCGTTGGCGAATTTGCTCAAGGATGGTTGCTCAATGCTATGGCGTTTGATTTACAGCGTTCTGTCAAAGATGCGCCAATTTTCAACAGCGAAAACCATATCATCCCTGACCGTGAAACCAGATATGTTCCGCCCGAGCATATTCGTGCCGTTTTGTGGCAAAGTGCTGTTTATGGGCAGAGCGCCACCACGATTTGGGTTTGGGAGCGAACTTTTGACCCAAAAAGCGATTTTGCTGGCAGCATAATGCATCGTCCTGCTTGCGCCGAAGCAGTTGGGCTGACTTACCTTGATTTGAACCGACTTGCAGAAGAAGTTACAGCGCTGCAAAAAGCGCCCACACAAGTTGCACTCCTTCACAGCATTTCATCGCTCTTTTGGGATGGCGGTCGCTACACCGATTGCCGAAACAAACTTTACACAGCACTGACTTTCACAGGTGTCAAAAGCGGCTTCATTACAGAACGGCAATTGGAGCGTGGAATTTTGCCTAATGAGCCAGTTTTATTTGTGCCGAACATTGTTCATCTTTCCGATGCTGCCTTTGAAACTTTGAAGGGTTACAAGGGTCGCATCGTTTTTGTCGGCAACGGAAAGTTACTGAGCCGAAACGAGTATGGGGGAGCAAGGGAAAGGGAGCAAGGAACAAGTGAAAAAGGAAAGGGAAAATGGGACAGGGCGGAGTGGATTGAGTTTGAGTATGGCAAGACAAGTTGGCGTGAACTGTGGCAAGTGATTTTGGCGAAGTTGAAAGCGTGGGGCATTGAACCACTTGTTGAAGTCCGCAACGAAAAAGGAGAACCAATTTGGGGCGTCGCTTGGAGATGCGCTAAAACTCAAAAGGGCATTATTGTCAACCTTTGCAACTATCGGCATGATGCAGTTGCGGTAACACTGCAGCATAATAGAAAGTGGGTTAAAGTCACGGACTTGCTCAATGGTGAACGACTATCAACCATCGTGCTTAAACCGTTGGAAACTTGTCTGGTAAGGATAAGCCAGCTATCTCTTTGAGCACAGCACCACTTATCAGGTTTTGCGATATAATCATTTAACTTCACTGTAAAAAGGTGTGCATATATCTGATTCCGAACTCAAAAGAGTTTGGAATATGAGAAAACAATAGCGCGAATTATGACATTGGGCTACGCAACTATAGACGAGAACGAATGGATTGCAAATTCAAAAGTGAAGAAGTAACGAATGAGCTCAACCAAATTAGGCTTACTATGGCAAATTTGCGAGTTTTAATGTGGTTGCGAGGTTGATCAAAATGGCAGTATTTCTTTCCTTTGTATTGCCTTTCTTCTTTCTTGGGGCTGTTGTGCCAAAGATCCCAAATACTTCCAATTTCTCTTGGAATAACCTTCTTCAATTTGAGACAGAAGGCGGTGTTGACCTTTCCGAAACAGTCGTGGAGAAAAATGGATGGAAAGCCCAAATTTTGTTCCATCCAGATAGGATCGGGATTATGGAGGGAGAAACGATTGAATTTGGCGCTATCATTTCACCGACAAAAAATGCAAAATATTCGGGGAAAATTCGGATAAAGTGGGCAATGGTTGGTGGAGAAAGGGAAATATCACTTGGGGATGTGAGGACTATCAAGGTCACATCGGATAAAGTGTTGGATGCAAATTCGGCAACCTTAGATTGCCCAGGAATTGGTCAATTTTGGCTGCAATGCATCATAACACTTCCAGATGGCAATTCAATAAGGCTTCGCCGCCCAATCGTAATAATTGACAGGGAGAGTCAAACAAAATTCACAATTTATGCGTGTGCAGCACCGGTCTTAAGTGACAAGCCTTGGCGCCGTGGAGCCGATATTGCAGCTGAAGCTGGAATAAACTTGATGCTTTTTAATGCGATTGACGATTGGAATGGTGAGGCTGGGAAAAGAGCCGAAGAGACATTAGATTGGTTCGCTTGTTTTGGCATTGACTGGATAGATTTTCCCAGCACAATTGATTGGACGCTAATTCATGCTCCAATAGCCACAGGAATGTGGGATGCTTATCATGACCCCGATGTTCGTGCATTTTGCCGACAGCTTACACAATGTGTTGCGCAATGGGGGCGAAAATTACCGTCATTTTTAGGCATAAGCCTGATGGATGAGCCAGCAGCACGCTCATTTTGGGGAAATAATGCCGATGTGTTTCGAGAACGCTTTTTGATATACGACCCGCTCGCTGAACCACTCAGATTTTATGCCGATTATCATCGTTTCAATTGCTGGTCAATGGGTGACCTATTTCGCGATTGCCGTGAGGCTGCAATGAAGGTTGATAAAAGGCTAAAAATCTGTGTAGAGGGGCACAACAATTTTTGGACAGGCTCTGGCATTTATGCGCCATTAAATGTGTCACATTTGGACTTGAACACAACTCACCACTATTATGGCGATTATGGCTGGGGTGCTTTTGCAACACTGCTTGGCTGCGAAATGGCACAAGTTGGATTGCGCCATATGCCGCTTTGGATGATGGGCGGTTTTGGTCCACTAAAGCGACACCAATATGAAGCGCAAGTTGGGCAAGCAATTGCCAGAGGGGCTAAGGCATTTGGATATTTTGAGCTTGCAGAGCCAAAGAGATTTTTGGAAATGGTTGGAGAAATTAAGCCAATAAATTTGGAGTTAAGGCGCATCGGAACTATATTCCAAAATCTGAAAAGAAAAAGAAGTGAAGTAGCGGTTTTGTTCAGTGTAAGCAACGCCGCATTTTTCGCAAAGCATCCACCAGTTCGCTTTGATGCATATAAAGATCCACAAGCGCTTGTGAAGGCGCTCTCTGAAGCGTTGAAAATGCTCAAAGGGGCTACGGAAATGGATGTCAAACATGGTGTGGTCATGCATGAACCTGATGAGCGCACCGACTATGTTGGGGCGTGTATGGCAGCATTTATGGCGCTCAATTTTTCGGGTTATGACGCCGAATTTATTGTTGAAGAGGAATTGACACCGCAATGGCTATCGGGAAAGAAAGTGCTCATTGCGCCACAGATTGTCTATTTGCCAAAAGCCTCTATGGATGCACTTTATCAATTTGTCAAATCTGGCGGGATAGTCCTAACAGATAGTGAGACGAGGCTTCATTCAGAAATATGGCAAAAACTCCCGGTAAGCATCGTTTCTTCCCTCCCAGAGAGAGTGGGCTTTGAAGAGCGAAAAGATGAACAGGAAGCCAAATTTGAGGAAATTAGGAAAATATTGGGGGAATATTTGGGGAAATATGTCAAGCCGAGGCTGGAGGGAATACCAAAAGGCATAATTTATGGTTATTTTGACGGAGGGATGGCGAGATATTTGGTAATAGCCAATGTTTCTTGGAAGCGCAATGAACAGGGGAAAAGGGAACTTGCGCCATTTAAAGGGGAAATTACCGCAAGATTTCTGAGACCGGGGTTGAGAATCCAAATTGGCAAAGGAATAGTCGGAAAAGGTGGTGAAACACAAAGATGGATGTTGTCTTTACCTGAGGGAAAGTTTGCAATATACGCTTTTGTGCCAGAAACAATTGAAAAAGTTTCGGTTAATGTTCCCAAGAAAGTAGTGCAAGGGCGACGGCAAAACTTTGCCGTCACATTGATTGGCTCAAAAGGAAAATCTCTGCCCATTGTTGCACCTTTAGAGGTGCAAATTCAGGTCGGCAATGCCAAACCTTTGACTTACTTCCGTGCAACCGATGAAAATGGAAAATTTAATGGCACATTTATTGTGCCACTTGAAAGTGCTGCGAAAAGAGTTCAAATTAAAGTAACAGAGTTGCTCACAAACAAAAGCACAACTTTAAGTGTTGAAATCAACTCTTCCAAAGCGTTCATAAATTCAGAGGAATTGCCAATGGTTATAATCTCGGACAGGGATGCCATAAGGCAATTTTTTGCCACTTTTTCCGAGATAAAGCTAATCTCGCCTCCAGAATTGAATGACTATGCAGCAACACTTGCTAAAGAATTGAGCGAGCTTTTCCGCTACAGCCACAAAATATCAATTGATACGCCAGAAAATGCGAGGAAATTGGAGAAATTCCCTCCATCAGTTGATCCTGAATTTCATAGGAAACGCAACCCGAATGCACAAGTTCATCCACACTTTAACCCGACACAGCTGGAAATTGGCACACCTGCAATATTGATTGGCGATGAGAGAAATAACGAACTTATCCGTGATTTAATTCACGCAAATTTGCTGCCAAGGCGGATGAATAACGAGCTATATTCACTGAGGGCACTCTTGCAATATGCGTGGTCACCATTTGACCCAGATAAGGATGTCATTATCCTCTATGCGAGGACACAAGAGGCATTAAGAACTGGGGTAGAAGCCATCGTTAAATTGGCAAAAATGGCAAAAACAAAACGGAGGTGAGAACGATGAAAGAGCTAACAAATTGCCGCTTTACATTCAGCAGGCGTGAATTTCTTGGTATTGCAGCTGGTGCAATTGGAGCAATTACACTCAAGCAGTCAACAGCAAGTAGCCAAGCAGCTGCTGAACTTCCAAAACTCCAACCCGTCAGGGTATTTTGCGTCTTTGCTGGACGGACTGGGCATTGGTATCTCACCAGACCTGCCGAGGAAATACCGAAGTTTCGTGCATTCTTTTCGGAGCTTGAGAAGCGCCTTGAGACAGTTCATGGCTCTGTCAAGTTCATAGGTGAAGCACAGATACCGCCAGAGGATGCCGAAAAAGTCGCAAAAAGGTTGCAGGAAGAGGCTGATGCACTGCTCATTATTCATCTCTCCGGACACGGCGGCGAAGCACCGGTATTAACGAAACTTGTAGAAATTGGCTTGCCAACTGTTGTCTTTTCACAGCCATTTAGTGGGCATGGTTGGATGTATTTTCCACAATGGCGCAAAGCAGGGCATAGAGTTGTGCTTGTAGCAAGTAGCGATTGGGCAGACCTTGAAAAGGCAATAGCTTTGCTTCGCGCGCCGGTATGGATGAAACAGAGCAAAATACTGGCTGTAGGACGCCCTCATGGAACAGCAGAAGCATGCAAACCAGAAAATGTAAAGAAAGCATTCGGAACCGACTTGGTAATTATACCGAATGAAAGAATTCACAAAACAATGACAGAAATAGACCCAAAGGAAGCAGAGGCAGAAGCTGAAGAATACTGGATTCGCCCCGCAAAGGCTGTTGTTGAGCCAAAGCGCCAAGAAATAATTCAATCTGCGAGGATGTTCCTCGCTGTTAAGCGAATAATGTCTGAGGAAAGGGCTCACGCAATTTGCAGCATCCATTGCATGGGTGACCCAAGGGGATGCTTGACATTCAGCAAACTCAATGACATGGGCTATGTGGGAGGGTGTGAAGGAGACATTGATTCAACCTTGACAATGCTCATATTTGCCTACGCATTTGGCGTGCCCGGGTTTATAAGCGACCCAGTGATTGATGTGGCAAAGAATGCTATGATTCACTTCCATTGCACATCTGCAACAAAGATGTATGGACCTAAGGGCGAAAGGTTGCCATTTGTTATAAGATCACAAACTGACTCTGGTGCCGGCGTCTCTCTTGAAGTTGAAAATCGCATAGGGCAGCCTGTGACATGTGCAAAGCTTGTCCATCTGGACAAAATGCTATTTGTTACGGGAAAAATACTTTGGACAAGCAAAGACCCACTTGCCTGCAGAACACAATTTGCACAAAGTGTTCCCGATGCAAGAAGCCTCTTTTTGCGCTGGGGTGAGGATGTAATTCGTGGTGATGTAATGACACTGCTCCATCGTGTTGTATTCTACGGCGATTATGCGGATAGGTTGCGAGACCTCGCTGCACTCATGAATTTTAGGCTGATTGAGGAAGGAAAGGGAGAGGTTGTATAAATAGAGCCTATTATAGGTTTAATGGAAGGTTGGCGGACAAATGGCAATATTTTGACGGCGGTTTTAAATGATACATCCACATAAATGGGTTGCCTTAGATACGAACAAAAATTTCCGCAGCTTAAATTTATGTCATTTTCGGAAATTAAGGTGGCATCTAACCTTTGTAGCGTTGTGCCCTTCACAAAACGGTTGTTTAAAAGTATACCACAAAACCAATTGTGGAAAGAAGAGGTGAACTATGCTTAAAATATGGCTGAACTCTTTGCCTAAAATGTTTGTGCAAAGTTACCAATGCTATCGGCTTTAGCAATTGGTTAATGTAGGAGTTACACAGTTGAGTGCCAACTCCTTTGTCGCTATTAAGAACTTTCACTTGCTACACATGCCACTGGCTTTAGCCAGTGGTTGATGATGAAACAAACTGAGCGCTGAATTCATTCGGCGAAAAAATTCCTCTAAAAATTCGTCAGCCACTATAGGCTAAAGCCCATAGCATGGTGATGAAAAAAGTGTTCGCCAGCAACATTTAAGTAAAGAGCAAGTGAATTTTCGCAATGGTTTTTCCGGGCAGACAGTCATCTGCCCCTATACGCAAATCCGACTACGTAAGCCACAAAATCTTTCGAGCAAGTTTCAATGGGCATGTTGAGTTTTGTGCGTTTGAGCGGTTCGGCTTTGCGTTTTTAGTGCAAGCATGGAGACAGAAACCGAAAAGGAGTGGGAGCGAAAAATGGGAAAGGGCTTGTTGTCACGGCGAGATTCGCTGAGAACTTTGGCAGGGATAGCCACTTTCGGATTCTTGTCCAAACTTTTGGGCTTCAACGAAAGCATCGCCGAAGGAGCAGAAGTTGGCGAAGAAACGAACTTAGCGAAATCGGCAAAAGATTTCAAAGGTAAGCCAA
>JANXAS010000076.1 GCA_025062195.1 Armatimonadota bacterium
GGTCAGAAAATGCTCACTTCTTTAGGATGGCACTGTTTTGGTCTCGGTTACGGACTCTTTGTAATCAATCTTAAAGATTGGATAGTTGAGCATCAAGTCCTTTTAGGGAAGACAAAAACATTAGGATACTCTGTAGAAAAATTTACATCAATTCCTATATCACAGATTGAAAAAGAGTTAAATGTGTTAGGATTAGATTCAGTTGAGGATTATGACTTTAAAGACTGGGTATGGATTAGTGAAGATAAAATATTGTGTATTATTAATGATAATTCTCTAATTAAGCAATTTTTACAACAGGGAATAGAAATGATAAATTGTCCTCAAGATATTTGGATTGTAAATATTCGCACTGGTGAAAAAGAACGGCTTACGCGTTTCGGTGACCGAAGTTTAAAATTGATTCAATAACAAATTTGACTCCAATTCAAAAAGGTAAGTGTCTATCTGCTGCGTCTTCGCCGATATGGGCGCATCCCGCCATAATTTGAACAGCTTCTTCCAACAATTCTGACGGAGGAAATGACAGTGTTCCAGATACCAAACAGAATTTATATATGTAACATAACCAACTGCAGAAAGGAAGAGATAGGATATGCCTAAGAGAGTATTCATAGAGGAACCAGAAAAACTTAGCAAACAAACTTCTTGCGCAATAAAACTCTGCTCAATTTCATTAGGCTTAAACTGAACACAACAAAAAATGCTTTGTAAAACTTTAGGGCACAAAACTTGTTCAAACATGCAACAGGCGAGTTATCACGCAGGAAGTTTAGCTTTACCCTTCACCTGAACTGTCGGTCTATCATGCTTAGGAACTCATCGTTGCTCTTCGTTTTGCGAAGCTGTTCAATTAACCTCTCAGTTGCTTGCATTGGGTCAATATTGGCAAGTGCTCTGCGCAGTTTCCATATTGACTGCATCTCCTTTGCTGTGTATAGCAATTCCTCACGCCTTGTTCCGGAGCGCAAAACATCAATTGCAGGGAAGACTCGCCTCTCAGCGAGCCTTCTATCAAGGACGAGTTCCATGTTTCCTGTCCCTTTGAATTCTTCAAATATAACTTCATCCATCCTTGAGCCAGTATCAATCAACGCAGTGGCTATGATTGTGAGGCTTCCGCCCTCTTCAATCTTTCTTGCAGCACCAAAAAAACGCTTTGGGCGGTGAAGCGCAGCCGGGTCAAGCCCTCCAGAGAGTGTTTTTCCACTTGGCTCAACATCAATGTTTGAAGCCCTCGTAAACCTCGTTATGCCATCAAGCAATATGACAACATCCTTACCATGCTCAACGAGCCTCTTTGCGCGCTCCAATGTGAGCTCCGTCACTTTCATGTGCTCACTTGGTGGTCTGTCAAATGTGGATGACACAACCTCGGCTTTAGTTGCACGCTTGAAGTCAGTGACCTCTTCAGGGCGTTCATCAACAAGCAAAACGATGACTACGCACTCAGGGTGGTTTTCAAGGATTGAGTTTGCGATGGTTTTAAGAAGCGTTGTTTTGCCAGCCTTTGGTGGCGAGACAATTAAGCCTCGCTGTCCCTTTCCTATCGGCGCTATTAAATCTATCAGGCGCGCTGAGATATTATCGGGGCTTGTCTCAAGCTTCAACCTTTCATGCGGGAAAACTGGTGTTAGAGACTCAAAGTGTGGGCGATGACGAGCTTTTTCCGGGTCTTCGCCATTGACAGCTACTATGCGCAGCAAGCTATAGTATCGCTCTGTTTCCTTGGGTGGTCTAACATGTCCGTAAATTAGGTCGCCAGTCCTTAACCCAAAACGCTTTATTTGAGCGGGCGCAACATACACATCCTCTAAACTTGGCAGGTAACCATTCACATGCAGGTAACCACGCCCATCAGTTGATATCTCAAGCACTCCTTCCTTGAAAAGCAAACCACGCCTCTGAGCATATGCTTCAAGTATGCGAAAGACAAGGTCGTGCTTCTTCATTTTTGTGTAGCCAGGTATATTCATCTCCTTAGCTATGTCCTGAAGTTCAGCAAGCGTCTTTGCTTCAAGTTCGGCAAGTTCAGCATCGGTTTCCTCCATCGTGCTCACTTTACTATCACCTCCAAAGGACATCCATGCTTGTAATTTATAACCCCCAATCGGTGGAACTCATATGAGGCATGCACATTCGCAGGAACGAAAACAACTTTAGCCCCTATGAAAAGCTGAAGTTAACGCCCCCTTACAATTGGCTGTGCAGTCACCAAACTGGTGGTTTGTTAAACGAGCAAGGGCAAGCCACCATATACCTTCACCAACTGCAATACAAAATCACTGGCATCCTGCGCACATTGTTTTTTCAACATCGTCGCCTTTAGCGAGCTATGCCCAATAACATATTCTGCAGATTGAAGCAACCGTTTAAACCGTCACGGAGCTCCAACAATAAACAGCCTCGCTTTAAAGCTCATAGACTATCTGACTTAAGGGAATTCAACCACCGGCGGCTTAATGGATAATTTGTAAGGAGCAAGTTTCATACGGCTTTATCAAGGGCGTTTTTGACCCACACATACGAATTGGCGCATAACCACGGATCATCCGCCAGCATAAATTTCGGGACGCAACACACCAACATAAGGTAGATTGCGATAGTGTTGGGCGAAGTCAAGTCCATACCCAACTACAAACACATCCGGGATGGTGAAGCCAAGGTAATGAATCTCAACTGGCACTCTCCTTCTTGCTGGCTTGTCAAGGAGAGCACAGACTCGCACGCTTGCTGGATTCCTCGCCTTCACCATCTTGAGGATATAGTTCAATGTCAACCCTGTGTCAACTATGTCCTCAACGATAATGACATGCCTGCTTTGTATGCTCTCGTCCAAGTCCTTAATTATCCTTACAACGCCAGTTGTCTTTGTATCGGCGCCATAGCTGCTTATGGCGACAAAGTCGTAAGATACAGGAATCGTAATATGCCTTATTAAGTCGGCGAGGAAAACGACCGCACCGCGAAGCACACCAACAAGCAATGGGTCTTTACCCTCATAATCCATTGATATGGCTTTACCGAGTTCAGCAACTCGTTTTTGAATTTCCTCAGCCGTTATGATGATTTCCTGTATATCGGAATGGATGCTTTGAGTTACTACCATGCTAACATCACTCCCACTCAATCGTTGCTGGTGGCTTTGATGTGACATCGTATACAAGTCTGTTTACTCCCTTAACCTCGTTGCATATTCTGTTAGCTATGCGCTCAAGCACCTCATACGGTATTCTCGCCCAATCAGCAGTCATTCCATCCTCACTTACAACGCTTCTCAAGGCGACGGCATAAGCGTATGTTCTCCTGTCACCCTGAACACCTGTTGTTCGTATCGGAAGAAGAACGGCGAAGGCTTGCCAGAGTTGCCTGTATAAACCGGCTCTCATTATCTCCTCAAGCACTATTGCGTCCGCCTCGCGAAGTATTTCAAGGCGTTCCGGTGTCACTTCCCCAAGTATGCGTATGGCAAGTCCAGGACCTGGGAAGGGATGTCTCCATGCGAGCTCAGGCGGTATGCCGAGCTTCTCAGCAACAGCTCTGACCTCATCTTTGAACAAATAGCGCAATGGCTCAATAAGCTCAAATTGCATCCTCTCGGGAAGCCCACCAACATTGTGATGCGTCTTTATGCGCGCTGCAAGCTTTGAACCGCTCTCAATTACATCCGGATACAGTGTGCCCTGAGCGAGAAACATTACCTTGCCGAGCTTCTTTGCTTCCTCCTCAAACACCCTAACAAACTCCTCACCAATTATCTTCCTTTTCACCTCGGGGTCAACGACACCCTTCAGCCTTTTCATAAACCTTTCGGAAGCATCCACATGAATCAAGTTTATTTTGAAATGGCGCGTGAATGTCTCAACAACCTTTTCTGGCTCACCCTTCCGCATGAAACCGTGGTCAACAAAGATACAAGCCAACTGATCTCCAACAGCCTTATGGACGAGAACAGCAGTGGTGGTTGAATCCACTCCGCCACTCAATGCGCATATCACTTTCTCTCTCCCGACGCGCTCCCTTATCTCACGGATTGCCCCATCTATGAATGAACCAGCTGTCCAAGTGCCCTTACAACCACATATCTTGTATGCGAAGTTGCGAATTACCTCTATACCCCACGGTGTGTGTGACACTTCCGGATGAAATAACACGCTGAAAAGTTTTCTTTGCGGCGCTGACATAGCAGCCACCGGTGAGTTTGGAGTCCTCGCTGTAACTTTGAATCCGTTTGGCGCACGCACTATGACATCTCTGTGGCTCATCCAACAAACAAGTTCTGGGTTCAAACCCTCAAACAGGTCTGAATCGTCAATTACTTCAAGCGGTGTCCTCCCATACTCAGCGCGCAAGCCTGGGCGCACCTCGCCACCGAGCATGTGCGCCATAAGCTGTGCACCATAGCATATTCCAAGGACTGGTATGCCGATATCAAACAATTTCGGGTCACACTTTGGCGCATCCTCTTGGTATACACTTGCCTGCCCTCCAGAAAGGATTATCCCCTTTGGACGCATTGAAAGGATACTCTCAAGAGGAATATCGCATGGAACTATTTCCGA
The DNA here is from genome assembly GCA_025062195.1 of Armatimonadota bacterium. Taxonomy (GTDB): domain Bacteria; phylum Armatimonadota; class Fervidibacteria; order Fervidibacterales; family Thermosaccharophagaceae; genus Thermosaccharophagus. Next base: position 4,563 of record JANXAS010000076.1, read on the forward strand.
ATAGACTTTGCACTCCCTGATACGCCTCGCAATGAGCTGGCTGTATTGAGCACCAAAATCCACAACAACGATCAATTCTTCAGGGCGGTTGTCACCCATCAGAGTTCAACCCCCGTTGAAGGAAAGAGTAATAGCAAATGAATGCTGCCACTGATGCAGTTAGGGAGGGCAAACCTATTGATGAGTTGCAGCTCTCTTTATTTGAAGAGCTTTGTTAGGCAGGAGCATCACCCTCCCCAATCAATTTTCAGTTTGCCGCCGCTGAAACAATATCTGTGGACTTGCCCCTAAAGCGCATCTGGAAAGATGACGAGGCGTTATGATGCTGCTTTGCTTTGTTGCCTCTGTAGCAACTTCCCTTCGCTCTGTATCGCTGGAGCTACAACAATCTGCACCTTTTGCATCTCACGGATGTTCCTTGCACCGCATGTAGCCATTGACAACTTTAACGCCCCAACTAAATTCTGCGTCCCATCGTCTGTCCTTGCTGGTCCGTGCAGTATCGTTTCAAGCGGCGCTCTATAAGTGATTTTCACCCTTGTCCCACGAGGCAGCCCAGGATGAGGTGCAGCCATTCCCCAATGGTAACCCTTACCTGGAGCTTCATCAGCGCTGGCAATTGGAGAACCAATCATAACGCCATCCGCACCGGCTGCAATAGCCTTCGCTATATCGCCACCGGTGCGCATACCACCATCAGCTATTACGATGACATATCTTCCGGTGCGCTCAAGGAAGTCCTCCCTCGCTGCAGCAACATCAGCTATAGCCGTAACTTGCGGGACACCGACACCTATGACTTGCCTTGTGGTGCACGCTGCCCCAGGTCCTACGCCAACAAGGACTCCATCAGCGCCAGCCCTCATCAACTCAATTGCAGCCTCATATGTAACGCAGTTGCCCACAATTAGTGGGGTGTCAATCGTCTCCCTTATAGCTTTCCAATCAAGCGGTTGGCGGCGCGTTGATACGAATCTGACGGTTGTGACCGTTGACTGTATGACTGCCACATCAGCACCAGCATTAACAGCTACTGGCAGCAGCCGCTGAGCCTGCAATGGAGTGCTTGCAACACCAACCTTTGCTCCAGCAGCCTTAATAGCCCTCACTCGCTCGTAAACCAACTCCTCCTTTATCGGCTCACGGTAAACCTCTTGAAGCACCTTTACTACTTCCTCCTGCGGTGCTTCCACTATGCGCTCAATTACTTCCTCAGGTGACTCATACCTTGTTTGCAAGCCTTCAAGGTTGAGCACAGCCAAGCCACCAAGCTGCGACATGAGTATAGCGAGGCGAACATCAACTGCCGCATCCATAGCCGATGCTAATATCGGTATTTCAAGCTCCACATTTCCTATGCGCAGTCTTACATCCACATCGTCTGGGTCAATAGTTTCGGCTGCTGGGACGAGCGCTATATCGTCAAACCCGTAGGCAATATAAGCAGTCCTATTGCGCCCTATGCTCACTTCCAAACTTGACCACCCCTCCCGAAATTGCTTGGTTTTCATACTTACGCCAAACTGGAAAAGAACTAACTTGTCTCGGGGATGACCCACTCAGAGCCATCCTTGAAGACCTCCCTCTTCCACAGCGGCACATCCGACTTTATCCGTTCAACCACCTCCCTGCACGCTCCAATAGCCTCATGACGGTGCTCTGAGGACGCAGCCACAACTAAAACGACCTCCCCAACTTTCGCCCTGCCAACCCTGTGAACGATGGTCAGCCTTTCCAATCCATAAGCCGAACAAACACTTTTGGCAATCTCCTCAAGCTTGCGCTCAGCCATCATCCTATATGCATCATACTCAAGCGCTATGACTTCCCTACCTTTAGAGCGCCCTCTAACAACACCGATGAATAGCGCCACCGCACCAATATGCTCATCAATGACCTGCGATAACACCGCACCAACATCAATTGGCTCCTCTGAGAGTTTGTAATGCCATTTGCAAGCTGCTTTCAATTCCGAGCCGCCGCTAACCGGCGGAATAATGGCTACCTCAGTGGCACTAACTATGAACTGGTCTTGGTCAACATATTCTCCATCAACTGCAACTCGGCATCGCCTGAGCAACTTCTCCGCATGCGGATATTTAGCGCAAAGCTCCTCCAACAATTGGCGCGGTGTTATCGGCGTATCAAGTTCCAAATCCATAGCATCGTGAGCGAGGATATCCCTTAGTGGTCCAAACACAAGGACGCGCATAAGACCATTTCCTCCGGAAGGGTTCACATGAAGGTGCGAGCGAGATCAAGCCCATCGCAAAAAGTGCGTTCGCAAAATCATTTTGGCGCGCCTGAGCACTGCAACTATAAGCTGTCCCAACTTATTCCTTTCAATATACTCCTTGGGAAGCAGTTGCCCAAATAACATCGCATTAGCCTCAGCCTCAACGAACAGCCACCAAATTCCGCTCCACAAGCTCGCTGCCGCTAAAACTCCCCACGCAAATCCCCACCACTTCAAGACGAACCCCCCAACCATGATTGAGAGCACAACGATAGACCAAAGTATTGCGCTTTGCCACAACGGCGGCTCAAAGCCAAGTGTTGACTCAGGTGTTAGCAAGACCACACGGAAGATTTTGCCATCCTCTCGCTTGAACTCGGATGCGTGTGAAGACGCTACACCACCCAACCTGGCTATGTCACGCCAAGGGCGTGCAACCCATCCGATCATCAATCCGACAAGAAAACCGAGGATCGCGCTAACCACATCCCAGTTGAAGAGACAATAAACAGCCATAGCGAGCATTATTGCTCCAAACAACAAGTTTGCAATTGCCATCCTCACCGATGCCATCATGAGCGCAAGAACTATTCCACCACCAATGCCTAATGCCAAAACCAATATGATTGCTGCAACCAAACCTATGAGGATGAGTAGCGACATGACAACAGCCAACCCGATTCCGAAAAACATCAGCACAAAGGCGATCAGAATCGGCATGATGTAGTCGGTGAAAAAAATCTTAAGGTCATCACGCCATTCAGCACTGCCGCGCGCCTTTGCCATATTAGCCACCTCCATAATTCCCCAAGCTCATCGCCACATTATAGCGTCAACATGAATTTGTCACTGCTCTTCTTCCGCATCCACTTCAAACTCGCTTTGGTCGCTGAACTGCATTAACTTGCTATTTGGTTCCTTCCCATGCTCAACTCCATCAGCAAACGGTATCAACACTCTCCTTGGTTTGCTCCCTTCCGGTGGTCCTACGATGCCAGCGCGCTCCATCTGGTCAATTATCTTTGCAGCCCTCGGATAGCCAATCTCAAACTCCCGTTGCAGCATTGACGCTGAGGCATAACCTTTCCTCCTGACAAGCTCAACTGCAGCATCAAACAACGGGTCTCGTTTCTCAGGCTTCTGGACGCGCAACTCTGTCTCCTCCTCAAACTCTTGCAAGTCAAACGGATATTCTTCCGGTTCACCATACTCCTGGATGAGGACTCCCACAACCCTATTTAGTTCGCTCTCGCTCACAAATGCCCCTTGAAGTCTTATCGGCTTTGGCGCATCAATTGGATGGTAAAGCATATCTCCCCTACCTATAAGCCTCTCTGCGCCATTCATGTCCAATATTGTCCTTGAGTCAACCTGCGAGGCAACTGCAAAAGCTATGCGAGAGGGTATGTTAGCCTTTATCACGCCAGTTATGACATTCACAGATGGGCGTTGAGTAGCTATCACAAGATGAATTCCAGTAGCTCTCGCAAGCTGAGCAAGCCTACATATGAGCCTTTCAATCTCGGCGGGAGCTTGCATCATCAAGTCGGCAAGCTCATCAATCACGATGACGATGTGGTAAAGTGGCTCCCCATCCTCCCCAACGCTTGCATTGTAACTGTCAATGTTTCTCACGCCCATCTCGGCGAAAAGTTCATATCGTCTCTCCATCTCCCTGACAGCACATTGCAACGCAAGCACAGCGTGCTTTGCATCAACCACGACCGGGTGAACAAGATGAGGTATGCCATCAAATAGGCTTAACTCAACTCTTTTCGGGTCAATGAGAAGAAACTTGACTTCATCCGGGTCTGCCCTCGAGAGAAGGCTAATTATCATTGAGTTGAGGCAGACGCTCTTTCCAGAGTTCGTTGCGCCACCAATTAGCAAATGTGGCATGCGAGCTAAGTCGGCAAGCTTTGGGTTACCAGCTATGTCCTTTCCGAGAGCGAATGTAAGTTTTGATTGAGCGCTCTTAAACTCATCAAGCTCAAGCAGCTCCCTTAAGCGCACAAGTCCAACACGCTTGTTCGGAACTTCAATCCCAATAACTGACTTGCCCGGAACTGGCGCCTCAACTCGGACATCAATTGCAGCCAAAGCAAGGGCTAAGTCATCAGCAAGGTTGGCTATCCTGCTAACCCTTATCCCCGGTGCAGGTTGAACCTCATACCTCGTTATAACTGGTCCTCGTTTCACGTTCACAACTTTGGCATCAATCTTGAAGCTGGCGAGCGTTTCCTCAACGAGCTTTATTCCCTCCTCAACGTCCATTTCAGAATCGACTTCATCAGATGACGAAGACTTGTCAAGTGCTTCTACAACCTTCTCGTAGTGATCCGGGAGAAGCTTGAACTGCTTTCGGTGTTTCTTCTTCACTTCACCAGTTATAACATGAGGCACATACACACCTGCATCACCTTCAGGCTCACGCAACTCCGCACTTAAGCGTCTATCGCCATTGCCACCCTTTAAACTCCCCTCAACTTTCGCATCCACAGCTGCATTAGCCACTGCTGCGACTTCCTCTTGTTTTTGCTCCTCGGAGCCTTTTTGATGCCTTTGCTCGCTTCTCCGGCGCTCAACATTATGCTTTGCCCTCCTACCACCACGCTGAAAGAGCCTGCCAAAGACGCTCGCGCCAAAAAGAGACAGATATTGCCGAACGAAGCGCATCACTTCGCTTGGCGAAAGACCAGCGCAAATGAGGATGGCACTTAGAGCAACCAGCGAAAGGACAATGTAACCACCGACATCGCCAAATGCTTTGCGAAGAACAAGGCTAATAAGAGCACCAGTCAATCCACCATAGGATACCATTGATGGACGAGCCAACTCCTCACCGGCTGGAACACTTAGGTGGATAAAACCAAGTGAGGCAACCAAAAGCAATGCAAAGGATATAGTGGCATTGCGCAGGAAGGCTCTCCCCTCAGAGAAAATCATAAGTATGCAAGCCATAAACGAAAACACCGGTATGGCAAATCCACCCACTCCGAATGCATACCGCAGCGCCTTGCATGCATACTCAACAACTATACCGCTTGTATAACCGAGCATCCCAACAAAAAGGATCAAACTCACACCTGCGCCAGCCAGCCCGCCAAATTCGTATCGCCATTCGTTCTTGTTACCCTTTGACTTCAGCATCTTCCCCATCCCTCCATCTTGAATAGTGCTACGATGAATGCTATGACTCTCCTTCAAAGCATCTCAACCCGCTCATACCACAGCGCAAGTTGCCTTGAAATCACAATCAGAGCACCCTCCAAATTGCAGCGATGAATTACTGCCCAATCCAACAATTGTCAACCCACTGCCGCTATGACGGGCTGGCATAAGTGCTCACAAACTAAATTTCAATGTCCAACATCGGCTATTTCGGCACAACACCACCTGCATCCCAAAGCAACCTCTCAGCGCATGAAAGAAATTCTCTTGAGAGCGGTCTTGGCGGCATGTCCTGACAGCGCTTCACAAACTCCTCAAGGTAAATCCTTGTGTTCCAATCTATCGCCCCGCATGTTATCTTCATTGGTGTATCTGGGCGCATTCCCGGGGCAACAAAAGTCATCTCACCGCCACGCAGTATTACAACGCTGTTCCTTGCCGCAACAGAAACATTACCTCTATCACACGACACCAAGCTCCATCCCCAAGGTAACTGTGCAACACTCACCCAGCCACGCTCCGTCGCCACATATGCGTTTGGCGTCTGAATAACGAGTGGTATTCGTTCACCCGGCTTCTGAGCAGCGCAGACCCAGATTCGCCCAGCTAATACAGCAATCCTGTCACTGCGCATCTCTATAAGTGTATCATGTGAAATCTTAACCCTTGTTTGAGTTGGCTCCCAACGAGCCTCAACTGCGCTCTCTTTCTCGGTGCGCACCTGATAATCGGGCATAACAGTCATTCTTGCCCTGAGAAGTTGCCATGTGGCAGCTGTGCGCTCTCTTATTTCGCCACGCCCTATGACCGATGTGACTATGAGCATTTGCCCAACTGGAGCCGGCTTTACCTCAATACCGGTTATCTCGCCGCAAATGCCGGTGCGTGATAAAGCCACCACAATGCCACATATTGTAATCGCGATAAGTCCGCCAAATAAACCCCACTTTAAATAGCACCGCCACTTCACCTCGTTCTCACCTCCTTAGGTTCGTCACTTCACTTGTCATGATGCCACAACGAAAGCCCTTATGCAACGATGCGCAAAACAATTGGAGCCGTTGAATGTAAGGGTAGTTGTTGAGCCACACGCATCGTTAATCTTGTAGCGATTTTTAGGATGAACCACCTTGCCATCTAAAGGCAAGTTGCCTCCTGCTTACACCGCTTTCAAAAGTTGAGGTAATATACAATCTATACAGCGTTGAGGCTTATTTACCACGGTCATTCAAATTTCGTCGCCAACAAGCGATAGCGCTACAGGGTGAAAGCTTTTTCGTTTCGTGATCCAAATGGCAGCCACTTCTAACAGAACAGATTAAGCAGTTTCACTTTTTGCACTACCAAGCCAAGTTCAGTCTTGAATACAAGGTTCTAAATTCAAAATTTGATTCGTAGGGTGAGGCTACTGCCGAGCCAAAACTTTTTTAGTTAGGTTCGTAGTTAGCACGAAAATGGGAGGGCGAGGCTAATGCCCGAGCCAAAAACTTTCTTGACGGCACTCCGCTTCGCTGCGTGCCTTACTACGAGCCAAATAGCAAGTTCGTAGTTAGCCACGAAGCGTTAGCATAGTGGCGTCCAAATTGTCCCTTGTCCTATGTTCCACTTTTGACGGCACTCCGCTTTGCTCCGTGCCTTACTACAAACCAACAAACTTTC
>JANXAS010000077.1 GCA_025062195.1 Armatimonadota bacterium
CCACTTTCAGATAAGCTCGCTGCCCTATTTGGCACACTGCTGGGACTTGTGCTCTCATACCTTATACTCTTCCCGCCGATAACGGTCATGAGAAGCAAGCTGCCAATAGAAACACTGCTGCTCATTATTGCGCTTGTGCTTGTGCCAACACTTTACATTTGCCTTCGCATAATGCTTGGCGTCAAAGAGGAGCTATCAAAACTCTTTCCAAAGTTAATTCGCGCACGAGTTATAAGTGCCGAGAGCCATGGTGAGAGGGACAATTATGAGTTATTGCATCCCAAGGTGCTTGATACAAGCGTCATCATTGACGGTAGACTGAGCGGGATAATAGCGTCCGGTTTTTTGGAGGGCAAGCTTCTCATACCGGATTTTGTCCTTCAAGAGTTGCAGCGTATACGGGATTCAGAGGATCCGGTCAAGCGTGCGAGGGGCAAGCGCGGCTTACAGATGCTTGACGAACTGAAAAGAACATATCCGCACCGTATTGAGGTTGTGGAGGAATACAGCACAGCTGTTGAGCGCGGTCCATCTGTAGATTCAAAGCTCATCAGGCTTGCTGAGGAGTTGAACGCAGCCATAATCACGAACGATGATGGCTTACAGCGAATAGCGCGTCTGCACAAGTTGCCCGTGCTAAATGTAAATGTGCTCGCAAGCGCTTTGAAATTCGTGGTGCTCCCCGGAGAGGAACTTGATGTTTACCTTGTTCGTGAGGGGACGCAGCCAGGACAGGGCGTTGGATACTTAGATGACGGCACGATGGTAGTGGTTGAGGGTGGAAGGAGGTATGTTGGGAAGAGGGTTCGGACTATGGTCCGAAATGTCAGCCAGACACACTCTGGCAAAATGATATTCGCTGAGTTCACACAGGAGTTGCCCGAAGAAGAGGGTGACCTATTTGATGAGGGTGATAGCCGTAGTTCCCGCAGCAGGTCGGGCAAACAGGATGGGCTTGGAGCGCAATAAGGTGCTAATTGATGTTGCCGGTGAGCCTGTTATTTCTTGGGTGATCAGAGCAATATGCGCGAGCGAGTCGGTAAGTGAACTCATCATATGCACCCGAAAGGGGGAGGAAAAGGATATATGGCATGCGGCGTCACCGCACAAAGGCAAGATGAACATATCCCTTGTTGAGGGTGGTGCTGAGAGACAGGAGAGCGTCTACAATGCGTTGGTGGAGGTTGAGGGGAAAGCCGATTACATCATTGTCCATGACGCAGCACGCCCGCTTGTGACACCACAGCTTTTGCGCGGCGTTTTAAAGGCAGCGATTGAATATGGTGCTGCGACGGCAGCTGTTCCATGCACTGATACAATCAAGGAGGCAAACGAGGATGGCTTTGTGAAGCGCACATTGCCCCGACAGGATCTTTACCTTGTGCAAACACCGCAAGCCTTCCGATACGAAATTTTGCGTCTGGCACATGAGCATGCTCGCAAACTCAACTTGCGCTGCACTGATGACGCAACACTCGTTGAAGCGGTTGGTGAAAGAGTAAAACTTGTCCCGGGAGAGCCGCACAACATCAAAATAACTTTGCATGGTGACTTATTGCTGGCCGAATCTCTGCTCAAAGCATTTGTTGCCGCCGGGATTGCGCCAAAATGTTCCTGCAAAAGCGCTCACCTTAATCTCTCCGGGATTTAAGCGGGCGTTTAAAGGTGAGTCAGATGGAGATGCGCGTTGGCTTGGGATATGATGCACATCCATTTGTCAAAGGTAGACCATTGATTCTTTGTGGCGTGCATGTGCCTTATGAGATGGGGCTTGATGGGCACTCTGATGCGGATGTGGCTTTGCACGCTGTGTGCGATGCCTTGCTTGGCGCTGCATCACTTGGCGATATAGGTGAATTATTCCCGAGCGATGAGCCACAATATGCGGGCATATCAAGCACTGCTCTCCTTGAGCGCACTCTTAACCATATCAGGGGGGCAGGATATGAACCTGTGCAGGTTGATGTCATCATAGTTGCGAGCGAGCCAAAGTTAAGCCCATACAAGGGTGCAATGAGGGAGCATTTGGCATCTTTGCTCGGCTTGCCGATAACATCTGTGAGCGTAAAAGCCAAAACGACAAATGGGCTTGGCTTTGTTGGGAAGGGCGAAGGCATAGAGGCATATGCAGTAGCATTGCTCCGTCGATACGATGATAGCTTTAACGAAAACTCAACATGAAGGGGGTATCATTGAATGCGCTCTAAAGGCGGCGATTCGTTTCCTGTCACGGTCACCGGATTGAAGGTCAAGCTCACCCAACAATTCCGCCAGATGTGCGAAGGGAAGCTTCACAGCCTGAGCCGCATTTTCAATCACATTGAGAGCGGCACAGTGGCTATACGAAGGGAGCGAGGGTTTTATATTGCCGAAATAACTTTGTTGCTCTCGGGGTTAAAGATGCGCAGCGAAGAAAGGGAGAGAAGCATGCGTGTGGCTTTTGATTCCGCATTTGGCGCCATCAAAGAGCAGCTGCGCCGGTTCAAAGAGAAGCTTTACGATAGGCACAGGCGTTCATCCGTAGTTGCAGCTGTTCAATCTGTTCGGACCACAAACCCAAATCAAATCGCTCAAAGCCAGCAGGCAGCCAAATCGCAAATGATCAAGATAAAGCGCGTAAAGCGATTTGAATCAAAGCCGATGAGGATTGATGAAGCAGCACTTCAGATGGAGCTTCTGGGACATGACTTTTTCGTGTTCATAAATGCTGAGACGGGGCGAGTAAATGTGATATACCGCAGGAGGGATGGAAGCTACGGAATAATTGAGCTTGTGTGATGATTTCCTAAAGTGGCTTGCAGCAAGCGCCCATTTTTGGTGGTGATGCGCTTGAGGCTACAAGAATTGAAAGAACGAGTCATAGCCGAGTTCGGTGACGAGCTTGAGCGAGCCACACCTGAATCAGTGGAGAGATTTGTAGCATCAGTTCATGCGGAGCTCTCCGAGCAGATGAGAAGCGGTGAATTCATAGTCGTAGATGAGTCATCCAGCTCATATGTTGATGTGCTGCGCCAGTTCTTCAGGAAGACACTTGATATGCTGCCCGAAGACGCAGCGGTGCTCCTGTGGTTGACCGCTTTTGAATGGCTGTTCAGCACGATTGAAGAATGAATGTGAAGCTACCTTCACAAAGTCGCAAATGGCTCTGAATCACCGTTGCGCAAATAAAGGGGCTTGATTGCCGTATCATGGGCATGTATGCGCATATGGATTGTGATAAATATCCCCCAAAGATTGAGCGAGATGGTGAATGGCTATGTATGGTTTTGCTGTCATCCCAGCCGTTGACATTATGAAGGGCAAATGTGTTCGGCTTTTGCGCGGCAGATTTGATGCCCAAACCGTGTATGAGGAAGACCCACTTAAGGCAGCCATGCGTTGGGTTGAGGAGGGTGCTGAGTGGCTTCACATCGTTGATCTTGACGGGGCGCTTGAAGGCAAACCTAAGAACCTCGAAGCGCTCATCAGGATTCGTAAAGCGGTTGAGTGCCGAGTTCAATTTGGCGGCGGCATCAGGTGCTTTCGCGAGATTGAGACAATTTTATCTGTCGGTGTTGATAGGGTTGTGCTTGGGACTATAGCTGTTGAGGATTTTGAAACGCTGAGCGAAGCGGTTAGGAGATGGGGCAAGCGCATAGCCGTCGCTGTTGATGTGAAGGGTGGCAAGGTGGCAATTCGCGGTTGGGCTGAAAGTTCATCTTTGGAGCCGATGGAATTGCTAAGCAGCCTTGAACGCATAGGTGTTACGACCGTCATTTACACAGATGTGCTTCGTGATGGGACGATGCTCGGACCAAATCTGGAAGCCATTAAGACAGCAGCCTGCAAAACATCCCTGAGCATAATTGCCTCAGGGGGGATCTCGAAGTTGGAACACATCGCCGAGCTTGCACGCTTATACCCGAAGGTCTGCGGGTGCATAGTTGGGAGAGCACTTTATGAGGGCAAGCTTTATTACAGAGAAGCCGTTATGGTCGCCAAAAAGGCAGCCGGATCAAAAGGTGGTGAAAGGCAATGTGCATCAAGCGCGTGAGTATAGCTGTGTGCTTTGCCGTATGCATGTTCATTGATGTGAGCAAATGTGGTGAGCCTGCCTTCATAAAGCGCTATTACGATGTGCCGGAGATAATAGCGACTGTTGATGGCGAACCTATAAAGCGAGAGGACTTTGTTGCAAGACTGATTTGTGACCATGGAAACGAAGTGTTGCGCAGCATGATAACGCTGAAGCTGATTGAGCAGGAGGCTAAAAGGCGCGGAATAAGTGTCACCGACAGGGAAGTGCTTGAGCGGTTCAATACCCTCTTTGAGGCGCTTGAGAAAGGAGATACAGAGAGGCTTGTGAGGGCTGGCTTGCCTGTCTCAATAACCCCGATGATGCTTTGGGCTGAGGCTAAAAAGTTCTTGCTGCTTGAAAGGCTGCTGAAAGGCGAGATACGAATTGATGAAGCTGATATACGCAAGCGATGGTATACCCCTCACATTCAAAGGCGCTACAATCCACCGCCAATGTATGAGGTGCGCGAGATCGGGGTTTATACAGCCGAGGAGGCAAACAATTTGTGGGGAGAGCTAATTCGCGCTCAGAAGGCTCGCAGGGATTTGACGAAAGTGTTTTCGGAACTCGCTGCCAAGCACTCAAAGTTGCCGACAGCGCGCCTGCAAGGGTCGAGGGGTTATCTGGCGGTTGACGAGTTGCCGCAGGAGTATAAGCTGATTTTGCGAGCGGCAAAACCTGGTGAGATATTTCCGCCAATGCAGGTGGCTATTGATGGCATCTATTACTGGGTGATAGTTTGGGTGCGTGACATCAAAGAGCCCCCGAGGGTTTCGTATGAGGAGGCTAAGCGCGAGATTGAAATGGAGCTGTTCACTGAACAACTCGCGCTCAGGTCAAGGGAGTTCATTCGTGGTCTCTGGGAGAAGGCTTTGAAGGATGGAAAGGTTAAAGTGATGGCTGAACCGCTCAGGGAAAGTTTTGAGAAAGGGCTTTTAGGCGAACAAGCCGGTGTCAAGACGGACAAGCTGAAATACAAGTGAATGCATCGGCAGTAAGCAAGTTGCGTGTGTCAGCGGGAACTAATGAAATTCTCCCGGGAAAAGCAAGTGGGCTTTTATCCCCTTTACAGCACCATCTTATGTGCTCACACCAAAAACGCATTTTTCAATCTCCGATGTGAGCGTTAAAATTTTTAGCGCCGGTGAGAGATGTTGCGGGAGGCACAGTGCAATCTGAGTTGGCTGGAGGTGTTTAGTCATGGCGCAAGAAGTAAGGGAGATCGGGGTTGGACTTGTCGGATATGCCTTTATGGGTAAGGCGCACAGTCAGGCGTGGCGCAATGTGAAGTATTTCTTCTCACCGCCGTTAATCCCAAGGATGGTTGCCATATGCGGGCGCACGAAGGAAGCAGTTGAGCAAGCCGCAAAGCAGTTTGGATGGGAAGGCTACGAGACCGATTGGAAGCAGCTTGTCAGGCGTGACGATATTGAACTTGTAGATATAGTCACACCGAACGACTCGCATCACCCAATTGCTATTGAGGTAGCAAACGCAAAGAAGCATGTCTTCTGCGAGAAGCCATTGGCTCGCAATCTCCAAGAGGCTGAAGAGATGTTGAAGGCTGTTGAGCAAGCCGGCGTCAAGCATGCCATTTGCTTCAACTACAGGCGCGCGCCAGCGGTTCAACTCGCAAAGAAGCTGATAAGCCAGGGGCGACTCGGTCAGATATATCACTTTCGTGGGACATACCTTCAGGACTGGATTGTTGACCCATCATTCCCACTCGTTTGGCGCTTGCAGAAGAACATAGCTGGCTCAGGTGCGCTTGGCGACTTGGCGGCACATGTCATTGACTTGGCTCGTTTCCTTGTGGGTGAGATCGTTGAAGTGAGCGGACTGCTTGAGACATTCATCAAGGAGCGACCATTGCTTGCCGCAAGGGCTGAAGGGCTTGCTGCGGAGGCAGCGGCTGAGCAGAGAGGCACAGTTGATGTTGACGACTGCTCTTTAGCGCTCGTGCGCTTTGATAACGGTGCCGTTGGCTATATTGAGGCGACTCGTTTTGCCCCCGGAAGGAAGAACTACAACCGATTTGAGATAAACGGAAGCAACGGTTCGCTTATCTTCAACCTTGAGAGGATGAACGAACTTGAACTTTACTTGCGTGACGACCCGCCGGACATCCATGGCTTTAGGACGATCATGGTCACCGAGCCAGAGCATCACGCATATATCAAGGCGTGGTGGCCACCGGGGCACATCATCGGCTATGAACACACATTTACCCATACTGTTTACGACTTGCTTTGCGCTATTGCTGAGGATAGACTTCCGGAGCCGAACTTCTACGATGGCGTGCAGTGCCAAAGGGTTCTTGATGCCATTGAACGCTCAGCCAATGAGAGGGCATGGGTGAAAGTGGAGATACTTCCCGAGTTCAAGAAGTAGCGGGATTTGCTCTCGGAAAATCAAAGGCAAGGTATTGACGATAGCTGAGGGGTTAAAAAAGAGTGGTGAGGTAAATGGGCGGACAAAGTGAGAAGGAAGGGGAGTTGCTCATCTATATTAACGGAGCGCTGGTCCCAAAGAGCGAGGCAAAGATTTCGGTATTTGATCACGGGTTGCTATACGGTGACGGTGTCTTTGAGGGCATAAGGGCATATGGTGGCAAAGTGTTCAGGCTTGAGGAGCACATAGATAGGCTTTACGAGTCTGCGCATTGCATTTGGCTAAAGATACCCATGACAAAGGAGGAGATGCAACAAGCCATATTGCAGACTCTGCGCGCAAATTGCTTTAAGGATGCCTACATACGCGTCGTAGTTACAAGGGGTGTTGGCGACCTTGGTCTTGACCCTTGGAGATGTTCAAATCCGAGCGTCATCATAATTGCCGACCGGATAGAGGTTTTCCCGAGCGAGTTTTACGAGCGCGGAATTGAAGCCATAATCGTCTCAACGAGACGAAACTCACCTCAAGCGCTCAACCCGGCAATAAAGTCGCTCAATTACCTCAACAACATCTTTGCCAAGATAGAGGCTAAGGTCGCAGGGAAACAGGAGGCAATAATGCTTACCATTGATGGTTATGTTGCCGAGGGATCTGGGGAGAACATTTTCATCGTCAAAAACGGCTGCCTACACACGCCACCAGCATACATGGGAATACTGCGCGGCATAACGAGGGGTGTAGTCATGGAGCTGGCCTGCAGATTCAACATACCGGCATATGAGACGGTTCTTACAGCGCGCGATCTATACACAGCTGACGAGTGCTTTTTGACCGGCACCGGAGCGGAGATCGTCCCGATAGTGGCAATTGATGGGCGCCCCATAGGTGATGGTAAGCCTGGGCGTATAACCCGCCAGCTGATGGAGGCGTTTCGTGAGTTGACCCTGAACGAGGGAACACCAATTTATTAACGACGACGAATCCGTTTTACGAAGCTGTGTGTGAGTGTCAAAATCACCTAATAGGATCAGGGTATAGGTGGTGATGAAAAACTTCGGTGCGGTGGAGCGTCATAAATGAATGAGGATCGCAATCATGAGTTAGGCATTATGGGAGAGATTATTCATGGTGGACAGATATACTGAGAAGGCGAAGCGAGTGCTGCTTGAGGCTCAAGATTTAGCAATGCGCCTGCGCTCGCCCCATGTTCAGCCGGAGCACATACTGCTCGCTCTAATCAGGCAATCAGATGGTATTGCCGCGCAGATACTTGAGCGCCTCGGTGTGGATCTTGAACAACTGCAAATGGACATTGAGAGGGAGTTGAGCGCCACCGCCGGCAGGTTAACAACCACAGAGCCGACTTTAACCCCAGCATCAAAGCGAGTCCTCCTTTTCGCCGCAGATGAGGCGAAGTCGCTTGGTGACAAGCACATTGGCACTGAGCATCTGCTTCTCGGACTATTGCGTGACAGGCACGGGATACCAGCAAGGCTGCTAATACGGCATGGTGTCCGTTTTGAGGATGTCAAACGCAAGATTTATGACCAGAGAGGTGAGGCAATGGGTGAAGTAAGAAAGCAGTTTAGAAAGCGGACTAACACGCCGGCACTTGATGCTTTTAGCAGGGACCTGACTCAGCTCGGCGCTGAAGGGCAGCTTGATCCGGTTATAGGGAGAGAGAACGAGATTGAGCGTGTAATTCAGATATTGAGCAGGAGAACAAAGAATAATCCTGTCCTCGTTGGTGACGCTGGAGTTGGTAAGACCGCTATCGTTGAGGGGCTTGCTCAAAGGATTGTGCAAAGGGATGTTCCAGAACCGCTGCTTGGGAAAAGAGTTGTGGCGCTTGACTTAGCTGCTATAGTTGCTGGAACAAAGTATAGAGGCGAATTTGAAGAGCGCATGAAACGCATCATGAACGAGATAAAGCAAGCTCAGGGTGAGATAATCCTTTTCATTGATGAGTTGCATACTATTGTTGGCGCTGGCGCTGCAGAGGGAGCTATTGATGCATCAAACATCTTAAAGCCAGCTCTTGCCCGTGGCGAGCTGCGTTGCATAGGCGCAACCACACTTGAGGAGTATCGCCGATACATTGAGAAGCACCCGGCACTTGAAAGGCGCTTTCAGCCGGTTTTTGTTTCTGAGCCAACTGTTGAGCAGACAATTGAGATCCTAAGGGGACTGCGCCCAACCTATGAAGGCTTTCATGGGGTCAAAATATCGGACGAGGCAATAGTTACAGCGGCACGCCTCTCACACCGTTACATTACCGACAGGAGGCTGCCAGACAAGGCGATTGATGTAATTGACGAAGCTGCCTCAAGAGTAAAATTGCGCGGCTGTATGCCACCTCCCCATGTAAGGGAGCTTCAAAGGGAGCTTGATAGAATTAACGCTGAGAAGGAGAGAGCGGTTAGCGAACAGGATTTTGACAGGGCAAGCAGGTTGAGAGATGAGGCGGTGAGATTGCTTGAAAGATTGCAGCAGGTTGAAGAGGAATGGCAGATGAGCGTGCAGGAGCAACAAGCAGTCGTCACAGAGGAAGATGTGGCGCACATCGTATCGGAGTGGACTGGCATTCCAATTAAGCGTTTGACCGAGGATGAGACACAACGCCTGTTGCACCTGGAGGAGTTTCTTAAGGAAAGAGTTGTCGGGCAGGATCACGCAATTGAGCTGGTAGCGCGAGCCATAAGGAGGGCACGCGCCGGCTTAAAAGATCCGAGGCGCCCAACCGGTTGCTTTGTCTTCCTTGGACCAACCGGTGTCGGAAAGACACTACTTGCAAGGGTGCTTGCAGAGTTTCTCTTCGGAACAGAGGATGCGCTCATACGCATTGATATGTCCGAGTATACGGAGAAGCATACTGTCTCAAGACTTGTTGGAGCTCCTCCAGGCTATGTCGGATATGAAGAAGGTGGACAGCTAACCGAAAGGGTGAGGCGAAGACCATTCTGCGTGGTCCTGTTTGATGAGTTTGATAGAGCACACCCGGAGGTAACAAACATCCTGCTTCAGATCATGGACGAAGGCAGACTCACAGACGCTCAGGGGCGGACGGTTGATTTCAGAAATGCCATCATCATCATGACATCCAATATCGGCTACCGCGGCTTTAGTAAAGAGATACAGGAATCTGGAATAGGCTTCAGGCGAGAGGAGAGCGAGAGTGAGAGGGTGCGAACTGTCTTCAAGGAAATGGAGAGAAGGATGCTCCAACTTTATGAGGAGCGCTTCACACCCGAGTTCAGAAACAGGGTTGATGAGGTGGTTGTCTTTAGACCGCTGCAGAGGGAGCATGTATTAAAGATTGTTGATATTGAATTGCGTCCGTTCATAACTGAGTTGCAAAACCGTCACATCTCGCTTGAGCTAACGCAGGCGGCAAGGGAAAGGCTTGTAGACATCGGATTTGACAAGTATCACGGGGCAAGACCTTTGAGGAGGGCAATTCAAACCCATGTTGTTGACTTGCTCTCGGACGAACTTTTGCTTGGACGAATTAAAGAGGGCGACCATGTGATTGTTGATTATGTAAATAACGAGTTTACTGTGAGGGTTCAGGAACTGGTCGGAGCAAAAGAGCGATAGGAAAATCCATATACTCATCTGTAGGGAGGGGGGCAACTTTTATTGTTGCCCCCGTTTGATTTAAAGGGTCTCTTATATCACTCCAAAGAGCGGTAATGATGCATCGCCTGCGAAAAACCTCCGGCAAGATGCACTTGCAGTTGCTCTTCACATCGTAAAGGGGTTAACTTTTTAAAAACGGCTTTACGCCAACACTTGAAACTCCCGTGAAGCGTATTTGGCTCTTGGTAGGGTAAGTGTAAATGTGCTTCCCTTTCCAAGTTGGCTTTCAACAGTTATCGTTCCGCCATGAGCTTCCACAAGCCTCTTAGCGATAGCCAAGCCGAGTCCCAACCCCTTCGTATATGTTCTCTCACGCCCGATGCGTGAGAACGGCGCAAATATTTTGGGCAGGTCTTCAGGTGGGATGCCTATGCCTGTATCTCGGACTTCTATAACTGCGAAGTCACCGACCTGACGCGCCTCCACTGTGATCTCTCCACCTTGTGGTGTATACTTTATGGCGTTATCAACGAGGTTGGAGAGTATGCGCATGAGCGCTTCCCTATCGGCATCCACTAATAGTGGCTCATCCGGCAGGATGGACTTCAGCAAGAGTCTTCCATCCATAGCAGCTCCAAGGTAAGCTGTAATACATTCATTTACAACATCACGCACATCAATGGTCTCAATGTGTAGAGAGAACGAAGCAGGGAGCGACTTTACAGCTCCGGCAAGTCTCTCCACCATCTCCGAAAGCCTGTTGCTTTGATGTAAGATTAGCTCCACAGCTTTTGATTGTTTTTCACCAATCTCGCCGAAGGTGCCACGCAACAGCGAAGATGCAAAGCCCTTTATTGCGGTTAGTGGTGAACGGATGTCATGAGAGAGCGAGAGGAGAAAATCCATCCTGAGTTGATCAAGTTGTTTTAGCTCCGTCACATCTCTCAACATTGCCACAGCACCAAGTTGAACATCCTCATCGCCATAAACTGGAGCAACGATTACATTGATGTAGATTCCATCACCGTAATCAATTTCCCGGGATATGATCAACCTGCCCTCGCTCAAGACTCGCTCAATGGCTTCAACCATCGGCTTCAGGTTTTCGGATGTGAAAACTTGATTGATATGTATTACAGCATCGCTTGCGCACTTCAATTTGAATGTGACCTTTGCGATATAAGCCCTTCAACCTGTTGAAAAGGTCGTCCAAATTCAACCTCTCATAGGGCAATTGACGACGCAGGTTATCAAGACTCAGGCGTTGAGTGGTCAAGAGTTC
>JANXAS010000078.1 GCA_025062195.1 Armatimonadota bacterium
TCTTCATCCCACGCATCGTTAGTCTTGCTTCCATCAGGCGCACTAAGTGAGATTGTGCACGGTGTAACTCCATACCGCTCAAGCACCTTTATGACGAGTTCGCCCCGCCTCGCACTGCTCATCCAGTGAATGAGCCTCAAATCATCAGTGGGGACATATTCTCGCACACCGCGATAGTCAAATGGATCTTGGACCAAGAGCGCCCTCGTTAAAAGAGATGTGGAGTTTATGATGGACTCCGGATCGCAAAGCAGCCTCGGATATACAATGCAACTCCCCCCGCAAAAATACTCCCGCTCAAATACGAAGATCTTAAGCGGGCTCTCACATACGAGCTTGGCATATTCAATCTCATTCTCGCCGCGCTTTAGTCCGGATACAGATAATGCGGCATCTGCAGATTGCTCACCGGCAATGGATTGGATGAACCATACCCATCTGTGCCTGATGTTGAGCGTCCTGTTCAATATGGCAGTGTGAAGTAGAAAGTTAAGTTTTGATAGGGAGCCATAATTGGTAAGCCTGAGTTGCATGCTGGCATTTTGACCCTCTTGCAACCTTTGTTTTGCATGCTTCAGGTTGCATGTAATGCCGCTCATGTTTACCAAGCCGAGCACCAAGCTAACGATAGGAACAAATAACAGGATGCGTGAAATGAAATGTGCTGGCTCGCTATCGTTGCTGAGTCCGACAAGGTATAACGCCAAACTCAACCAGAGGAAAGGCCAAAGCCCACCCCACCAAACCCTCAGCTTTAACCTCCCCTTGGTGGCTTGATGTGCCGTTGAATCTCTTCTAAAGCCCATCCACACATAACCCCCAATTAAGCAGGATGCATATGGACGGTTTCCCTGCTTCTAATCGGCGCGATAAGAAAACAGGTAAATGTCTTATCAACCATCCTTTAGCAGCTGGAAAAACAAGCGACAAAGCTTAAATCATGTCTGGCACTGGGATAAGCTCAAGTATCTCAGCAATGACCTGTTCCCCTGTCAAACCCTCAGCACGATATATCGGCTTAACTATGATGCGATGCGCAAGCACATCAATTGCAAGTGCTTTTATGTCATCAGGTATAACGTAATCCCTACCATACATTGCTGCTCTTGCCTGAGCAGCACGAATAAGAAACAGAGAACCCCTTGGGCTTGCCCCGAGCAGCAGACGCTCGTCTTTCCTGGTTTGATGAATTATGCGCAGCACATATTCATAGACTAAATCGCTCACGAACACTTCTCTGACACACCTTTGAATCTCCAGCACCTCTTGCGCATCCGTAACCGGTTGAAGCAATTCAAGCGGATGAGTTAGGCGCTGCTCAACAAGCACTTGCTTTTCCTCCTCGGCATCTGGGTAGCCGAGTTTTAAGCGCATGCAAAAGCGATCAACTTGCGACTCGGGGAGTATGAAAACGCCCTCGGGCTCAATTGGGTTTTGCGTGGCGATAAGAAAGAAAGGCAACGGCAACTGATAAGTGACTCCATCAACTGTGACTTGGTATTCATCCATGCACTCAAGCAAGCTTGACTGTGTTTTCGGTGATGCTCTGTTCACCTCGTCGGCGAGCACTATGTTTGCAAATATTGGACCCGGGCGGAAGACAAACTTGCCATCATGAAGGAGATATACATTGGTGCCGATGATGTCGGAAGGTAAAAGGTCAGGTGTGCACTGTATCCGCTTGAATGTGCATCCAAGCGACCTGGCGATCGCCTTAGCGAGTGTTGTCTTGCCGACACCAGGGATATCTTCAAGCAAGACATGCCCCCTTGCCAGAAGCGATATGATCACCCTTTCAATCACATTCTCCTTACCGATGATGACTTTTCTCACTGCATCCATTACTTTTCGTGCCCAACTTTGCACATCCTTCATCACCAACACCACACAAATTACACTTCATTTTCAAGTGCTCAACCCTTTTTAGCACGCACAAGTGAGGATAGGAGCCACAACGCAACGACCAATGCAAGTATTATCATCGCGACCTCAAAAGGACTCATCAATTCTCACCACTTACAAGCTCTCACTTTTAACTTCGTAACTTTGCCGCTCAAGTCCTCTTCAATTGCCCACTTTCACTCATCGGCTCCATAAGGTTTGCCACTTGCGGTGTCAGATAAATTGGCGAGCGAACTCGCAATGCAAGTGCAATGCTGTCACTTGGGCGCGCATCAATCTCTTGGATCTTGCCGTTGCCCTTTAAAATTATGCTCGCATAGTATGTCTGTGCTTCTATCTTGTTGATGACGACCCGAAGAACTTCACCATTCAATGCTTTGATCACCGTATTGAGCAGGTCATGGGTTAGCGGGCGTGGTGGCTTCCTTCTATAGAGGGCTACAGCTATAGCAAATGCTTCTGAAGAGCCAATCCATATTGGCAGATACTTGCGCGAACTTTTATCAACAAGCAAAACAACTGGCTCTCCAACCCTGTCAGTGACAATGCTATCCACCTCAACAAGAACATAATCTGCCGGGACGGTCTCCTGCTCCTTCTGCTCCGCCTTCACCGCCGCTTTGCCGCTGCCACCAACATTTGTTTTCGTATCTTGCTTGGTTCCCTCAATCACTGCACCACCCTCTGCTCTAACGGTTTTGCCCTGCCTCAGGCGCTGCAAAAACGATGTCAAGCCCGGCTCAAACTTCCTCCAAAGAGTCATTCCTACCGCAGTGCCAAACAATGCTGCTAAGGAGCACGCCCTTATAAATTCCCTCCTCCAAATGCGTTGCTTAAAGTCGAACATCTCAATCCCCTCCCTTTTCAGAACCGAGTTTCACAACCTGCTTTCAGTGACATTATGTCATTATAAGATTTGAACAGACTGCAGTTAATGTGCGCACATGTGGAGGCTAAACTCTTGAGGGATGTGCTGCACCGTTAGTAATCTTGCGCCGAAAAAAGAACCAACATCTGCTATCACTTTGTTGCGAACTTCAGCTGTATGCTCATTGCATCCTTGGGGGAAACAACAGCAATGGCAAGGGAACGGTTAATTGAGATCAGCGTAAGGGAAAGGGAAATCGGTATAACACCTAAAGCCATCGTCATAGCATTTGCACTCGTCATTGGGATATCCGTTGCCGGTTGCTTTTCCGCATACTTGCGTTACGACCTCATCGGCACTGGGCATCTGCCGCGCTGCGCTCTTTTCCCGATAATGATGCTCATGCTCTTTAACAGCCTTTGCAAGCGCCTTCTCGGCAGGATAGTTCTATCGCGCTCCGAACTGCTTTTCATCTATTGCACTATACTCATCATGACTGGAATACCCGGTCAACAGTATGCCGACTATCTTTACCTTGGTCTTTTGGCACCGGTTTATTACTCGCATCCGAGAAACATGCCCGAGTTGCTCCAATACGATGTCCCCAGTTGGCTCGCTTATATCCCCAATTGGTTTTTGCCCTCAAAGGACCCTCGCAGCGGTGTCATAGCTTGGGCATTTGAGGGCATGCCTGAAGGAGCAAAGATACCATGGCAACCTTGGGTCATCCCGCTTATGGTGTGGACAGCCTTTTATGTGGCGCTGTTTTACACAGCGGTTGGGATAGCGGTGCTGCTGCGCAAGCAATGGATTGAAAACGAAAAGCTCGTTTTCCCGCTCGCCCAGGTGCCAATTGAGGTTGCCGATGAGAGGCGAGTTGGAGCGCTGATTCGCAATCCAATGATGTGGGCTTGTTTCTTTATACCGACCTTCATCTACTCGGTGCGCGCACTTCACATTTACTTCCCGAGCTTTCCCGGGATTAACATCTACCGCAACTTCGGTGTCTTGTTCAGCGGAAGACCATGGGATGTGCTAAACTACCTCCCGCTCAATTACTACTTTGACATGATCGGAATCACATACCTCATCACGACTGATGTTGGTTTCAGCTTTTGGTTCTTTTACATCGTCAGAAGGATGCAGATGGTCGCAAGGGCTGCTCTTGGCTTGACCGACTTTTATGTCCCACTTGAGTTTCAAACCATCGGTGGACTGCTCACACTGTTTGGTATGCAAGCATGGGTGGCACGAGGTTACCTTAAAAGCCTCGTAACAAAGGCTTTGCATCCAGAGGCGGATGATGAGAGAGGGCAGAAAATGATATCGCCCCGCACGACGCTGCTCATCATATCCATTGGTTTGGTCGTCCTTCTTTTATTTGCGGTCGCTATAAATCTATCCTTGCACTGGGCTATTCTTCTTTTCGCCATACACTTTATCTGGAGGACGCTCGTTGCACGGATGGTGGCTGAAGCTGGTCTTTTCGTCTTCTGGACGCCATCACCGCACACATTCATTGTTAGGGCGTTTGGAAAAGATGCGATCGGTCCAAAGAACATAACTGGGCTTAATATGATTGGCTCAAAGCTCAGTGACTCTGCTACATGTGTTTTGGCTCAAGCAATTCAGGCGATGAAAATAGCGCATGCAGCACGCCTGAGCGAATTGCAAGTCCTCAAGCTGATAATGCTCTCCCTGCTCACATCCATCCTTGCCTGCCACCCAACATGCGTTTACATACTCTACACAACGCCGATACCTAAGATGGGCTGGTGGACAAGGGGTTATCCAGCCGGGATGGCTCGCACTTTGCTCAATCAACTCGTGCAGAACCAGAAGATGACAACCGGCAACTATATTTCGCTCATCTCCGGCGGCATCGTCACCATCGCCCTATGCATGCTCAGGTGGCGATTCCTTTGGTGGCCATTCCATCCGCTCGGTTATGTGGCAGTTAATGGGACATGGTTTGGAGACAGGTATGGCTTTAGCATCTTCCTTGGATGGGTGATTAAGGCGCTTACGCTTTGGTTTGGCGGAATAAGAATGTGGCAAATGCTTAGACCGGCTGCAATGGGCTTGATCCTCGGAAACACCTTCATTCTTTTCCTGCTGCTGTTACTTCACTTCTTCAAGCCGACAAATGAAGTGGTCGTCATTGAGTGAGGCAAACAAACGGCTTTTATCATGCTACATATCTGCCATGCTCCTCAACCGTTTCAACCATCACTTTTAAGTTCTCCCACTTGGCATCCGCAGGCACTTCATCACCAGTTACGAGTATGTAACCACCGCCTTCCATTCCCTCCTTAAGACACCTTAAAGTTTCTCTGCGGGCATCTTCAACCGTGCCAAATGACAGCACTAAACAATTGAAGTTGCCCATGATGCAAACCTTGCCGCCATAATTGAGCTTTGCTTCCGCCAATGTTATGTCGCCTTGGTTTGGCTCAAATGTTTCAATGAAGTGAACGCCAGCATCAACGAACATGGGCAAAAGCTCTCTCACCCTGCCGAGGGTGTATAAGCCAAGGTATTTTCCAGGCTTGCCCCTCACAAGCTCCATTGCTGCGATTATATCCGAAAGCACCCATCGCTCAAACATCTTCGGACCGATGTTAGCTCCGGTCGCCCAACAAACATCAAGCCATGCAACTTCAGCCGGCGATGCTAAGAATGACTCAACATGCTTTAACATCACTTGCCTGCCTATCTGCATTACCTCCTCCATCACCTTTGGATAGTCAACGAGGTCAAGTAATAGATCCTGCATGCCACGAGCCTCGCCAGCCATAGTGAAAGCGGGCACAAGACCAACACTTGCAATGCCATCTTCACCCATTACAGCTAACGCCTCATTCACTGTTTCAAATTCAAATCCCTTGACCGATGAAATCCACTGCTCATGGTAGTCAATCCACACTTCCCAATCATCCTTGGATTTAACCGGGTATTCAACAGTCCTACCAACAAGGGGGTCATGAGGTATCATGCCGCTAACATGCTTGCCCAAAAGCGTTCTTTTTGGCGTCTTCAAAATGATTTCACTTATGAGGCGCCCATTTGGCTCTGTTGAGACAACACTCCTGCTATATTCCCATCCTTCCGGCATCTGAACAAGCACACCAACACCTATCGGACCGCGAAAACAAATGCTGCCCAACATCTGATGAACCTCAAAAACTGCCCTCCAATCAGCTCTGCCAAGGAGCTTGTATGCGTAGCGGCTATGTATTAGCGGTGCTACGGGAACAACATCCGGTATGCCGCAGCACAACGCAGTCATGAAGCGTTCCCGTTTCGTCATACATTCCACCTCTCACTTTTCAATACGGCACGCTTACGATGCATTCCAAGAGGCGCTTGCAAATAATTATGGCGGTTGCGAAAGCCCGCCAGCAAATGCAAATTTTTTTCGTAGGGTGTCTTTCGTTTCGGTATGTGCGATCCCCTGCTGCTTGGAGGAACTAATTAGGGGGGGTTAAGTTGCATCGGGACAAGATTTCGGACAGCAGGATTGGCACTGTTGAGTTGGAAACAAGACGGCTCACCTCAGTGCAACTTGCTTTCCGCACAGCATATGTGCTTACCGTTGCAGTCGGCTTAAATATCCTGTGTGGCGTTTGGATAAGGCAAGCCGAGATCGTGGTATTAGCGACGCAGGTTTCGGAGGCAGTTCCACCAGTGCCCGCAATCGGCGTCCTACTGCTCCTCCTATTTGGCAACTTGCTGCTAAGATTAATTCACCCGGCAATAGCTTTCAGCAGAGCCGAATTGATGTTGATTTATTTCTTCACGACCATCTCCTCATCACTCCCTGGATGTGGGATTGTGCGTTTTCTGTTTGCTCTAATTGGCACACCAATTTACTACGCCTCTGCCGAGAACGAATTTGACACCATCCTTTGGCATAACCTTCCAAGCTGGCTTGTGCCAATGGACAGAGATGCAATGCGCTCGCTCTATCTTAGCTCAGCTGCTGGAATACCATGGGGCGTATGGCTTCCGAAGCTGGCATGGTGGACTCTCTTCTTTACACTTTACTGGATTTGCTCCCTCGGATTGGTATCATTGTTTGCAAGGCAATGGTGCGACAAGGAGAAACTTGTTTTCCCACTCGTGCAACTGCCGCTTGAGATAACCAGGACTGAAGATGGCCGGCTCACCTTTTTCAGGAACAGGTTGATGTGGCTCGGATTCATCGCATCTTCATTTTACAACGCCATGAACATGCTCAATGCTTACTTCCCATCAGTGCCTGCGTTTGGCAAGTTCTTTGACATGGGTGCCTCATTCATTGAGTCACCTTGGAGGGCACTTCGCCCGCTTATCATTTGGTATCGTCCAGAGCTTATCGGCTTTGGCTTCCTCGTCCCAACGGATGTTTCGCTATCAATCTGGCTCTCATATATGCTGATCAAAGTGCAAGCATTTGTCGGTGAGATAATCGGCTACAGGTATCCTGGCTATCCGTTCCCACAGGAGCAAAGCCTTGGGGCATACATCGCCATGGCAATCTATCTGATCTACACAGCCCGCCTCCACATAGCCGATGCCTTGAAGAGGGCACTTGGATACCGCAGCAACTCTCGCAACGGTGAGTATAGCGAAGTGCTTAACCCCCGTCAATCCCTCCTGCTAATTACATCTGGCTTTTTCGGGATGGTGCTATTTGCCTCAATGGCTGGGATGGCTACTTGGCTTGCGTCACTATACTTCGCCATTGTGATTATAGTGGCTTTCGTCTACGCACGCATAAGGGCGGAAGTCGGCATACCGCTGATCTGGATGTTCCCATTCTTCCAACAGAAGCGCTCCATCACATACACGCTTGGGACAAGACCATTGCTTGATAGAGGTGGCGTAAAGAGCATGGCAGCATTTGCGCTTTTCACATTTATGGCTCGTGGATATTATCCGGAGCTGATTGGCTACCAAATTGAAGGTGTCAAGATGGCTGACAATGCCGGTTGGAAGCGAAGCGCCATCATACCTTGGAGCACAATCGCTCTCATCGTGGGGCTGTGGATCGGCTTTTACTTTCACCTCACACCGTATTACCACTACGGCGCTATCAGGCTTCGCGGAGGCATATGGGGCACATGGCTCGCAATGGAGGAATACAGGGCTGTAGTCAATGCTGTGCGAATGCCATCGCCACCGGAAATGCCAAAGGTCATAGCTACACTCAGCGGTGCAATATGTGTCTCTCTATTTGCTGTCATACGACTGCTGTTGCTTCAAGTCCCAATACATCCGCTCGGATATGCAATGGCTGGAGCATATGGTGATCTAATCTGGGGACCGTTTTTCATTGTGTGGCTTTTAAAGACGCTCATACTGCGCTACGCAGGTGGTGTAGCTTACAGGAAGTGCATCCCACTCTTCCTCGGATTTGCACTCGGACATTATTTCACCGCCGGATTGGTCTGGGGGCTTTGGTCAGTGACTGGCGCCGAGGTGTTCTCAAGGTATGGAGTATGGTTTGGATGAAACCCAACTTTGGTGGAATGAAACCGAGATGCAGCGCTTTGGTTTATCCCCTACAGTCGCTCAAACAACGGTCGTCTGCAAGTGGCGGTGCTGCGTGCAATATCAAAATCACGATGTAGCGTTTAGGCTTATCCCATACGGTCTTTCAAATATTCATCACCCATACGGTGCGACGCCACCAAACTATTGGATGACCGAAAGGCAAAGCACTGCCGAACTGGAAAGAAGGGCGATCGTGCGGGAGTAGTTTAAGCCATTAGCTTTTGAGTCTCGGGGGTGAGAAGATGAAAAACAAGAAGAAACAAAGCGCAAAGCGCGGCAGACAAAGAATGAGCGGCACAGAAGTCATGCCACTTTGGGCAGGTGGATTCCTTGAGAGGCTCTCAAAGGAAGCATTCTCATACTCCGCATCGTTCCCTTACGATAAGCGCTTGTGGAAGTTTGACATAGTTGCAAGCATAGCACATGCACGCATGCTCGGAACATGCAAAGTGATCGCTGATGAAGAGAGCAAATTGCTCTCAAGCGAACTTGAAAAGATGCTGCGAGAGATAGAACTGGGCAAGCTCAAACTTGAGGGCAACTATGAAGACATCCATTCATTTGTTGAGAGCACGCTTACAGAGAGAATCGGCGATATCGGCGGAAAGCTGCACACAGCGCGCAGCCGAAATGATCAAGTCGTGACAGACATGAAGCTTTGGATGCGTTCTGCGATCGCGAAGCTGTGCGAAGCCATTTGCGAACTATGTGAAGCACTTCTATCGGCCTCAAAGAAGCACATTGACTTTCTAATGCCGGGGTTTACCCACTTGCAACATGCTCAACCAGTTCGCCTATCACATCACCTTATGGCTTACTTCTGGATGATGCAACGGGATGCCGATAGGCTTATTGACTTGCACAGGCGCATGAACTTATCGCCACTTGGTGCCGGTGCACTTGCCGGAGTTGATTTCCCAATTGACCCAAAGATGACTGCCAAGATGCTCGGGTTTGACGGATGCATGCGAAACAGCATTGATGCGGTGAGTGATAGAGACTTTATAGTTGAATTCATTTCATGCTGCGCCATCGTAATGGTTCACCTGAGCAGACTCGCAGAGGAACTTGTTCTTTGGAGCACGCCAGAGTTTGGATTCGTCAAGCTGAAAGAAGCGCTGTGCACGGGAAGCAGTATAATGCCGCAAAAGCGAAACCCAGACATGGCTGAGTTGATAAGGGCAAGGTGTGGCAGAGTCGTCGGTGCACTTACAGCACTCTTGACCGTGTTGAAGGGCTTGCCGCTATCATATAACCGTGATTTGCAAGAGGATAAGATAGCTATGTTTGAGGCATTTGATGTCACGCACTCATCAATCCTCATGGCTACGATGCTAATCACGAGTGCCGAGTTTAACGGTGAGAAAATGCGCTCATCACTCAGGGGTGATTTTTCAACGGCGACCGATTTAGCAAATGAGCTTGTGCGAAAGGGTATACCGTTTAGGCATGCGCATTCAATCGTCGGAAAACTCGTGAGAGAGCTTGCTCAGCAAGGCAAAGGGCTTGAAGATGTCACACTTGAGGAGTTGAAACAATATTGCGATGCGTTTGATGAAGCTTCGTTGATGGCTATCAAACCGGAAGTTGCAATTGAAAGGCGAGCTGAGTTAAGTGGGACAGCAAAAGCATCACTTAGACGGCAGTTTGCTGAAGCGAAGCGCTACATCAAAAATGTCAGGAAGTTTATTGCCGGATTAAAACTGCTTGGAGAACCGTAAATGTGGTGAAAGAACTGAGTGCTCAAATGTGGGAGTGGCTTTAGCCATTAACTATCTGGACATCAATAAGGTGATGGCGATGCAAAAATTCGCATTCAGAGTGCAAGCTGTTCCACTTGGATATGAAGGCGTCTCATTCCATGTTAATGGTGTTGAAGTGGTGCGCTACCAAACTGGAATGAACGCGTGGCGTCCATTCCTGTTCCCGGTCTTTGGTCCGTCTGGTAGAATGGTCACCCGCATCGGTCACCCGCACGACCCACATGGGCATAGGCACCACTATTCAATCTGGATAGCACACGCCGATGTAAACGGATGCAACTTTTGGAGCGATGACACAAACAACAAACAGATACATCAGCGCTTCGTTGAATTTGGCGACAGCACCGAGAGAGCATGGTGCATCGCTGAGATTGACTGGGTGGCAAATGGCACGAAGCCATTATTGCGTGAGCGCCGAGCAATCACCGTAACATACCCGAGCCAACTCAATGACCAAAAGAGATTTTGGCTGCTTGATATCTTAAGCGAATTGAAATCACTCGAAGGAACAGTCACATTAGGTGTTACTCCATTTGGGCTTCTCGGTGTGCGCGTGGCAAAGTCAATGGGAGTCCGTGATGGTGGTGGACGAGTCATGAATAGCAACGGGCTGATAAATGAGCGTGAGACAATGGCACAAAGAGCAACATGGTGCGATTATTCGGGATGGGTAGCCGAGGGCATTTGGGAAGGAATTTGCATTTTTGACCACCCACACAACTTTGACCATCCGCCTGCATGGCATGTCCGTGACGACGGCTGGTTTTGCCCATCTCACTTTCGCCACAGGAGCTTAACGATAACTGAAAAATCAGTTGCTAAATTTCGTTACCGAATTGTTATACATGGCGCCGGATTTGAAAGAAATGAATTGAATGAGCTTTATCACCAGTATGTGGCATCGGAACAATAAACTTAAACATATGACCCCATTGCAAAAGGGTCACCTAAACATTGCTGCCACCAGACGCATGGCTTCATACAACGCTTCAGCATCTTGCATGTTGATCCAACCGAAAGCGCAAGGCTTCGTGTCTCTCCCCTTCCCAAGCCATTGCAAGTTCGGCATCAGATGACGCTCATATCC
>JANXAS010000079.1 GCA_025062195.1 Armatimonadota bacterium
TAGGCGAAGCCATTTTGGCAAATCCGCCCGTGACCACATTCTGACTCTCTCTTGAACTGGTATGCGGTTGACGAAATCAGCGACCCCGTGAATTAGCCTTAGTGGGAAGCCTCCCCACTCAGTCAAGACCAAAACAGTTGTTGTGTCGGAGAGGCGCTCAAATTCTTCCTGCTCTGTGGTTTGACCCGTTGCCTTTTGCAAAGTCAAAGCAAATTCCCTTGCCCTCTCGCTTGTCGGTGTCTCCTTACCCCATGACCAAAAAACCCATCGCTTAATTTGCCTGTCTCGATTAAAAACCTCTTGGTAAAGTGCATCGCTGTCGTTCAGAGGCAAGAAGACAGCAGACTCATCCAGAAGACTTCTAAGTTGCATCTGCGGGTCAGTTGCCCTTTCCATGAACCGCTCAATAACATCTCCCCTTTCACGAACGCCTTCAAATCGCTTCTTTGCTGTTTCAAATAAAGCCTTCCAAAATCGGTCTTGCAAGCGTCTGAAAATTTGTTTTTCAGTCCTAAGCCAACTTGCTCGCCTTTGAACTTCCAAATCGTTGTCAAGCCAATTTTCGTCTCGCCTTTCAATAGGAACTCTTGATGCTTCCCAAACCTCACGCAATCCTTCACTGAGCAAGTCGTTCATGGTTGCCTGCTTTCGCTCTCCTGTAGGCAAAATGCGCTCATATTCTCTTTGAACAACGCCTTCATCAAAAATCAACATGCCGGGAAGGCGGGGCGGTCTTAAGGTGAATTCATAACTTTCCTGTGCTGCCTGCTGCATTGCTCGTCCGTAGTCTTGCAAATGCCTCAACCTTCGCTCAATCAAATCAATGGCTCTCACCAGTTCATCTAAGATGGCAATTTCTTCCTTCAAAGCGTAAGCATCCAACTTTGCTATTGCCCACTCGTAAGCAGCATCTTGCCATCGCCTAAGCAGTCTGCGCCTCACCAAACCACGATATGGAATGTGGAACTTAAGCAGCCAATCTCTTTCTGCATTTTCCAAAGCATCACGCCATCGGTTCCTTTGGCTTTCTGCCAGTTCAACGGTATCTTCAGGTTTTGCTTCCTTCAAACTTTTCAATCTCTCGTTGACGGCTTCTTTCAACTTTTGAGTAGCCTTTAAGGCTGCATCAATTCCAATACTAAGTCGCATCAAAAAACGGTCACAAAGAGAAGCCATCAAATTGTTAGGCAAATCTCGTTTTAACCTCTCCCTGTTGCCTTCTATGACTTGCTTGAATCGTCCCTTTGGAATATCACCTTCACCCACTGCTTCACCTTCACCAAGCCCTATCAAAATTTGGCGTTGAACTGTTTCCAAGTCCATAGGCTCTCGGTAGTTTCGGACTGCCATCTCCAACCTGTTTCGGATGACAGTGACAATGTCGTAATTTTCGCCCCTTGGGTCACCTTCAGGCGAAAGCAATCTTTGACGCAATGGATTCTCACCGGAAATGCCAATTTCCCTGTAAAGTGCTTCCAAGTCTACAACAGAAGGCTCTCGCTCTGTCAACCATTCCGACAAAGTTTCCCTTACAAGCCTGTAAGCGCAGGCTTCTTGAATTTGTTGGGCTGGAAACTGGAGCAAAGACATGCCGAAAGTTAGGAAGCGGAAAGGTGCTCCATCAGGCATTTTCAAGTTAAAAGCGTGAGTAACCATGTCGTCTCTTCTTCCGTCACGAACTTTGGTCTCATCTAAAAACACATCAGTGAACAAGTATTCAGCGATGGCTGCCTCAAGGGCATGATGGTCAGGCAAAGAGGGTTTGCCATAACGGTCGGGTGA
The DNA here is from genome assembly GCA_025062195.1 of Armatimonadota bacterium. Taxonomy (GTDB): domain Bacteria; phylum Armatimonadota; class Fervidibacteria; order Fervidibacterales; family Thermosaccharophagaceae; genus Thermosaccharophagus. The sequence continues at coordinate 1,783 of JANXAS010000079.1, forward strand.
GATAATGTAAACGAAATCGTAAGGTCGGTCACTCCTTTCAAGCCATCTTTGCTCATCGGGGAACTTGTGGCTTTAGCCATTGGTTGATGACGAAACTAATAAACGCCGAATTTATTCGGCGATATTTTTCCGCCATCTAAAGATGACGCTCATCATAAGCGTCAGCAGTTATAGGATAAACCCTGCATCACGGTTAGGAAGTGTCTATAAGCAAAATTTTTTAAGCAAGGAGCACCATAAATTGCGCTATAGCGCAATGCATCGGTAAAGTCACGAAGCTCAATACTTGTAGGAGTTGCTCATTTGGCGCTGTGTTAGATTATAAACGATAAGTTTGCCAGAAAATTACCACGTAAACGAATAATTCAAACGGCGTAAATTGCAATCCGGCAAATAGGAGGCTTAGCTACGAACAAAAATTTTACGGCTTTAAAATTTTCGCGGCTGAAGACACTCCTGCCCATTTTATCATTTGGTGTGAGCACTATTCAAAAACGAATTGTTCTGGCGGATTAAAAGCTGTCTTTGTATTCAACTGTGTAGCTCCTTACCAATCCGAATTCAAAATAACGCCATCAAGTTATGGCAACGCGGATTTTATGTTTGCAATATTCATTATGCGTTTTGCCACTTTTAATTTCACATCATGGCTTATGTGTTGGGGGTTTGCTGAAATTCAAGTTTTTCTCTTGCCCTTGAGCAGGAGGATGAGTGTCTGGTTGGCTTTCAATTTGGTTTGTCTCTGCAGAGTTATAGTGACATTGCTGCCATATTGCTTAAATGAGGCTTTAATTGGTTTGCCATCAATTTGTGCTGAGACTTCAGTAACGGTCATTTTCTCAGGGGCGGAAAACTGCAGCTCCCTTACGATAAGAATGCCATATTTGATCTCAAGCTTGCAAGCTTGCCCCGTTTTAGTGCGCTTCTGTGAGAATATACCCCAGCCTTGTGAAGCTGTGAAGAATGATACATGTTCATTTGGTGACCATTTTGGCATAAAGCCAATCTTGCCCGATGGGAAGTCAAATATGAATCCTTGGCACGCAATTAACATACCCCAAACACTCATCGCCCTCGCATAGAACCTGCCGCATTCGTCATCACCAAATGGGTTGCCACTTGGTATAGCTAAGTTTGGACGAAGGCGTCCATCATAGCGGTCGTAAACTGCTTTCACAACCATTAGCCCCTCTTTGAGCATATCAGCGTAAACCATCGTTGTCGCAGCTGCATACTCAAAGCCCGACATAACCTCATCGGCATACCTTGCATGTGGTGTTGGTCGTCCACCCATCACCCATGTGATCATTTGCATGCCAGCATCGTCATCTTCGGCGAACTTCCTTGGGTGTTGAATTATTCCCCTGAAGTTGTCGCGGAAGTTGTAGAGCAAGAGCGATTTCATTGCCTTCTTCACCCTCTCTTTCGGATACACCCAACCCAAGTTGAGAAGGTGTGCCCACCACTGCCCAAGGACTTGGTCAATGTGGCAACCGTTGCCATAATCTTCCTTTTGCGGTTGCTCTGGCAGTTGGATATAGTATTCGCCGTTCCAAAGCTTCTCATCCTGATTTTTTGCACCAACATCAAATATGCGCCTGTAGCGCTTTGCTGCATCTTCATCGCCAACAAGCTTTGCCATCCTTTCACACGCAAGGAGTGCTGCAAGGTATAATGAACCGAGCCACGAAGTTGTCCCAGTGACTTCGCCATCAAGCGTATTGTGCTGTTCGCCAGAGAGCATGCCATCTTCGTCTTTATCCCAATGCGAGATGACAAAGTCCATAGCTCGCCTTACTCTCGTCCAATTAGCCTTCAGCCATTCATCCGAGGCGCTCATCAAGTGTTCACGATATACTCCGAGTATCTCGCCAAGCTGCCCATCACAAGCAGTGCCATATCTTGGTTGGCGGAATGGTATGCTGCCATCGTCCCGTTGGAAACTTAATGCCTGCTCACGCATTCTTCTGGCTATGTCGGGGAAGAGAAAGGCATGAGCCTGCGCATAGTGCCATACATGGGCACAGTTGCCAAAGCAACATCCGCTACCTGGGTTAAACCCTTCCCATCCGCCAAAGTATCCATCCTTGCCCCAGAAGCATGTCTTGCTGCGCAGCACGCTAACTTGCGAACTTATCCTGTCAATCAGCCAGTGCGGAAGATTTGATGAGTATAGGGAATCATGATAAAGCCTCGTCAACTTAATCAACTCACCTAAGCGCTTCCCAACTTCATCAGCAACCGCTTTGGCATTCTCCCACCAGTTGGCATACATGTTTCCTCTGCTCACCCAGCCAGCTCGTTCATCACCATGAATTGCATTTGGGAAGTGCCATGTGATGACGAATGTGAGCGTGCGTTTTTCCTTCGGCTTAAGCTTTACTGTGACGGAGATGGCGCCGTTAACGGTCTCGCCAGACTTAGTTGGACCTGCTTCGCTTGGTCCTTCAAGTTTCCCATCATCAGCGAAGTCACTGTAGAGCGCGTCCAAGTTCTCCCACGATGCCGTTGCAGTTGCATCCTTTGAAATAGCCATGAGAACCATGTCGCCATATGTTGGTTCATCCCTTTTTAGCGTGCTCGTCATGTGAATGAGCGTTGCTTCATCAGCGTGCGTAACCCTGTTTTGGTTACCACCGTAGCCTTTGAATGAACGCCCGTTGATCTCACCGACACCGCCATAGCCGACAGCATTTTGAAGCGATGCGAGTATGGCGGCATCAACTGACTTGCCGCTTGTGTTCGTCACAGTGAAGTTAAAGATAGCGCACGGGATTGAGGACTCCCTCGTCTCAAGCGGGATCAGCGGGTTTAGGGCTTCCATGACGACACTGACGCCGATGTCGTCTTCAAACATCCACCATCCAAATGGGTATTCACCGCTGAACTTAACATCCCTCATCCCCCTGAATGGTCCTATGTCACGAGTTTGGATTGCTCTAACTTTGCTTTGCCCAAATTGGCTCACGACGCGTATGGCGAAGAAGGAATGCGGCAGGTGAGCGTAAGTAAAGTTGTTAAAGATTTGCCATGCATACAATTCGCCGTAGCCGTTGATGTGGATGACGCCCGTTCCAATACCGCCAACTGGAAAGCTTATTCCTGTGAGGTTCTCACCGCTGTAAATTCTTCGCTCGCCGCGCTCGGTCAACTTCGGATCGCTTAAGCGTCTTTTGAGCACCTCCGTTTGCAACTCAATGAACTTCCTTCGTCGCTCATCAATCAACCTCAAAAGTTCGTCACGCCTGTCGTCAAATCCGGCAGCCTTTATGTGCTCCACAATTTCTTGCTCGCTGAGCAAAGTGCCATATACTGCAACCTCATCAACAGCGCATGGGAACTGTTCATTGCCATCAGGTTGCGATGCGCCAATTTGCAACGGCAACCCGCTCAATGCTACATTGAATGGACCACATTCCATGCCGCCATCAATGACATCGCATCTCACCCCGTTAACGAACAAGGCAAGATATCGTCCGCTGCCACAAACAACAATGTGATACCACCTTCCGATTTGGATTGGCTCATGAAGCGTTGCACGGGCAAGTGAGCGCCCATTCCATATGCCAAGCATGTTCATGCCCTGCATCAGATGGATTGAGAAGCGAGTGTTTGGTGATGTGATGCGCTTTGCTATGATGCATGGGTTGTAACCCTTTGGCATGGCTAATGCCTGAAAGAAAAACTCAACGCTTACTTCGGGGACATCAATGTGTGGCGTCTCACCAAAGGTGATAAAGCCACCTTTGTCAAAGGCGATTGCCATACCACCTACCGGTCCGTCAACAAAGCGGACATTACCTTTAATTGTCCCGCTGGATTTGCCGAGGGCATCTTCAAGGTTGCCCTCCATACGCCAATACGAAAGCAGTTTACCATGCGACATAACCAGCCGAGAGTAGCCTTGAGCAAGTTCCATTGTATGGCTCACCTCCGTTATGCATGTCAAAAAGATTGCAAACGCAAGATGCATGAGCAACCAACGCCTGATATGCTGTTGCAGAAGACAACTTCTCCCCATCATGTCCTTTCGCCTCGCTTGTTAGGTTACTGTAGAGTGTGTGAGCACATCATGTAATACGTCTGAAGAAATTCGTGCAGACCATCTTCCTCAACTACTTTTGAGTTGCCTTAGCGTTCGCTCGGCAACGAAGCTTTATAGCGCTCAATCAACTCATTAAGCGATGGCATCCCGGAGCGCGCGCCGATTCGCTCAACGCAAATTGAAGCGGCACAAGTTGCCAACCGATGGCACACATCAAGTGGCATCTTCGTGAGCAAGCCCAAAAGAAAACCGGCTGCAAATGCATCCCCAGCGCCAGTTGTATCCACTACATTTGCCCTTATGGCTTCTTGGCGGAGCAGAACCAAACCACACGATGAAGTAACCTTTCCCCCAACAGGTGGCTCTATGCCGATGGGCAGGATGGCATCCTCTTTATAGCTCACAATGCTCCCTTCAGCACCCATAGTCACGCATGCAATCGCTGTGCCGAGCGAGTGAAATACTTGCACACCTTTTGCAATATCGTAGCACCCAGTTAATTGGAAAAGCTCATCTTGTGTGAGGAAGACGACTGTGGCTCGCTCAAAGAATTTATGCAGCGTGTCAATTCCGAGTGATGCGTAAATTGCACCCGGTGAAAAACTCACCCTGACATGCTGTGGGAGTCGCATCACCCATGAGAGCTGTGTGCGCATCGGTTTATCGCCTACAAGAGATGTGCAGTGCGCCCACTCAACACTCTCTGGCAGCTGACTTGGGAAGTCACTTTCACTTATGAGTTCATTTGCGCCAGCAAGCACATACAGTGCTCGCTTCCCATGTTCGTCAACAAAGCCAAGCACACGCCCGGTCTGTGCGCCCAGTTTAACTCTCACCCATTGAGTCATCACACCAACCTCATGGAAGGATTGAAGGAGCAGCTTGCCATCATCGTCGTCACCGATGCACCCGACGAAGATGCACCTAACACCCCACTTTGATAGCGCATAAGTTGTGTTCGCTGCAGAGCCGCCAGCCTCACGGTGGAGCAAGAGCACCCTCGTCTCGCCATCGGTGAGAATTTGTGGCACCTTGTGGAGATGGTCAACATTGAGTGCACCAGATGCAATTAACTTCGGTAAGCCCGAAAGCGATTTTATTCTCCCCTCAAGCTCTGCCACCGCATTCACATCAAACCCATCTCCGTGCCCAATTGAGCTCAACCGAGTTTTGCAGCTCGCCCGCGAAGCAATTCTCTGAAGCGCTTGTGAACTGAAAGCGCCTCATCAATGCATTCCCCAATCAGCCAATGATAAACTGGTCCATCCGGCAGGTCGGGAGTGCTATTGATGAATTCTTTGACTGCCGTCAATCCGCCTTGCGAGAATGCTTCAACGAGCGGGATGATTGAGCTAAGGTTGGATGATGCAACTCCAACACTGCCATATGGGAGAGCATACTGATTGCCGTTGAAAACTATCGCCAAACCGCCACCGTCCCTGGTTGCACGCAGCATTTTAAAATCAGTAATGCTGTCGCCTATCGACACCACATCGCCCATCTCAAATCCGTATCGCTCCATAAAATTTCGCAGTGCTGTGACCTTCCTCTCGCCACCCACAACTTTGATTGAACTAAGGAGCTCCCCGGACGGTCGCTTTGGCAGCTCATCCCAATAGAATCCGTCAAGCCGGCGCTTAAGTTGCTCATCATCCTCAAGCGGTATATCAAGTATGCGCTTTTCCCACGAGAGCAAATATGCTATGTCATCCTCAACTCCCTTGACCTGGCTTGCGATTCTCTCAAGCGGTGCGGGCGTGCATGCAACATCCTCGTGCGACACGCCAACTCTTTCAGCAATGCTGAGCGCATGCGGCTCATAGCTCGTTGATATTATGACGACCTTATGCCCTTTTTCCTTCAACCCGCTCACGCATTCAGCAGCACCAGGCACTATGTCAGCGCTGCTTGAAACAAGAGCGATGTCTCGCTCCGTGATGCCATGAGCTAACAGGAAAGGCAGGATAAGCGACAGCGTATCACCTGGCTCATAACCTTCGCGCCCCTCAAGGGTGAGCAAATCGTCATAGCGGCTTATTCGCTCAAACAGCTCATGTCCACCCTCTATCAGTCCCATGACCTCATAGGCATTATCCTGAGTTGAGAGCGGACCTTCAAGGTCAAATGCCACGAGTAACCTCACGCTGCCAGCGCGCATGTCGTCTCACCCCTTGAGCACATCAGCCACAGCAGCGTCAACTTGTTCGCTTAAGTCAAGACCGCCCTCACACTTCTCCCCGCTTACGAACACATCTCGCTCTCGGATTTCAATGACGCCATCAGCGAGCATCTTCAATGTGAGCACAATTAACGGCATCTCACGCGCAAGCTCATGCCGCCTTATCTCGGCAAATAGTGGATATGACTCACCGTATGCATCACGCAGCTCATCAAGGCTCATGCATCTGAGTTCTTCCTCGAGCCTGTTCCACAGCGGAATAAACTTATCGGTGCGCAGCGAGAACTTGCAGAACGATACAGGAGGACCTTCATCAAGCTGTGGTGTGACAATGTGGATCTGCGCACCAGCAACACTGGCGCGCTCCGCTATAAGTTGCCAGATGACATCCTGCCATGCTCCCTTTGGACCGCCGGGTATGGCTGGATGAAGGTTGAGCATCGTGTGGCGCTCGCACATCCAATCGCTGAGTATGAGCATATATCCGGCGAGGAATGATAGCTTCGCTCCGAACGGCTCAATGAGTTTGTAAACATGCTCATCATACATCTGGCGCCACTCGCGCAACGCTGCCTCATCCCCAGATAAGCCTTGTCTTCGCAATTCCGGTTCAAACTTCGCTGATGAAAACATGACGAGCGGTAAGCTCTCACTTTTCACGAGCTCAATGAACTTGTCGGATTGCTCGCTCTCACCTACTTCCCTGTTGCAGAATACGAAAGCTATCTCAATTTTGAGCTCGCCAGAGCGAATTGAATTGAGGGCTGTGATAAGCAGCTCCCTTGCAGCATCATCCCTTCCAGTTGAAAACCAACCGATGCGCAACTTCCCTTTTGAGTCAAAGCCGGTTGGCATCATAATCACCTCATCATAGGGAAACTGCAACTTGTCTACCCAATCGCTGCTTGCTGTGTTTCCTCTTGCAACTGCTCCTTAAGCCCTGGCGGCTCAACTGGCAGCTTAATGAAAAATGTTGTTCCCTTACCCTCCTCACTCTCAACCGATATTGTGCCCCCGTGAGCATCAACGACATTTTTGACGATCCTCGTCCCCAAGCCAGTGCCACCCGGCTTTGTGCTCACCGCCCTATCGGTGAACAATCTCTCTTTGATCCATTGAGGCATTCCCCTCCCTGTATCAGCGACCTCTATGAGCATGTAGTTGCTGTCGGGAAACGGTGCATCACCACCAATAAATTTAATCCTAACTGTTACGCTCCCACCGTGTGGCGTCTCCGGGATAGCATTGTTGACCAAGTTGTAGATGGCATTGTATAGTCGCTTTGGATCAACCCATATTTGAGGAAGTGGCTCTTCAACCTCAATTCGCAACTCAACCCCTTGCTTTTCAGCTACGGGACGAAGGGCTTGTAATACCTTTGTGGCAACATCGCTTAAGTTGCTCAGTTCAAATCTCGGCTTTGAGATTATGCCCTTTACGCAATCGGAAATTTCCCTAACGCGCTCTTGAATTGCAGTTGAGCCATCAAATATCATTGCGATGCCCTCGTTAAAGAACGAGCGGAAGTCCTCAACGGCTGCATCAAGCCGCTGCCAAAGTTCGCTTGGTTGAACTTCTTCGCTCCTCAACCTTTCAACCTCTCCGATGAATTCGTCAAACATGAGTTGCAGAGTCTCAGCTGTTGTCATGACTGGTGTTAACATGTTCTTTATGTCGTGGCTTATATCGCCGAGCATTTTCGTGACGATGGCGAGGCGCAATGCCTCGTAAAGCCTCGCATTCTCAATTGCCGTTGCAGCAAGCACTGCCATTATCTCAGTCACAGCCATATCCTGCTCGGTAAATTCGCCGTCGCGCTTGTTCAATATCTGTATGACCCCAATAGGCTTACCCTCAATTGATGTGAGCGGGACAGTCATCATGTTTATCGTGATGTAACCGATGCGCTCTCCAAGTTCTCTGTAGTGTGTCGGGTCTCTTTGGACATCTTGGCTGAGCTTTGAGATGCCGGTCTTGAAAACTTCCCCAGCTATGCCTTTGTTAGCCGGGATGCGCATCCCGAGCAATGTATTTGCCTTCTCACCGATCACGCATCTGAAAACGAGTTCATCCCTTTCAGGGTCGTGCAGCAGTATTGAGCCGGCGGATGCGTTGACAACATCAAGCGTTGTCTGAAGTGTCTCCATAAGCATCTTTTCTAAATCGGTTTGCGTGTGAAGCGCCCTCGTTATTCTAAAAACTGCTTCAAGCTCCCTTGTGCGCTGCTGCAGCTCCCGTCTCAATCGCTCAATAGCTTCGTTTTGTTCGCTATGCACACTGTTCACCTCCAAAAGCATTAAAGGGGTATAATTGCCGATGGCATTTGCTCACCATCTGTATTTTAGCCACGCTAAAAAGTGCGTTGGCACAAATTAGTTGTAGCTGGTATAATGACAGTGGCATCACATTTTGAGAGGGCGTTTTCAAAATTTCAATGTTATGCGGGTTACAAGTTCATCTGAACAGAGCTGGTGATGCAAAATGCCCCGAAGCGTTTTGGGATTGAACATAGGCAGCCGATTCATAAAGGCAGTTGAGTTGCGCAGCAAGCGTGGCGGAATAGAAGTTGCCGCAATTGGCATAGCGCCGACCCCCGAAGCTGCCATAGCTGCAGGTGAGATATTGCAACCCGATGTGCTAATTGAGGCGCTGAGAGAGCTAATCAGGGATGCCGGAATAAGGGCTAAGGACACCGTCGTTACGATAGCTGGGCAGGCAAGCGTTGTGGTGCGCGTCACCGAAGTTCCGAAGATGTCTCACAAGGAATTTGTGAGCACGATGGCTCTTGAGATTGAGAGGGAAGTGCCATTTGATCCGGGTTCAATACGCAAGGACTATGTAATGCTGCGTGATATGGATGAGGTTGAAGAGGGTGGGACAGTGCCAGTGCTATATGCAGCTGTAAGAAGCGATGTTATAGACACATACATTGATGTGCTCCTGAA
>JANXAS010000007.1 GCA_025062195.1 Armatimonadota bacterium
ATGCTTGTAAACCCTCATTTGCTTGCTTCTGACATCAATCACTTCAACTCGCTCAGTGCATGAGAAACAAGGGTCAATGCTCCCAATGATTATCGGTATATCGGCAATGCTCGCATTGATAAAAGGCTCGCTTGGCAATCCACCATTTGTGTTCTTGAACATGACAGGCAGCGCATGAACATTCATGTATGAAGGCGCACGGACACGCCAACGATGCGGTCTATTTTCAGCGCTCGTTATGACATAGTGGATACACTCACCTCGTGGCGCTTCAACAACCGATATGCCCTCAAGACCATCAGGCACTTCCTCAGTTATGTTAAGGACTATTTCACCTTCAGGCATATCCTTAAGCGCCTTTATACCCTCCCTGACAAGCCTTATTGAGTCAATTATCTCCTCAAGGCGAACGAGGGTCCTTGACCATATGTCGCATTCATTGTGCACCTTCTTTTCTGGCACAAGTTCATCATATGCTGCATACGGGTGATCAACGCGAGCATCAATTGCAATCCCAGAACCACGCGCAGTTGGACCAACAACACACATCACCCTCGCATCTTCCGGCGAAAGATACCCAACACCACGAAGCCTTGCATGTAGCATCGTGTCACCCTCAACTGCCTTTATTACCGCCACCACTTCCTTCTCAACTCGTTCCATAACTTCAAGGATACCCTCGTGCTTTTCACTCGTAATATCTCGCCTCACGCCGCCAACGATGTTCATGCCATATGTTTTCCGATTGCCCGTGATATATTCGGCAAGCCACATCACTGGCTCCCTTATGCGCCATGCCTGCATTAGAATCGTATCAAAGCCGATTATGTGCCCTGCGATCCCAAGCCAAAGCAAATGACTGTGTATCCGTTCTATCTCAAGCATGATACTCCTTATAAACCTTGCGCGCCTTGGCGCTCTTATTCCGATTGCATTTTCTGTAGCTTCACAGCACACCGTGCTGTGTATAAAGCCTCATATCCCTCATATGCGTTCGGCAAGAAAGACAACTTGATTGAATGTAAGCTTGCTATCGCCGAGCTTCTCAATACCTCTGTGATTGTAAAAGCCTCGGTAATCACACCCGACTACTACCTCGCCATCAACAAATAGCCTAAAGTATGCCGGTTCCTCAAGGACGGGAAAGAACGGTCCTACTGCAACAACTGTTGCCCCTTCAGGTGGCTCCTTCATCGGGACCTTACCACGGGTGTCTGGTTCCGGTCGGTAATCATATGGATAATCCTTGCGCAGCGGATGCAGTTCAGGTGGGAAATCGTCAGGGAGCACGAGTCTTCTTGGATCTGGATGACCTTCAAACTTGACACCAAGCAAATCCTGCTGCTCACGCTCAGCCCATTCGGCTCCGGGGATGAGTGGCGTAATTGAGGGGATGATAGGATTGTCAGGGTCTACTTCCGCTCTTACGGACAGGAACAGTTTATCAAGGTCAAGCGAGAAGAAGTGTGTCACCGTAAATTTGCCTGTGCGCCACCTGTCATCAGTTGCGCATGTGGTCATGTAGCGTGCGCCGAGGGTGTTAAAAACATAATCGCAGGTTGACACGATGTCACTTGGGGCAACTTTTACAAACACCCTTCCATCTCTTGGCTCCCAACACTCAATCACCTTATCGCCAAGATGTTCGCGAAGTTGCCGCATCAGTTCGTAAGATGTCATCCCACTCCCCCCTATGGATGGCATTTCATTTACATAGCCAGCTAAGAGGAAGCCAATCCATCACGAGAGCAAATAAAGCAGCAAGATTGCAATTACCACCCCAGCAACCATCCAGAGCACATATAGCTGCGGCACCCCAGCATGAGTTGCACTGAACCACTCACATGCCTTTGCACAAACGCGAATGACAGCTTCATAGAGTCTGTCCACATCAAAGAGAATGCTCAATTTCGTGAGCCATGGAGCTTTCGGCTTCGGCAGTGTTGGATAAAGCGTGGTTATGCGCTTTTGACCGATTCTAAAGGACATGAATCTTTGGAATGGGAGGTAAAACCTACTTGAGCGATAACGCAGCTCCTCATATGAATGCGGTTCGCCACATGCCCACGGCAACGCGACCCTGACCGAGGTTCCCGAAAGCTTATAGAGAGCATATGGAATAAGCATGCACATCAAAAGCGCTAATACGAAAATGAGCGGCGAGAATGCACCGGAGATACCCTCGCCAACACATATCCCGATTGATAGTGGTAAATCTGGGAAGAGCGCATTTATTGGTGTGACAAACTCTGGGCGCATCGCCTCAACAGCGCGATGGACGATAAGCACGACTTGCCCCGGAAAGAGACCCAAAACGACGCACATGATTGCAAGCACAACCTGAGGAATAGTCATAGTCCAATCAACCTCGCTTAGCTTCCCTTCAATCTGGCTTACAAGCTTTGATGGTAACCCAATGAAGATTGCACCCATGAACTTGGCGAACATGGCAAGTGTGATAACGGAGATGAATATGGCAGCAACACTGAATGCAAGATACACTGGGGCTTGCAATCCACTCATGATGGATGCGTGATAAATCATCCACTTGCTCACAAATCCATTAAGCGGTGGTATGCCTGATATAGCGAGTGAAGCGATGAGCGCAGTCAAAGCAGTCGTTGGCATAAAGCGCCATAAACCACCGAGCAAGTTCATATCGCGCTTTCCGGAGCGAATTAACACCGAGCCAGCATTCAGGAAGAGCAAACCTTTCATGCACGCATGGTTAAACACATGATACAAGCCAGCAATGAACCCCAGGGTGCTTATTGCTGGAGAGATGCGAAGGAAGCCTATGCCAACACCGATACCAACGCATATATAACCTATCTGCGACATGCTGCTGAATGCCAAAAGGCGCTTTGAATCGTTTTGGAATAGACCAGCTGTAGAACACACAACAAGGGTCAACGCACCAAAGAAAGCAATGATTAACCCCCATATGCTTAGGTGCGGCGAGGACGGCATCATCCAAACGAAGGTGCGCAGCATACCGTAGATGCCCATCTTTATCATCACACCGGAGAGCAGCGATGAGATTGCCGAGGGCGCAGCTGGGTGGGCATCCGGCAACCAATCGCCGAATGGGAAAAGGGCTGCCTTTGTAGCGAAGCCAACAAACAACATTAGCAATACGATATGAAGCAGTCTCGGGCGCTCTGACGAGAGGATGTCCATGCCGACCTTAAGCGAATCAAAGCTTAACGCCTTGCACCAAAGCCAAATGATGATGACACCGGTGACAATGCAAGTTGTGCCAACATGAGTCATCACGAAATACTTCAAGCCGGCACGCAAAACGGTTGGATCACGCTTCTCAAAGACGACGAGCACATAAGATGCAAGCGTCATCACTTCCCAGAAGACGAGGAAATAAAACATGTCCCAAGTCACAACAACGCCGACCATGCCCGCAAGGAAAAACATCAGGAATGGGTAGTAACGAATTAGATGCTCATCACTATAACGCTCGTGTGTGATGTAACCGACAGAATACAATGCGACACACATGCCGAGCAAACCGATTATGATCAAGAAAAGCGAAGACAGCGCATCAACGCGTATCTGAAACGATGCATTCAAGATCGGCAGGGTAAGGTAAGAGCGCCCAGCCTCAACTGTAAGGGCATATAAAGTGTTAGCAGCGAGCGCTATGCATAGTCCCGAACCCAAAAACGCGAACACAAACCCCATCCATGCTGTCAAACGGCGCATCGAGGAAGTTACTGCCGTCAAAAACGCACCGATGAGGAAAATGCCGAGGAGGGTGAAGACCATGATTTCCTGAGAAAGTTGCATAACTTACTTGCCCCCTCCCTTTCAACCTGCGTGATTTGTTTCCGCCATCTTCGCAGGAGACGCCAAAAGTTTCAACGGCATTTAAAGAACCGAGCAAGTCCCGCCAACGCAGAGCCCAACAGCAGTTGCAGCCATTTGCACAGCAAAAGGTGTTGAAGCGAAGCAAAGCAGTATAAGGATGATAATCGCAGCGTTAATAGCAAGCGGTGTCCTGCTGGCAGCGCGAACAGGCTCGGATGGTTCTCCAGCAAATACCTTATGAGCCACCCATATGAACCATGCAAACCGTATGATGGCGTCAATCAACCCAACGATGACGAAGAATATACCCCACCTGCCGAGCGTTATTGCTCCGGCAACAAAATAGAGCTTGCTCCAGAAGCCAGCAAATGGTGGCAAACCGGAGATTGTGAGCGCACCGATGAGGAAGCCTATTGCAACAAGCGGCATCTTTGAGCCGGCGCCACTGAGCTGGCTTATTTGTCTTGTGCCAGTGGCATACGCCAGTGCGCCAACGGAAAGGAAGAGCAAACCTTTTCCTACGCCGTGAGCGATAATGTGCACCAATCCGCTTTGATAACATATTGAACAGCCGAGAGAACCACATGCCCATTCCATTAAGACGTGGGCAAGGTGAACTATTGTTGAGAAGGCGAGCAAGCGTTTAAGGTCATCCTGATAGAAGAACATGTAACACCCGATGACGATCGTAATGATTGAAAGGGCAGCCATAAGAATGCCAGCAGTATCAATCGCCGATGGATGGAGAGCCTTCAGGAATGGACGAATTGTAAGGACTGCCCTTGCGGGCAGATATATGCCGGCTTTAACCATAGAAGCAGCGTGCAAATATGCACTAACTGGAGTTGGTGCAACCATCGCGTCGGGAAGCCATGTGTAAAATGGGAACTGAGCAGCCTTTGCCCAAGCCCCTATGAACATCAATACAATCAAAATGGCTTGCATGGTTGGCTTAAGTTGCCTTATAGCATCAAATTCAAACGACCTCGTAGAAGCAAACAGCAAAACAACAGCAGTCATCAGGAACAGCCCACCAACATGGGTCATCAAAAGCGCTTTATACCCAGCATTCACAGCCTTTGGGTCATCGTAGTCAAACGAGATGAGCGCCCATGAGCAAAGGGTGGTCAATTCCCAGAAGATGAAGAGTTGGAAGAATGTTGAGGAGATGGCAACACCAGCCATTGAGGCGATGAAAAGGAGCATCCAACAAAAATAGCGCGAAGCGCCCTTAGTCACGGGATGCTCCCTGTTGGAAGAGCTGATGTAGTCGGTTGAATAAAACACGACGAGGAATCCAATTACGACGATGAGCGAGAGCATGATGCTTGTGAGCGGGTCAATGATGAAACCGAACAAGTTAACTCTTGTCCCAACGACTTTGCTTATCCAAGCCAACCCACCTAAATTGATAATATGTTCCTCAAAGCCATAATTGCCAATCAGCCATAAACCGATGCCAGCTGTGGCGAGCGATACGAGCGTGGCAACGAACCGAGCAGCTCTATCAGGCAAAAGTCCACAAACGATCCCGCCGATGCCGGGAACGGCAATTAACAATATACACCAACTTACCATTTCTTCCATTTCCATCACACCCACCTTATCGTGACTTTTGTTGCTCAACCTTCCAAAGGATTATCATGCCATTGGCACCTGCAGTTGCAAGCAATGCCCCATTAGGAGCAAACGCAACGGATGTGACCGAGTCCTCATGTCCCCCAATCTGGTGGACAATACTCCACCTAATCGTATCTATGATCGTGATGCCGTTGCGAGTGCCAACCGCAAGTAACGAACCGTTAGGAGAGTGTGAAAGTGAACTTGCCCATGTTGCCCTGATCAAAGCCTTGGCACTCCAATTGGGAAACGCAAAAGCGTGCACTCCATCAACCGTAGCGATTACAAGCAGCTTGCGCTCGCCCAAAAAGCAAATGCTGTTCACCCTCAACCCTATTTGCAACTTGCGCACTACCTTCACATCGTTCACATCCCAAACTGTCACAAATTGCCTTCCACCAACCGCTATAAGTTTGTTGCTCCCCATGAAGGTGACACTGAACGCATCACCGCTAAACCTGCAAAGCAGCTTTCCAGTCCTCGTCTCCCAAAGGCGAGTGTCACCGGGCATGTTGCAACAACCTTCATAGGCAATCGCGAGCAACTGCCCATCCGGCGAAAATGATATTTGCCTTATCTCACCGCCATGTCCCCTTATGTTTGCAACTTCCTTACCAGTCGCTGACTCGTAAACCCTTACAACCTGATCGGCACCAGCACACGCAAGCAACTTTGCATCGTTTGAGAAAGCACCAACGCTTATAAACCTCTTGGCGCACCTTAATCTTTTCAAGCGCCTATGCATCGCCACATCCCAAACACACACTTCACCACTTTTATAGAGCGCCATCAGCGCTTTCCCATCGCCTGAGAAGCGAAGGGCGATTATGGGTGCCGAACTAATTTGAAACGATGCCACTCTTTTCAGGGTTAAAACTTGCCCCCTGTAACCCTTGGGAGCTTGTGCAGTCGCCACAGCGATGGACAAACCACCAAACTGTTGTCCCTCAAACTGCAGCACAAGATGTATAAATGCGGCACAGATGAACAGCCGTCCTCTCACCACAAACTTCAGCCAAGCTGCATCTATAGGCTGCCTGTTGAAGGAATACCATCCGGGCATTCAAGCTCGCACCCTCACAGTTGGATAAGCAGAACAGATTAGCTCAACGATTGCTTCAGCAGCCACTTGAACCTCATCACTCATTGGCGCCCCAAGTTCCGTCCCCTTTACCTGTATACCAATTAGAAACACTTCGGCACCGGTCTCCCGGCGCAGGTAATCGGAAAGCAGTTTCAATGGCATGCCGTGCGTTGACACGGCGAGGGACGATGACAATTCCTCAGCACTCATTATGATGATTGAACCAACATCGGCTCCAACATTAACGGCGTCAACTAATACGATGCATTCCGGTTTATACTCACGCAAAAGTCCGGCATAATTTTCCGGCACATCGCCAGCCTCTATCACAAGCGCATTCTCAACGCTATGAAGACGGCGAGCTATATAGCATCCGACTGCGTCATCGCCGCGCATCTCATTACCGATGCCAATTATAGCCACCCTTCCCCTCAATGCCTGACGGAACAACTCAATTTGCCCCTTGCCGGACATTGTAAGGTCACCCTTTGAAACTTGCACAAGCAAAGGAATGGCACTAAACAGCTGGTTCTGCACACATCCATTCAAGCTCCTTCATCTCAGCCCAGGAGAATACAGGACCGTCGGTGCAAACATACTTATGCCCGATGGCGCAATGCCCACATTTACCAACACCGCATTTCATATGCCGCTCAAGAGTTGAGATGATGTTCTCGTCTGGCACATTGCGCTTCTCAAGTTCAATGATGACAAAGTGAATCATGATTGGCGGTCCGCAAACAAAGGCAACAGTGTTTGGTGGGTCAATGGGACTTTGCTCATCCAGTATTGGAAAGAGTGTCGTCACAACGCCGACGCGTTTTCCGAGCCTTTGCCACTCCTCATCGGCTATATCAACTGTGTCCAAGTATTCCAGATCTTCGCGCCTTTCCCATTCCTCAAGCTCGCCCTTGTAAACTCTGTCAGCGGGTGTGCGCGCACCATACAGCACTGTTATTTTTCCAAAGCGCTCACGGTTGTCCAACATGTAATTGAGAAGTGAGCGAAGCGGTGGCAAGCCAATACCGCCACCAACAATTATCACCCGTTTACCCTCAGCGTGCTCAACTGGGAAGCCGTTGCCCAACGGAGCCCTCACACCAACATAGTCCCCCACTTTGAGCCGGTGAAGTGCATTGGTCACCCTACCAATTGCCCGCACGGTCACCTGAATGTAGCCGGTGCGTTTCGTCCATGTTGGACTTGATGAGATGCCAAACGGTGCTTCACCGACACCGAACACCGACACCTCGGCAAACTGCCCCGGAAGATAGTCAATTGCACCGCCATCAAGCTCAAGGGTGAATGTCTTTACATCCGGCGTCTCATCCGCTACCTCAACGATGCGCGCCAGAACTGGCTCATAAAGATTTCTGCCATTCCACAGCGGTTGAAAAAACTCTTGGGATGCCATACCACACTCACCCCACATGCAGTTAACATAAGCTAAGACAATGGCTCGGCGCTCACCAAACTCACCTAAGCCTTGCTCCAAGCAACTTTTCCTCTCTAAGTGTGTTCACCACTGCTGGCATATCAACAACACCAAAGCAAACTTGAATGCATCGCCCGCAGCCAACACACCCGACACGCCCATCCATTTCCATGTAGAAGTAGCTGAGCTTGTGGTAAAAGCGCCGCTTAAACCTGCTCACTTTGTCCGGGCGAGGATTAACCCCGGCAGCTTCCATTGAGTAACCGGCGAATTGACAGCAGTCCCAGCATCTCTCCCGCCACCCACAAATCACGCCATTACTGCTGCATGGCAGACTATGGTCAACCACATCAAAACATGTGCACAAAGGGCACACGAATGCGCACCCGCCACACTCAATGCATCTTGCTGCCATCATTCTCCAAAGCTCGTCTGAAACCGCTCTTGATGTCAGCTTGCGGACACCGGTGCCCATATGAGATGCTATCTCAAACTTCTGAAGCGTCTCTTCTGCGAGCTTGTTTCTTTGCTCATTTAACTCATATGGTGCTGGCTCAAAGAATTGCCCCCTGGCATAAATCAACCGCATGCCTTTTTCCGAACCAACCTCAACGAGAAACGCATCACCAAAATCAACGAGCTGCAAGTCGTGTCCCTCTTCAAGGAATGGTCCCCCGGCACAACACGGGCAGAAGCAATTCCTGCCGGGGCGCTGACATGCTACGCTTATTAGTGTTGTCTTTTCAGCCCGCTCAACAAATGGCGTATCAATAAACTTGCGCGAGAAGAACATCTCAAGGTAGCGCATAGCGGCAACATCGCAGGAGCGTATGCCAAATATAATAAGCGGCTTTGGTTCCTTCGGAAGTTCAATCTGAGGCTTACCGTTAAGCTTGAATTTGAACAGGACTTCTGTCTGCGGGAAAAGCAGCGCAACAGGCGATATTGTGCTGTTCACATAATCGGAATCTTGCAAGATCTGCTCAACCGGCGGGTTGATTGCAAAGTGCACTTCACCATGCTCAAGGCGCACTGGCGCTGCCAGTTGCCCATCAAGCGATTGAAGGAAATCATCCAATCTCTCCTTGCGGAGCAGCAATGCCACCTTCCCCACCGATCCGTTTGTCATATTTTTCACCCCTTGCGAACGATTTGAAAATACTATCTTGTGCGCTCCATCGCCGCAACCGTTGCTGGGTAAACAATTGTGCCAGTGAGTTCATCAAACTTTTCCTGCCCCACAACTCCCCGCAGTTGAGCAAAGAACATCTCCGGCAGTATGGCGATACCTGTTGGGACGGCTTCGTTAAACACTGATGTCACGCGTGCGCTCCCTTGAGGTGTCTTGAGCAATGCCGGCATGCCGTCGCGCAGCCCAAGAGAATGCCCCTGAACTGAATTAACAAACACATGCGGGGTGAACCTGAGTCTGAACTCACGCCATAGAGTTGACGAATGCAGCGCAAGTGTATCGGCATGCCATGGCAAGTAATACCGTTCAACGAGGAGCAGCAGCGGGAACTCATCGGAAACAAGCGGCAGCTCAGGCGCGGCTATTTCCTCATGCATCACGCCATCAAACAAGTGTGATAGCCTCTCCCGGATCAAGCACGCACTATTGCTGATCTTGTCCGGTTCAATGCTGGCATACTCCGGCACAAGACGCTTCAACTCATCAAGCACTTCATCGCTGCACGAATAACTCAGCTTGATACCCATTGCTGTTGCGATGTCGCAAAGCACCTGCCACTCCTGCCTTGCTTCACCGAGCCGCTCAGCAACCTTTTCAAGACAACGCATTCTCCCTTCCATGTTCACGAATGTTCCCATTGCCTCGCCCCAGATTGCTCTCGGGAATACGAAGTGGGCAGCTTCCGTCAGCAGTGAGCGGTATGCTGAGATAGCAATTAGCAGCTCAACCTTGCTTAACACCTTTTTCAACCTTTGCTCATCCGGGACATCGGTTAGCAGATCATCACCGACGATGATGAGCGCCTTCAATTCGCCATTCTCTATAGCTGATAGCATTTGAGCAACGCCCATGCCCACATCCTGTGGCAGACTATCAATGCCCCATAGTGAGCATGCTTTTTGCGCCGTCTCGTTATCTGTTACACTCTTCAAGCCGGGAAGAAGCATTGGAGCTACACCCATGCGCAGCGCACCGTTTGAGTTGCACCGCTCAACCATGGGCAAAATGCCGCACCACTCAACACCCCTCTCCCTGAGAACCTTGATCAGCCTCGCCAACTCATAAACGCATTGTGGCGAGCACATATGCATTAACGATGCCGTGTCATAAACTGCAGCCAGTCTCTTGCTGCTCAAGAGCAAGTCTGCTGCTGCTCTCAACTGTTCGGAGCTTACCCCAGTTATGGAACTTATCTGCTCATCAGCGAACGGCACTTTTATGGTGCTATCCAAGATGCCCGCCAGCGCCCTTAAGAGGAGAGCGCCCGAGAATGGCTTTGGAGAGATATGAAGTGATGCATACGGAGCGAAATCAGAATGCCATGTGTCAATAAGCAGAAGATGCCCCCCCTCAACAACGGCTTTGAAGATGCGAGCCGAGGCTTGCGGATAACGATTTGGATCGCCGATGCCGATGCAAAGGAGCAAGTCGGCATCCATCAAGTCCGCAAATGTGCACGGCATTGATACACCCTCTCCGAGCAAGCGGAGCATCATTAGTGTTGGCATGAGCCGTGATCGTCCCGGAAAGTCAATATGGTTTGTGCCAATTACTGCCCTGCCGAACTTCGCAATCAAATAGGCATCCTCATTTGTGCTCGTTGCCGAACCGATAATACCAATTTGATTCGGCGGGAATTTTTTTAGCCCCTCGGCAACTCGCGAGAGCGCATCGGTATAATCCACATCGCGCTTTGAACCGTTGAGCACAGCGACAGGGCGAAAAATTCTATCCATGTTCCTCAACGGTTGATACACATGCCAACCGCGAATGCACAGTCTGCCTTCATTAACCGGGTCTGCATCGCTTGGTATCACGCCGATGACACCGTTGTCATCGCTCACTGTATACAAGCCACAACCACAGCCGCAAAAGCCGCAAGTCGTCCTCATGCTGACCATTGCCACTTCCTCCCAGACGCTCAACAGTTCTGCACAAGTTGATTGCTTATCCCTCCACAGCAGGCTTTAACACTTCAATCATTTAATTCAAAGACACTAATGCAACGCTGTTGCCAAAGATAAAGCTTTGATTGCAAGCTGCAAACTTGCCCACAAATGGCGTTTGGGCAGCAATCCTCTTGTAAGTGATGCCTTAAAGTCGCGTTCCACAATGTCTTAAACCAAGACGGCGTCCAACTTAAGAGTCTCACAGTTTATCTCCGGGGGTGTTAAACCACATTGCGATAGCCCTTATGGTTCTAACCGGCTGTCTCTGAATGGAGCCAACCGTAAGGTGGCAGTTTTTGTCATCCGTTCTTCACTATGAACTTTATTTGACTGGGTTTGTAGTCGGCTGCAAGCATCAGCGCAGCGGTGTCTTTGTGACATTTTAGGACGGCACTTAGCTTCATGACTTACTGTGAGCCAACAAAAGTTTTGAGCAAAGAAAGAGCATCGCCATCTCGGGGTGCAAGCGGCGACAGGAAAGCATCATATCAAAAGCATCTTTTGGGGAGTTTACATGAGCAAGATATGTTCGTGCCGCATTTCTCCCGAAATGATGCAGCGAGCCGAGGATGGCAGTAGGGCACGAAATTCGTCCGAAGAAATATCGGGCGAACTGTGGTCTCTCTTGCTTCTGCACTACTTACGATGTTTGCACCAACGGATGCTTTTGTTGTTGTGGGCAACATCAAGCTTGCAATTTTTCCCCTCAAACTTGCATAATGTGATGGTTGATGGTCAGCCTGCTCTTGCGGGCGGTGCTGCAACGCGGCTCATGTGAGGTGAGGTGAGATGGCACAACAAAGGGAGCATGAAGAGCTCGCTAAACAGCCCTCTGCAAAAGGCATCACAGTGCAGGATGTGAAGCGGTGGGCATTGATAGCGCTGCTCGTTTTGTGTTGCGTTATAGTCCTTAGCTTCATCGTAGCGAATTGGCAATCCGTGGATGTGACACTATTACCATTTACGCAACCTGTGGAAACACCTCTATGCGTCGCTTTGATCATTGCGTTCGCCTCCGGATGGCTTATAGGAACGCTCACAATGCTGCTTAGGCAACGCAGGCATTCTACGATGCGTTGAACGCTCAATTGACGCTGTGGATACACCGCATCATGTGCGTATCTCTTTTGGGACGGTAAACCAAAATGTGCTGCCTTTGCCCAATTCACTTTGAACACCCATTTCGCCACCCATTGCCTCAACAAGCTGCCTCATCAGATAAAGCCCAATGCCAGTGCCTGTTATCCTGCGCTTTGGCTCCACAAATCGCTCAAACCGACGAAAGAGGCGCGCCAACTGCTCCTGACTCATTCCGATACCCTGATCAATTACGGATATGCGAAGGTGCTTATTAGCATCCTCAACTTTTACGATCACCTCACCGCCGTTTGGGGAATACTTGATGGCATTGTCCAAAAGGTTCATCACCACTTGGTAGACCTTGTCGGCATCAATCTCAAACTCCTCATCGTTAGCAAGCCATTGCAACTTCAATTCGTGCTTATCTGTTAAGCGTTGCATCCTCTCCAGAAGTTGCGAGAGCATAATTTTCAAGTTGATGTTCTGCGGCCGCAATGTGACAGGCTTCCCAGCTTCAAGCCTCGCTATATCAAGCATGTTGTTTATCATTCTCGTGAGTCGCTCAGCCTCATCAGCAATGGCTGTCAGCGACTCACGGAGAAAACCCTCGTCAATCTCCGTTGAGGGCATGCGAAGCAGCGTAAGCGCATATCCTTTGATCACGGTCAAAGGGGTCTTCATCTCATGTGCCACATCATCTGCGGCAGCTTCCCTCGCCCTAAGTAGCGTTGCCAATTCACGCGATTGCAACTCGGAGAAGATGGCTCTTCTCCCAACAGGGATAGCACCCAAAAGTGAGAGCAAAAGTATGCCAAGCGGGTGCAGGCGCAGCGGCTTTATTGCGCCCAAAGCAGCTGCGCCAAAGTCAAGCCAGCAAAGTGCTACAACTGCTATTGCGCCGATGAGCATCAACCTTAGTTCGCCCATAAGCTTCGCTTCCGCATCTATAGGCAATGTCTCAGATAGCACATTTAGCTCACCGGTTGAGCCAATTACCTCACCTGAGCCGCTTACGATTGTCCGCCACCTGCGCAGCAAGAACCAAACAGGTGTCAGCCAGAGCATAAATCCCCAAAGCATTGATGCATACAGAGGTCCCAGACGAAATGATATTGGTGAACCTTGCAGCTGACCGCTCTCAGGCAGGCTCAGGAAGGCTGGCGTAAATGTGAGCACCGAGAAGACGATGCATACAGCATACATCAACCGCGTGAAAGAGGGCGATAGAGACTGCCCAAGATAAAGCGCGATGAAGTGCGCAAACATGCCGGCAGTGAGAAAGTGCAAAGCATGCTCAAGCCTCACCCAAACCAGAACATCATAAAGTTCGCTTTCAACAGATGACATGAAGGAGCAAAACGCTGTTGCGCCAAGCACTATACAAAGCAAACCGAATATGAGGTTTGCCGTCCGCCTCGCCACCGCATAGTGAAGCGCGAGAATAAACGCACCAACTTGTATGCTACATACAGTGCTCACAATGCTGATTAGGTTCGCAAGCTGCATGAGATACCTCCCCCGATAAGAGCAAAGGGTCGCAATCAGCTACACATTGTAACGCTCACAGCCAACTTGAAGGATTGGTTGTGAACAATTTGCACAATGCTGAAGTTGATGATGGCTTCCGCCAATCCAAAATATACGAGTTAAGCGATATTGCGAGGCATTCAAACTACACGGCACATAACACCGCTTCAGAAATCAGGGTGGTATCTTGCCCATCGGGAATTTAATCCTCCCGCGGCGAAGACAGCGGTAGCAAAGGCATTTTGATAAAAGCTTTTCACGGGCATGGTTGAAAGAGAGAGGATTTTATAAGGCGAGAAGCGGAGCGATATTAAAAAGGTCAAGGAAACCGTTCGCCACACTTCGCCATCGCCCAATTGCAGACCGTGAACATGCTTTTGGTGGGGTGCCTCCACATTGACTTTTGAAACGGTATCAAACCGCGCAACGCATAATGCCGTCACATTTTAAA
This sequence comes from Armatimonadota bacterium, assembly GCA_025062195.1. Taxonomy (GTDB): domain Bacteria; phylum Armatimonadota; class Fervidibacteria; order Fervidibacterales; family Thermosaccharophagaceae; genus Thermosaccharophagus. Next base: position 14,161 of record JANXAS010000007.1, read on the forward strand.
TCCACCAAGCTCTGTGGTAGAATTATGATTGCCAAATTAATGCGCAGAACCTTGCTGCTGGTAAGAGGTGAGCTAAGATGCTTTCACTCCACGGGAAAGTGCAGCGAGGTGTGGGGCAACTCAAATATTTCTCAAAGAGGGAGGTGAGTGACGAATGGTGGCGGCGATTCGCAAAATCAAGGTTGTAGGGAACCAATGCAGGATCTGCGGCAAGCCAATCTTCGGATTGCCTTTCAAGATATACAACCTCGTCTGCAAGGAATGTTACGGTGTTGAGCATTATCGCCGCAGCGAATCCTTCGAGGAAGGTGTCAGAGTTGAGAACGAAAGTTACTTTTCAATTCCGGCGAGACGAGTGGCATGAGAATGACCAGCACCAGTTACAGCCCGCAATGTTGCTGTCACGATGATTCTCGCTGTGCTTCAAGGAGGATTGCAACGCCGTGACTTGTCCCAAGCCTGTCAGCTCCAGCATCAAGCAGCTCAATTGCTTGCTGTAGCGCCCTTATCCCTCCAGCCGCCTTTATCTTCATCCTGTCCCCCACAGCGCTGCGCATCAACTTGACATCTTCAACTGTGGCTCCCTTTGGTCCAAAGCCAGTGGATGTCTTGACGAAATCGGCACCAGAGGCAAGAGCAAGTTCACAAGCTCTCACTATCTCGTCCTTTTCCAAATAGCCCGTTTCAAGGATTATCTTCACAATTGCTCTTTTACCCCGCAGGCTCTCGCACACCTCTTGTGCTGCATCAACTACGGCTTTCATGTCATCAAGCAGGGATTCAAATCTGCCCGACTTCATGAAACCGATGTTCATGACCATATCAATCTCTGTTGCACCATCCTGTATTGCTCTCCTTGCCTCAAAAGCCTTAACAGATGTCTCATTGCCACCGAGTGGGAAGCCAACTACAGTGCCAACTGCAACGCTGCTATCATTTACCAATTCCGATGCAAACCTAACCCAACACGGCAATACGCATACGGATGCAACTCCCCAATAAACGGCATCTCTGCAGCCACGCTCAATGTCGGTTTCCCTGAGTGTTGGATGAAGCATTGATAAATCAATCGCCTCAGCCAATCGTTTTGTCAGGCTCATCGTTTCACCCTTCCCCGGCTTTCGGTTTTACTCTCAAGGTTGCCTCCTTCAACGAGGACGCAAACTGACGCAACGAAGACCATACATACGCATCGCTGCTTGATGATAGCCATTCATGCATCCTTCTGACAACGGCACTGCCAACAACAACAGCATCGGCTTCAGTCTGTGTCAAAATAGACCTCACATGCTCCGGGCTTGACACGCCAAAGCCAACTGCTATGGGCTTATCGGTGAAGTGCCTTATGCGCTTAACGAGTTCACCCAGGTCTTCGGGCAGCTTTTCCCGCTCGCCAGTTATTCCGGTGCGTGAGACACAGTAGATAAATCCATCGGAGACCTGAGCCACCATTTTAACCCTCTCATCAGTGCTTGTAGGAGCGAGCAGAAATACGGTATCAATTGAATGCCGCCTCGCAGATTCAATCCACTCGGAAGCTTCCTCTGGAGGTAAATCAGTTATGAGCACCCCATCAATTCCGACATCGTGACAATCCATCGCGAAGCGCTCAAGCCCGTATTGCAACACCGGGTTGAAGTAGCTCATAAATATTAGCGGTATATCTGTGTGCTCACGAATTTCGCTGACAGCCGATAAAAGGGCTTGAATTGTGGTGCCGGAGCATAACGCCCTCTCCGAGGATGCCTGAATGACCGGTCCATCAGCAAGCGGGTCCGAAAACGGTATGCCTATTTCAATCGCATCAACGCCAGCATACGCAAGTTCAAGCACAACCTTTATTGTCACCTCAATAGTTGGGTCACCACCAGTTATGAAGACAATCAATCCGCCGTCTCCACTCCTGCGCAACTCCTCAAAGTGATGCCTAAGCCTCATCTTGATCTCACCCCATCTAACCCCGAGAGGGCTCATAGGAGTAACCTTCCACCTGAGGTGGTGAAAGTCCGTTTGTCATTAGCGTGCTCTTAAATCGGCAAGTGCTGCACTTGCATTATGACGCTGCTTGAAATTGATGTTGCTTGAGACTCATCACTTTTTCATCCGCCTCACGAGGCTCTTCCCTTGAACATGCTTTCAAGTGTCAGTATTAACCGTCCCAGCTGCTCACCAAAGTTTGTGAGAAGATTTTGCACATCATCCATCGCTTCCTTCAGCGTCATTGGGCGATTGATGACGCTGAACACAACATCAATACCGTGCGCATGAACAACTTCAGCGCCTTTACCGACTGTGCCAGCGACTGCTATAACTGGCTTGTTATACTTCTTCGCGAGCTTAGCCACACCTATCGGCGTCTTCCCGAATGCTGTCTGCGTGTCAATTTGTCCCTCGCCAGTGATGATTAAATCGGCGCCCATCACACGCTCTTCAAGCCCGACAAGCTCAAAAACAATTTCCGTCCCGCAACGCAACTTTGCCCCAAGGAATGCCATCAGCCCAGCGCCGAGTCCACCAGCTGCTCCCGCACCTGGTGTGTGCTCAACATCTACACCGAGCTGCTGCCGCACCACTTCGGCGAAGTGACGCAGATTTGCATCAAGTTTGGGAAGCATATCCGGAGTCGCTCCCTTTTGCGGCGCATACACATATGCAGCACCATGCTCGCCAGTCAGCGGGTTATCAACATCACATGCAACGATGAACTCGGCTTCCTTTGCTCTTGGGTCAAGTCCGGCCATATCAATCCGGTGCAACTTTGAAAGCTCACCACCACCAAAACCAATCTGGTTGCCATTCTCATCAAGCAAGCCTATTCCAAGCGCTTGCGCCATACCTGCACCAGCATCATTTGTTGCGCTCCCGCCTATGCCGACAATTATCCTTCGGCAACCACGCTCAAGCGCAGCCTTGATTAGTTCACCTGTGCCATATGTTGTCGTGATCCAAGGGTTTCGCCTCTCTGGTGGGATGAGCGTCAGCCCACTCGCCGCAGCCATCTCAATAACTGCTGTCCGCCCATCACCCAATATCCCAAATGTAGCCTCAACTTTCTCACCTATCGGATTTGTGACAGGCACAGTGATAAACTCCCCCTTGGTAGCATCCACAAGCGCTTGCACAGTTCCCTCACCGCCGTCTGCAACCGGTATGACATCAACTTCCACATCAGGCACCGCACGCAATATGCCCTCCTTCAACGCTTCACCAACCTGCTTTGATGTGGCGCTGCCTTTGAAGGAATCACACGCTACCAAAAACCTCACTTTAAAACCCCCCCTTAGCGGCATGCCGTTTGATCAGCAATAAGGGCGCAGACGAGCAAAGGGTTAATACCCCGGAGAAGAGGTTAAGCGCCCCGATAGCATTGCATGTCATGCTCAATCCAAGCAGCGGGAACAACAGGACGGGCACAAATAGCGCTCCAAGTGATGCCCCAAAGTGGTCTGCTCTATTAACTTTGCCAGCTGCATGTGTGAGGCTGAGTTTGCTACTCTCATCCATAGCTGCATGGTAAACGCCCACAGCTGCCGGCAATGCAGCGCCAGTAAGGAAACCTGAGATGGTGAGCAGAGACAGAAACGACAAAAGCAAAAATGTTTGGGTCATCCAATTCGCAATCAGCGAGAGCAAATGTGGCATTGAAATTGCAAACAGCGCTATGAGCGTGCAAATGCAACTCAACAGAAGGCAAGCTTGCAACCGCCCATGAACATGAGTTTGCAACCTGCCGATAAGGATGCTGCCGAGAGCCAATCCGAGCATAAATACCGCAACAAGGGCACCAACCATTTGATACAGGGCACTGTGAAGACTTTGGAAGGCGACGAGCAAGATTAATTCCAACCCCATGGCAGTCATTCCGGCAAATGAGGCTGCAATAAGTGAGGCGCGCTTTGCTGCCCCAATGGAGCTTCTTCCGGATGCAATCCTAAGTTGAGCTATGAATGCATCGGCGAGAAGCATTGCGCCAAACAAAACTGCAACAGCTACCAACAGCCATTTCATATGCCCTTCAATCCATCCTTCAATTTTCAACATGGCTTGTGGGTGAGACTTGTGCAGCCATAAGCGAAGATAATGGAAATAGCTCACGGGGTGAAGGTCGCTGTTAATCAATCTGCCTTTTGCGCCGCTCTTTTCCCTTAGCTTTTGCATCTCATTGTGCAACCATTCTGAGCGCAACGGCGGAAAGTATGAAAGCAAAACCTGTGGTGGCATGGTCGCCGCGGAAATGGAGCGAGAAGTCATCCATGATGGACGCTTACTAATGCCTTTAACGATGCGCGTTGCACGCTCCATCAGTTCTGTGGGCGATTCCGTGATGAAGTTGTGATCCGATGCAAACATGAACATTGTCTCGCCTACTGATACAGCGATGTGCTTAAAGGAGGCTTTAAGTGTGTGATATACGCTGCCGACATAGTGCGCTAATGCCTCGCCAAGATACGACTCAGAGCCGGTTATGTGGAGGGCAAAAACTCCCATTTCGCTCAGCCGCTTCTTAACAAGCCTGAAGAACTCAACGGTATAGTAGCGATTGAGCTGAGCCGTTGATGGATCGCCGATGTGAAGAAAAATCAAATCGTAACTCTTCCTGGTCTCCCTAATGAACTGCCTCGCATCAGAATGTGATATGAGCACCATCTTGCTGCTGAGCGCCATTTTGTCCCTCTCGGGCAAAAAGGGCATCAGAGCATCAATCAACCATGGGTCAGTTTGCACATATTCAATTTGCTCAACGCCGATTTCGAGAAGTTGTGACAGCAACCCCTCAATGCCACCGCCAACGATAAGCACTTTTGACGGTTTGTCAGCCTGCGAGACGAGTAACAACGCCAGCGAGGAATTCGTATACTCGTCAGGGAAGCTGGTGACGAAGTGCCCATCGCAAAACAGGCTATATTGGTCAAGCCTCTTTCCGATAGCAATGTTTTGGTATGGGGAGTCCATGCTGAGCACAAGTTCATTTCCAGTCCCATATGAGTTCCAACGGAGAACCGTCAAAGCGCGCTCAAGTCGCATCGCAAACGATGCCTGAATTATCGCTGGTAATAGAGCAGCAGCACTAAGAGCAAGCTTTAGCGAACTGTCTTTTGTGATCCGGTAGATCAAGCTTGCCGAGGCACCGCAGAGCATGCACGATACAAGTGCCATCAAAAAGCATGCTGGCATAATGCGCACAAGCAGGAATGTGAAAGCACACCCACCAAACAAGCTCCCAAGCGCCTCAACTGCATAAATCCAGGCAACCGGGCGAGCAGTTACTTGCCCCACCGTCCGATATATGCGCACACCCAATGGGAATGTGAACCCAACAGCTAAGCTGAATGGAGATAGTGCAACGAGCACATACAGGATGGTTGACAATGGTGATGGCAATTCGCCCGGCGGAGTGCGCAGAATCAGATGCATTGAGCGTATGAAGGCGATTTGAGCCGGCAAAAGACAAGCCACAACGAGCAGCCAAAGCGAAAACGATAGAACAGGGTTTCTCACCCTCGGAGCAATATAAGCGCCCAACTCCGCACCAATGGCTATCCAAAGCAGCCACGATGCAAAGAGCATACCAAGCGAAAGTTCTGTCCCGTAGATGACCGCCAGAAATTCACGGACAAGCGTCGCCTGCACAACCATTGAGCAAAAGCCGAGCACACCGTAGAGAGAAAGACAGTGCAGATGTCCAATGGATGTTTTAGACCGCTTCATCTCTGCCATCCTCTCGGACGCACAGTGATATGACTTAACGAGCCAACTAACTTTGCCCACAGGCAGCCATGTGGCAAACTAACCAATGGCTCCTCACCTTACCAAGACATGTTCTGTTCAAAGTAAACGGCGCCGTATGACAAAGTATGCCTAAAGGTGCACATCACTGCATAAAGATGGAGGTGACAATCATGCCGGAGCGGGAGAGAAAAGCAGCAAGACCACGCAAGCCCGAGGTGGAAGCAATTGAGGAGAAGCTTGAGGGGGTGCGCAACCTCGTATTGAGGTGCGCTACAGGTCTGCTTGGCAGAGAGGCGGTTGAGCACCTTGTGAATGCGAGAAAGGAGCTACTGCTTGCAGTGCGCTCAATCATTGATGCACGCATACAGCGCCTTGAAGAAGCTACGCAACGCCTGAGAAAAGTTGAAATTGAGGGTGAGGAAGGTTAGGCAAAAGTTAATCTTATTCTGAAATGACGCTCACCTACGGATGGGCTACCAAATTAAAGTCATCATAGCAAAGTGATTGGCTGTGGATTATCCAAAACTGCGCAAGGTGGATATCTTTCCCGTTACGATTGAAGGCAGGCAATACATTGCCATAAGAGACCCGTTGGGATTGATGGAAGGTATGCTGCTGCTCCCTCAGCATATGGCTCTCCTAATTGGATTAATGGATGGTAAGCATTCTATTCGTGAAATTCAGGTTGAACTTATGAGATGCCTTGGGAAGTTCATAATGAGCGATGAGATACAAAAGTTTGTCTCACAGCTTGATGAGCATTTTCTGCTTGAGAACGAGCGCTCAGCGGCGAGGCTTCTTGAACTAAAGCAGTGGTTCAGAGAGCAGCGAACAAGGAGAGCTGCGCATTCAGGCACCTCTTATCCGGGCGATACAAACCAACTTAAAGCATTGCTTGACTCATTCTACAGTTGTCCCAGCGGACCGGGAGTAATATGCCCAGATGAGGATGCGAAAGTGCCCGCCGGCATAATGGTGCCACATATAGACTTACGCCGTGGTGGGGTTTGTTATGCGTGGGCATATTACAAGCTCGCAAGTGCCCTATTGGCGCGCACGCAACCAACTACATTCATTATCCTCGGGATAGCGCACTGCCAAATGGAGCAACCATTCACAATCACATCCAAGGACTTTGAGACACCATTTGGCACGGCTAAAGCTAACGCCGAATTCGTTGAGGAGCTCGCAAGGCTTTGTCACGGCTTTGATCCGTTTGCCGATGAGCTTGTGCATCGCTTTGAACACTCAATTGAGTTTCAAGTGCTATTCCTGCAACACACCTTTGATGGGATTATGCCATTCACATTCGTGCCGATACTGTGCGGCAGTTTTGAGCATTTCATCTATGGAGTTCGTGACATCGCAAAGCTTGAGCCAATAGAAGAGTTTGTGAATGCGCTACGCCATTTGATTGGGTGTTGGCATGAGCGCATTTGCATAATTTCAAGCGTTGACCTGAGCCATGTAGGGGTGCGCTTTGGACATACAATGGCGATTTCAACGCACACGCTGCAGTGGCTTCGCCGGTATGATGCTGAGTTTCTGAGCTTTGTGGAGCAGTGTGATGCTGACGGAATGCTTCAATTCATTGCTCGCAACCGCAACTTCACCAACATTGATGCCACCCCCGCAACTTATGTGATGCTTAAAGTGCTCGGAAATGCTGAAGGACACATCCTCAAGTATGAGCAATCCTTGGATCCTGATGGACAATCCGTTGTCACATTCGCTGCAGCTGCGTTTTATGCTGCGCAAGTCAACCTACGGGGGTGCAAGGGATGATGAGAAGACCAACTAAGCTTGTTCTCATAGGCTTAGATGCGCCTATAGCACCGAGAGTTTATAGGTTTGCTATGGATGGCGAACTCCCAGCCATCAAGCGGTTGATTGAGAACGGTGTGTATGCCGAAAATTGCCTTGTGCCATTCCCAACTATAACGCCGCCCAATTGGACAACGATAGTGACGGGGGCAACCGTTGGGACTCACGGAATAACTTGCTTCAACCTCCATAAACCCGGAGAACCGCTTGATAAGATCGTGCAGGCATTTGATTCAAGGGATGTTAAAGCAGAATTCATCTGGAATGCCGCCGAACGAATAGGCAAGCGCTCCATAATACTCAACTACCCAACGACATGGCCGCCAACGATAACTGATGGCGTTCAGCTTGGTGGCATGGGGCTATGCTTGAATGAATGGCAAATCGGTGTCCCGCCATGGGGTGTCCCTATGACACTGTGTGATGAGCAGATGTTCTGCACCGATGAGCTGCCACAGGCAACACAGGTGGTGGTAAGGAGGGCATCGGGTTGGAAAGGAATTGAGTTGCGACCGGATGACCTTGAAGTTGAGCTGCCATTGAAATATCGCTCTGCGAAGTTAAAGGTCAAGCCGAAAAGCTACTTTGTGTTGTTGCGCAAAGGGAGCAATGGATACGACCATGCATTGCTCGCAAAAGGAAAAGACTTAAACACCGTTATGGAAACACTCGCTGTTGAGCAATGGAGTAAGGTGCTAAGGGATGAATTTGAAACCGAGGAAGGGTTAATGGAAGCCGTATTCAAGTGTAAGCTAACTCGCCTCTCTCGCGATGCGAATGAGTTCGCTATTTACTTTACGAGCCTTTGCGCCTTGGATGGATGGGATTACCCAAGGGGCGTTGCGCGAGCCATCCAATCCGAGGATGGTCTGCCAATGCCGCGCAACGGTTTCAACGCGCTGATGCTTGAGTGGATTGACCCAAAGACATTCGTTGAGATTGTGGATATGCAACACAAATGGTATGCCGATGCCGCCACGCAGCTATTTGAACGGGAGCATTGGGATCTATTCTTCATGCAAGCGCACTGCCCAGATTTTGCCTATCACGCATTTGCCACAAAGCTTGACCCGCTCACATGCCAAGATGAAGATGTGAGGAAGCAATACGAGGATGCAGAACTTGGCTTCTACAGAAGCATTGATGGGATGATCGGACGCATATCCGAGGCTGCCGGCGAGGACGCCCTTATTATAATCGTCTCTGACCACGGCGCTAAGGCGACAACGAATTCATTTGATGTCGCAGATGTCCTTGAGGCTGCCGGCTTGCTCAAATATGCCGATAGGCAAAGGCGGATAGTGGACTGGAACGAAACAAAAGCCTTCCCACAAAGAGCTGCCTATATCTATGTGAACCTCAGAGGGAGAGACCCGGATGGCATAGTGGAGCCGGATGAATACGAGGCTGTAAGAGATAAAGTCATTGAGGCGCTTTACAACTACACCGACCCGAAGACGGGTAAGAAGCCAATAGTGCTCGCTATAAAGCGTGAGGATGCGCGCCTCATCGGACTGCACGGCGAACTCGTTGGTGACATCGTTTATGCTGTCAGCCCGCTGTTTATGGCTCAACACGGGCCGCACCTTCCAACAGCTGAATTTGGCATTGGCTCTATGAAGGGTTTGTTGATAATGTGCGGTCACGGTGTGCGCAAGGGTGTTGTCCTGGAGCGGACTGTTTGGCTCACAGACATCGTCCCCACAATATGCTATTTGATGGAACTGCCAATACCGGCACACTGCGAAGGCGCAATAATTTATCAAGCGCTTGAAGACCCAGACTTAGCAATGCATGAGAAACAACAATTGCAGCGCAACTATGAGCGCTTGAAGAGGGCATTTGAGGCCAACATATCGCTCACGCACACTTACACTCATGAACCGCAAATTTGATGCGAGCCATCTTAATGAACGAGGTATGCCGTGAGGTGAGATAAGTGTTTCGGTTGAGCGATGGGCAGGTGGTTGTGTTTATCGGCGATAGCATAACCGACTGTGGTAGAAGGGATGTTTCGCCGCCTCTTGGAAACGGCTATGTGAAATTCATAGCCGAACTTATCGCCATAAGATACCCATCACTTGATGTGCGGATATTCAACAAGGGCATCAGTGGAAACACTGTTGCGGACTTGCGAGACCGCTGGCATGACGATGTGCTCGTCGTCAACCCGGATTGGGTTTCTGTGCTGATCGGGATTAATGATGTCCATCGGGTGCTGATGAATGACCACACTGCTGTCCCGCCAGAACGATACGAGGAACTCTATCGCCAATGTCTGGAATTGACGGTGGAGCGAACGAACGCACAGATTGTGCTCATGGAACCGTTTTACATAAGTACCGATACGGAGTCAAACTCGTGGCGGACAAAGGTGCTTCAAATGTTGAGCCATTATCGCGCTGCAGTGCGCCAACTGGCAGAAGAGTTCAAAGCTGTCTTTGTGCCGTTGCACGAGCTCTTTAGGGAGCAACTGCACTACAGGCATGCGGATGCATTTTGCCCAGAACCAGTCCACCCAAATGCTTTTGGACATCTGCTAATAGCACATGCATGGCTCATAGCTATGGGTTGGTGAGTGAGATAAGCCAAACTAAAACTATGCGGCGCTATCGGGGTGACTGAAATGATTTGGCTGTGCTTGCTTCTCCTTACCTCATCACAACGCCCAAACATCGCTTTGAATCGCCCATACCAACTTCAGCCGATGCCAAACTATCGCCACTGCACTGACCCAGATGACCGAATACAGCTAACTGATGGGCAGTATGTGCGGGGCTACTTCTGGACTCAGAGGGGAACTGTTGGATGGCAAAATGTCAGCCCAGTCATTATAACGGTTGACCTTGGAAGCAATATGCCAATTGCCGGCGTCTCATTTAACACCGCAGCGGGTGTTGCTGGAGTGCAATTTCCTAATGCCATATGGGTGCTTGTGAGTGCTGATGGCAAACAATGGTTTGAAGTCGGCGACCTCGTGCAAGCCAGCAATGCGCAAAATGGACCGCCACCATCTCAGGGTTACGCAGTCCATAGGTTTTGGACTGACAGATGGAAAGCATGCGGGCGCTTCATAAGTTTAATCGTTATCCCGCAGGGTCCGTTTTGCTTCGCCGACGAGATTGAAGTCTACAAGGGAGATGATGTATGGCTCACACAACCGCTTAAAGGTAAACCACATGGCGACTTGAAGGAATTCGCCCAACGGAAAGAGATTGAGAGATGCGCCTTGAGGCGTCTGCGAGCTGACTTGGAAGAACTTCGCCGAATAATTGAGCATGCTGATGTTGCTTTGGATGCAAGGGATAAGCTTATGCGCCGACTGAACGAGCTTGCCTCATCAATGCCACGCTCATTTGAAGTTGACGAGCCATCCCTCTTTAGTGCCACGCTGCCGCTCAATGAGTGGCACAGAGAATTGTTCAAATTGCAGGCACAGCTTTGGCAAGCATTGCGCATCACAAATTTCACAGCCTTCGTTGCCCACTCGCCGTATGATCCATTGCCCTACTTGACACCCGAACCGCTGCCCAAGGAGCGCATTTTGAGTGCGAGACTCACAATGTTGCAGGACGAAGTCCGCCACATCGCAATCAACCTCGTCAACGCCGATGAGCGTCCGATCAAGGTGCGCGTAAAAGCCGATGGCTTTCCAATAGCCACAGCACAAATCCGCCATGCAGTTTGGACTGACACAAAGGAGGGCGTGCCAATAGCTGCCGCTCTCCCGGAGGGTGATGAATTTGTTGCGGCAGCCGGGATGATCGGACAGGTTTGGGTGACATTCCTCGCTACCAAAGTTGGCAAAGCAAAAGGGCGCATCGCCCTCGTGACCGATGCCGATGACCAAATTGAAATTGGGATTCAACTCTCAGTGCTCCCCATAAGCATGCCGAGGCGTCAATCGCTCCATCTTGGCGGTTGGGATTACACCGATGTGGAGCAACGATACGGGGTTAATCCATTAAACCGTGACGAGTTCATCAAGCACATCAGAGAACGCTTTGTGGATATACCTTGGGCGAGCCGATTTGTAATGCCATCCGGCAAGTTTGATGAGGCTGGGAGGATGATAGAGCCGCCTGATACAAGCAACTTTGACCGATGGCTTGAGCGTTGGAAAGGAGCAAGCCGGTACTATGTGTTCCTATCTGTTGAGGGCAGTTTTGGAGGCGCCAAGGTTGGCACTGATAAATTCGCAAATAGCGTGGGAGAATGGATCAGTTTCTGGTGGGGGCATGCACAAAAGCGCGGATTAAAAAAGGGTCAGTTTGGTGTTTTGCTTGTTGATGAACCACATACTCCAGAGCAAGATGAATTGACGATTGCATGGGCTGAAGCAATCAAGCGTGCAGCACCTGAAGTGGTCATTTGGGTTGACCCAACATGGCGTGAGCCCGAGAAGATGAATCAACGCCTCCCCGAAGTTGTTGATGTGCTTTGTCCAAACAGGATAATATGGTTGAGCAATCCGAAGGCACATGACTCGTTTTACATTGCATGGCGAAATAAAGGCAAACGGCTTGCCCTTTATTCATGCAGCGGTCCAAGTAAGCTGCTTGACCCATACTCCTATTATCGGCTGCAGGCATGGCATTGCTTTGCAATCGGCGCTGACGAAATGTTCTTTTGGGCGTTCGGTGACAACGCTGGCAACTCATGTTGGAATGCATACCTTGACCCACGCAATTGCTACACACCTCTTTTCCTCGCACCCAAAAGTGTGACGGCAGCAAAGCACATGGAAGCTATAAGGGATGGGGTGCAGGATTACGAGATATTGAAGATGCTGAGCGAGGCTGCCACGCAATTTAGGCGCGGCAAAAAGGCTGCAATAGCTGCTGAAGCTGAAAAGCTGCTAACCGATGGACTCAAAAGCATGCTTGCGCCGATAGGCGCAAACGAAATTTATTGGATGAGGGAAAAGGATAGAACTGGTGCTGATAAAATACGGGAGCGAGCCATAGAGTTGCTACTCAAGTTAACCGGGCGGAATTAAAAGTGCGCAATTGATAAACGGCTGGTAGGAAAGGCTTATACCATTTCAAAAAATTAAAGCAACATGACTGACTTTTGAATCACGAAATGGCAAAACTCTCAAAATGCAGCGTTGCCCTTGCGGGCGATGAAATTTAAACGACGGCTGTGGACATGCTGCAACGCTGCATGGGTCGGATTACATCTTGGTTTTTGAAAACGGTATTAAGCTGTCTTCCTTGCGCAATCGGTCAACACCTGTAGGAAGGGCTTTATCCGTTAAGCCCCCGGTCGGTGTGCCGCCCACACGAAATTTTGCTTTTGCTACCACCATGCGTCATACATTGGCTTTTGAATGATGATACCATAGACGCTCCATGCGCATGCTACTATGCCTTCGCCGAGTATTAATCCGATGAAAAATGGCGTTGCTGCCAGCGCCGAGTATGAACCAGCATACCTCAATAGCAACCACTTTACAGTTGAGCCTATGAGCAAGCAGAGCCAATAAAAGTCAATCGCATAGCTTGTTCCAAGCAGATAGCCAAGTGGATGCAATCCCCACCATGGCATGCGATGATACAGGAAGTTCAACATGAGTGTAAACGTGAGCCCAAATGCCACAGCACACCTTGAGAACACATTTGGTTGTGAGGGTGTTCCAATCCATGAGGCGAGCCTGTTAAATGTGTCCATACCAACCCACACAACTTCGCCAACGACCCTTGTCGCACCATGCGAATAAAATAGCACTGGATAAAGTCCAAAACAAAGCGCCATCGTCATGAGCCCCATGAAAACGATGAGCGCACATACGAACCAGATTGGCACCTTAATAATTTCGCCCATTCTTATCGCCTCAATTGCGACTGGCATTGGATGATTCCTGTTGAGCCGATTGAACCAGAAGAAAAGGGCAAGTGCTGTTAACTCCCTCGGGCGAAATGAGCGGCTGCCAAGCCATATGAGCATCAAGTCCTGCGGGTTGGCAAACAGCAGCGAATGAGACGGCGGACCAGCTTCGGCACGCAACCTCGTCACAGCGGTGGAGATGAGGAAATGTAACACCCAAAAGGAAATGGCTATCGGGAGTGACAAGCCGGCTCGGATTGAGATGAACAGGCAAACTAACAACGCTATCGCGAATGAGATGAGTGCAATCCTTGAAGATCTCTGAAAGCCGCACTTGTGCTGTGCTTGACTGGTTGGTGACCTTGAGGGAACAACAAGCCCGATGATTGTATCTCTCATGCGCCATAGCGCCAAAATGGCTATGGCAAGCGCAGCCCCGGAAGCCTGCTCATTCTCATAGGGGAAGCGAGGCAGGCGCATTAATCCGAGTATCATCCCAAACAACCTTTGCAACTTGCGGAGCAAATAGAAAAGCCAAGCTGATGCACACACATCAAGCGGCATGAGGTAGCTGTAGCCGATGATGAATGGGTAAAGAGCCAACGGCGTTGAGCCCAGAGCAGTCCATGGTGGTTCGGTGACAAAGTGCATTAGGTCCCTGTCCCTTGCGCGCACCTTTATGAATGGCACACTCGGATAAAGGTGATGCAGGTGGTTAATCATGTCTACAAATGCTGCTGCAATAAAGCCCCACCAAAATAGGCTTGAGCGCCAACTGAGCCGTTCGGTCACTATCTCCATCGGGATACGAGTTATCGGGAACCCGAGTTTCTCCTGATGCGCCCAACGGCAGTAAAGGAGTAGTGCTGAAGAGGTGTATGCAACAAAGAGTGATGTCATCAGCCCAGTCCATGAAAGCGCTGGCATCAACCAATGGCTTTCATATCCGGAGCCATAAAACTTACCACCACCAGTATAAAAGTGCCATGCTACACGCTTATCAGTTATGGCGAGCCATTTTGGGATATGTTGGAAGAAGAGTTCCTGCCATCTGTTCGTCGGGTTCTCAAACCACGCTGCTGCCGGTATGACACCCATCAAACTCACGACTTGGTCATGACCGATGAGAACGCTTTGCACGGTCAAGCCGGTGTGAATGAGCAATAGTTCACTATGGCTCAGCGCCAATCTTGGATGAAGCATTTTGATGAGCCTGTTTAATAATGCTAAGGAGATAAGCAGCACGAGGGCGTTCATTGGTAGAGAGAGCGTCGTCATATGAAGCGCATGCCATAAGCCCTCCGTTACACCGATCCAATAGGCGTTAATTGGCAGAAGAAAAAACGCAATGGCAACACCACGCACAATACGCAAGCCTGTAGGATGGCACTCCAAAGCAACTTCTATTAGCGATTCCTCAGTCACCCACTTCCTCTGACTGGGTGTAAATGGGCGCATGGGCACCCCCCTACAATCTGAGCCACTCAAGTATGCTTGACCAGCAATTCGGACAAAGGCTTTGATGGCACAGCTGCTTAGGCGATGATGCTTTAAAGCTGCCTCGTGAGGGCTACAAGCATGCAGCTCATTCACAATGTGCGGGATGAAAAGGGACGGATTACATCTCCGAATTAAATCATGCGGCGTAGGCAAAGATACAGTCAAGGTGGCAGAGGTATTTTTACCTCGCTCTTAAAGCTGTTTTTGCTCCGTCGGTTGCTCGCTCTCCTGCTGCTTTTGTTCCTTCCGCTGCTCCTTTGCTGGCTCCTTCTCTTTCGTCTCTTCCTCCTCCCTTACGCTAAGCAATGCTTTTGCACCGGGAGCAACAATTATCTCGTCCTCCTTGCGCCCGCCATTTGCAAGTAATATCGTCACCTTCGTGCACTCAAAGATATGTCCTTCCTCAGTGTCATTCACAATGACCTTTCCCTCCGCCAACAACTTATCCTCACGATGCCAATAAGTGACCACATCTGCGCTTCCCGCATATTGTCCGTGTTTGAATCGTAAGTTGCCTGTGGCAACAGCTCGGCGCTCACGGTAAAAGTATTCAACCCTCTCGCACTCAATCACGGTTGGCTTGCGCCTTATTCGCTCACGCAGCGGCAACTTATCCTCGTTTTGCTCGCTTGTTTGTGTTTTAACCTCCTCTGTGCTCTTTGAAGGCGTGCTGCACTGTGTGTCCTCTTTCACCCTTGATTCAAGGTGCACTTTGCCTTGAAGGAGCACCCTGCGTTCCTGCCTGAACAACTCTGCCCTCGGCGCTATGAGCACTATATCAGGATCCTCATAGCGGACTAATCCATCGGCAACAAGATATTCCTTCTCCTCATCGTAGGTGAAGCGCTTCACTTGTATGACATAGTCCTCGCCCTCCTCACGCACTGTCACATCAGCGCCAAATATCTTTCTCCCAACTCGCTTCAGCGGTTGCGTGGGGGACTCAAACAACATCTTGCGCTCCTTCTTTTCCCTGTCCTTGGAATCCTTAACAGCGGTTTTAGTCGGCTGGTTTTTCCCAATCCCGATCAAATGCGTTAGCGCCTCAACATCCATAGGCTTTAACTCAAATCTCTCAAACGGTTGCACAATGTGCACAGCAAGCCTAACTGGAGGGTGCGCCACATACTCGCCGCTCTTCATGTTCACATCAAGTTGACGGCAATAAAATTGCGCATCATTTGTGTTCGCATATACGCCGTCACACAGGTGCAGATGATGTTGCATCGGCATGTAGAGCACACGCATTGTGACGAAACGCAGCCTTTCAGAATCACCGACAACACGGCACGGTATTTCAAGGATACGCTCACGGTCTCGCCAGACAACACGCTCCATCCTCATCTGCAAACCCATTTCCGTCCGCACAGTCACATTACCACGCACCTCAATGTCATTTGTGACCATGTTCCATGTCGCGTGCTCCGCAGTGACACGCAGCAGCGGCTTTCCAGAAGTATAGTAAATAGCTTCCTTTAGCCCATCCACCTCTGTCATCGTCCTTTGCCTGTTGACCTTTATGACACTGGCACTCAGCTCCCAAATTGTCTCGCCATCGCTTCGTATCTTCAAACCCCGTATGCGCTCAAACTTGACTGCAATATCAGGGCGCGGTTTGTTACGCAGTTGCGTTTGTTCAAGCTTTGCGTTGCGTGGATACAATCGCCACACGCAGAATAAGAGGGCAATAGTAAGGGGGAGCACTATACAACATAGCGCGATGAACTTTGAAAAAAATTTCGCACAAGCCTCACCTCAAACTACTCTGGGAATATCGGCGGTGGCGGCGGAGTTAATGTCCCAGTTAAGAGCGTTACTGTGATAAGGGGATTGTAACCATCAACTGGTTTGCCATAGTAAACGAATGCCTCATTATAACCGGCTGCTGAGACTTTCACAGTTACATCAACACCCACAGGTAAGGTGAGCTCAAATTCGCCCCTGTCATTGCTCACAACTGCAGCGAGAAGTTTATCCCCGAGATCATAGGCTTCAATCCTTGCGCCCGAGATTGGCTTGCCCAAATGGTCGCGCACAACCCCGGTTACTTTTGCGGTTTTTTGTCCGCCAATTATGCCCGGCGGAGTGCCACCATTGCCACCGTCGCACCCTGATAGCGCAAATAGAGGCACGAATAAAAAGCACAACGCAAAGAAGGGAACAAGCACACTCGCATACATTGATGATTTTTTACCTCTCATCGCTGACGCCTCCATGAACATGAGTGCTACGCATCACCGATACGCCATCTTGCACTCTCACAACGGCTCCAATTCAAAATTTACATCGCTGAGTATTGCACCATATAGCAGTGTAATGCGTCTCTCTTGTGGCTTATAGCCGCTCAATTGAGCACGGACGATATATTCTCCAGCTGGCACAAAGAAGCTGTATCGTCCATTTGAGTTGGTAAAAGTCCTTGCGACAATGGAGCTGGACTTTGCATCAATCAATTCAACAGCTGCTCCCTTAGCCAACTGCCCATCTGCAATCCTGACTAAGCCACCGATGTTATAAGGCAGGCTTGGCAGCGTCCCTTTAGGCGCAAGGTAAAATGTCAGCTCACCGCCGCGTATCACTATCTTCGCCTCATACGGCTCATAATCGGGATGTGATATCCTGACTTGTTGCTCCCCCGATGGCACACCGGATAATTCAAACCTGCCTTGCGCAATGGTCACAGTTGCACCCTCAATTGGCGATTGGTCTTCAGCATTCAGCACAATTCCAATGACCGAAATTGGGTAACCCAAACGAAGCAACTTGATCTCACCGATGTCTCTCTGCTCATCAACCAATACAACAACCTCAACATATCCCACGAGGAAATTCGGATGCCTGACCTCCGCTTTGGCTGAACCTGCAGGAATGCCACTGAGCAGAAATTCGCCATTGATGTCTGTCCATCCATAAGTGGACAACCCGCCTGATATAACAGTTATCATGGCATTGACAATGCCCTTCCCAGTTTCACCATCAATAACTTTCCCACCAATCGTCGCCGATCCGTGACGCCTTGAAAGCTCAATATCCTCAAACTGATATGTTGTCCCCATTGGCTGTGGCGGACGCCATGTCATTGCGTAAGTTTGATAGCCATGTTTTGAAACGGTCACAGGTATCTCCTTCACACCGGTCGGGATAACAACAGTTAGCTCAAACCACCCTGCACCGCCTTCGTTACGATTAACCGTCTCCATCCTATACCCGTTGATGATTACAACGGCATCATTAACTCCCTCATTGGTATCCGCATCCACCACCCGCCCTAAAACAAGGACGCCCACCTGCTCGCCACCCGGTGAAATTCCCCCACCGCATCCAACCAGCGCAACCGCAATGATTACGCCAATTATAGCGATTGCTGCATTGTAAGACACGGAGCGCAACAGATTCTCACCTCGCATGCTGCATTTGCAGCCTCAACATGAATTACCTTTTGCCAACACTTGCTCCAATTGGCGGTATGATGAGCCAGACACCGATTGGCTTAAGCGAGCGCACCCAAAAGCCGCCCCACGGCTCAATAACATCGGCGGCTTGATATCCGTTCTCCTGCGTCCAAACCCAAATCGTCGGATCAATCAAGCCAGCCTGCGAAGCCGACTGCAAGTCCATCAGTTGCCCATCGCCATACTGGACTCTGAAACCGCTTACCCTGATCGGGAATGTGAACGGGTTGGCAAGTTGATTGAAGCCGCCAAGGAGAGGTATTTCAAATGGTTCATCAGTCGGCGTCGGCGCGCCTTGCACACTTATAGTCGTATCCTCATTCAGCTTCAACCAGTATCCGATACCGGGATGCATCGGCGTTGAGATGCTCGGGTAGATTTCATACTTACTCAGCCCGATCAAACTCGGTTGCCAATGCGCAAGCAGCAACTTCTCCCTCGGTATGCCGAGAATCTCCGCCTCGTCCGATTTTAGCGGCAGGACAGGGATGCCCATCAAATGCCAACCACTCTTAAATGTCTTTGTGAGAGTCACTGCAGAGCCGGGTGCATTAAGCAAGAGCACATAAAAGCCAAAGCAGACATTTCTGAACTCCGTTGCTTTCGTCCCGCCAGTCGTCGTATGTTCAATTGTCAACCTGCGCAATCCATCCAAATTGATGCCCTTCGTTACAGCGAAGACGCCCCTTTTAACACCGGCGTTAGCCTGCATACCGTTGCTGCTGACACTGACCGAGCCCTCATCAGCGCCAATTAGCGCTCCAAAGAGAGGATTTTCCTTGTTCTCAGGACCACGCACACCATACGGGAAGTAAACTGTCTTTCGTATGCCATCAAGCGATATGTCCACCCTTATTCTGTTCGGACCACCGATGTTAAAGAACTGTGGCGCAATAAAGCCCTCACCGAATGTGACCTCAACTTCGTTTCCTTCCTCAGCATACAGGTCATCGCTCATATCATTGCTGTATATGAGCTTTGCCATAGCATTTTGCGGGACCTCATCGCCAGTTGGCGTTGTGCGGTAGTAATTAATGCCGATGATGATGCCAATCTCAAGTGGCACATTGAATACATAGAGTTTAAAGCCAGCCCTTACACTTGTGTCCAAAACATGTTGGCGGCGATACCAGTCATAAAAATCAAGCCCCTCAACTCGTTGAACTATCTGACTGACTATTCGCTTAAGCGCCGGCACATCACCCGACAGTGGCACGCTCGCATTCGCATCATAGAAGCTGTAATAGGATTCATTGAAGCGCCTAAAGAGGTTAGGTGCTTCGGCAGCCACTTTAAGCCATGCTGCAGCGCTCATCCCATAGCGCCATATCGCCATCGGTTGGTAGCCAGATGGCGGCATGAAAACCGAATTGCCCAATGGCGGTTGATTGAGCAGATCATACAGCGGCATCAAAAATAGAGGGTCACCATCATACGGGTCGCTCGGGTCAAACCCGGGTATGAGTCTTCTTGTGGCGATAATTGCTGCAGCCCTTGCCATCCCTTCTTCCCACGATGGATATGAGAGCACAAGTTCGCCCCTGAACGCATGAAATATGAGGTGAGTGAGGTTAAAGTAGTCAAACTTGCGTCCCTCAAACTCGCCTATGCGTATTTCATCCGTTGATGGTGAGTATATGCCGCCGTCAAGCGCATCAAGTGTTGTATCCAAAACTATTCTGACCTTGCGGATTGAGCCCGGCGGGGATGTCACCGGTTGACCATAGACATCAATCATAGTCGGCATAGCGTTATTAAGCCAATTGCGAAGCGCCTCTGCCACCTCTTTTCGGAAGCCGACAAATTCAAACTCAAGCTTGCCAGCACCATAAACCCTTGAGCGAAACATCGTTGATGTTGTAAGCCGCTGAGCAAGCATATCTGAGCGAAGTATGCGTTTCCTTCTCGGCTCAACTGCAACGGCGAGCATGTCAACACCCAACCGATCTGTTTTCCAAAAGCCAACCTGACGAAGGAAGTTGACAAGTCTTGGGCGAGTCCTCCTCAGGCGCCATTCGGCATCCCTTATTGCCCATTGAGTGCGCCATTGAAGTTGGCTTGCAGCGCGCACACCAGCCGCATCAACTGATATGGCACCGGCTATGCCCCGTATGCGCGTCTCAAACGGTGTCCCATCAACAACTTCGTAGCTTGCTTGACCGTGTAAGCTGCCGACAAAAAGCATTGACACGAAAATTGAGACGCATATTTCCTTATGCCAATTCACACCTCTACCAACGCCTTGGCAGCTTGAATAGCCCATCCTATGCTCACCGCCATCATCTAACAGAAAATCGCCTCAGCTCGCTATAGCTGAATGCAGTAGCATCCTTTGGATCTTCAGAGTTTGAAGCGATAGCCATCCAGTAATATGTTTTGCCGTGCAGCAGCGGTTGACCATCGTAAGTGATGCTTGTCCCTTTAAGTGGTGCTGTCGTTTCCCATTGCGGGTCAACCGCACCGGTTGGGAAGTCGGCAAACAACTGCACCCAATATGCAACAGCACCGTCCACTGGCTGCCATTCAAAAGTCAGCTGCTCGCCCTCGCTGACTGAAACCAAGGCATCATTCTGCGGGGATGATAAACGAAGCTCACCCAACGGCACAAGCTCCTTCTCGTTACTAAAGCTGCTTTCTCTGCCGAGAACCGAAAGCAATGTGTATGCATACCTTACGGGCTTAAGCGGCGTGTGCTCATCAGAGATATCAACAAACAGCGGCAATGATGTTCCCTCTATTGTCGCGACGCGCTTGAAGCCACCAACATGAGCATAGCTACGATAAATGGCATAGCCTGCTATATCCTCTCTACTGGTCGGCATCCACCACAAACCTGCCTCAATGAAGTAGCCCTTTGGTGGCAGACGCTTGCTGTAAGATAGCCTATGTGCTGCCTCAAGCACTTTGATCAAGTCAAGCCTTAGGTGGCGGCGAAGAAATGACTTGAAAGCGCATAAGCTGGCGTTGTTGATAACTCTGCTCACACTCGCAGGGTATGTGAACATCGTCCCGTTTAATTCCGTCGGGTTTGGCAACGGAGAAAGCTCCGATGAAATTTCTGTAAGGGTGAAGTTCAACTCTACGCCTTTACCGCTCTCAACTTGGACATTGCGGCGAGCTTGCAAATAGCCGCTTGCCACAACCTCAACAATTATTGAGCCAGCAGGTATGCCGCTTATTCGGTAGCGCCCAAGTTCATCAGTCACACACGATGCAGCTGAAAGCATACCGATGAGCGCATACACATAAGCGCTTTTGACCGGCTGCCCATTTCTATTCTTAACAACACCGTAAACGCTGCCAGTGACACCCTCCGTGAAGACCGTAACATCAGCGTTGAATGTTCTTCTTCCACCTACAACAGTGACATTGTCTCGTTCGCCGAGCAATGTCACGCCAGCAACCTTAGCTATTGCGCGCAGCTTATATTTTCCCGGACGACAGTTTCGGAAGACGAATGTGCCGAAGAGGGTCGTCCTTGTGCTCGCCACAACTTGCTCGCCTTGGATGAGCTGAACCTCGGCATCAAGCAGCGTATCACCATTTGTGTTATAGACAACGCCTGCTATTGAACCATTGCCCGGCTCGTCAAAAGCTACATGTAGTTCATGAATGCCACCCGGCTTGATGTCAACGAAGTCATACATCTCACCGATGCCGCTCAACTCAAGTTTGATCGCATGTCTTGTCGGGGAGAGACCCCTCAGTTCAGCCGGTGTAACCATACCAGTTGCCTTACCATCAATGAATACCATTGCCCCTTCCGGCTCAGAGGTGACGCGCAACACGCCATTGGCGCCCGCCTGCTCGACGCTCACAAGCTTCGCATCAACCCTTACAGTTGAGTTGCGCATCGCCATCACAAACATGCTCCACTCATGATAGCCATCAAGTCTGAGCGTTATCATGTGAACGCTTTCGTCAACAGCGGGTTGAGGCAATATTATCCTCGTCGGTGTGCTCCCGGAGGAGGCAGCATAGGCGCCAGTGTCAACTCCGTCAAGAAAGATCTTCGCTCCGCCAGGCGTTGAGGTAACCAATACTGCTGGGTTTGTCACCTGCGTTTGATTTGAAGTGCCGGGAGGACTTGGCAGCTTACCACCGGTGCACCCAACGAGCAGCGAAACAACCGAGGCAGCTAATATGACACTCGCTTTAGAAGGTGCCGCGAAGTTGGAAGCTAACGACGGTAGCCTTATAATCACCGCCGGTGTTAAGCAAATCCTTTCGGTCAATGCGTTCCATATTGATATCCAACCAGAGCTGTTCAAATATGCGATAGCCAATGGCAATGCGAAATGAATTCTGCGCATAGCCCCCGATTCCCCTGTTTTTAGCGTGCACAAGCGTGCCCATAAGTTCAAGCCGTCTGCTAAGCCTATATGTGGCATCAAGCGTTATACTCGCAAATGTGTTGTTAAGTTGACCCGGCTCTTCAGGCGAAACTTGTTGCGTGCTCTCACTGCTTAGCACATTCCAATAGAGCGATGTGTTAAGCCTGCTGCCTGCGTATTGCATACCCACGCCATAGATGGTTGTAAACGAATCGCTGCTCGGTTGAAGGAAAGATTGCTTCTGACGACAAAATTGCCCCGTGAGCATTAACCTCTGCGAGAGTTGATAGCCAAATTGTAAGCTGTAATCCGTGCCGCCATAATCGGCTATGAAGCTTGAGCCATGAGCCAATTGGCGTGACCATTGGCACAGCAGGCTCAATCGGCTGCTCGGCTGCCAATCAAGCGATGCCACAGTTACAACGGATTTGTTCCTTGCAGATGCAATTGTTGAGCCTGAACCACCATCGGTTTGGCGAGTGCGCCATTCACCGCCATAATTAAATGGCTCACTCGTCATCCCTCCATAATATCCAATGGCGCTAATTCCACCCAAGCCAGTTATTGGGCGCTGCGCCGCACCGAATGTCCCATACCCACCAAGACCCGTCAATGTGCCCCCATAGTGAGCGCCACCGATGTCGTATGCCCCGAAGGTGTATGGCAAACCGCTGTATGCGCCTGACGCACCGCCGATAATGAAAGAACCTATACCAGCACTGCTTGAGCCGATGAGTATGTTATGCGATAGGGAGAGGCGCAGCGAACGAGATGGTTGAAAGCTTGCACCAAGTAAAAGATTGGATGCATTACTGGACTGAGAGCCGCTCGCCGACCTGTTTGATGACCAATCGGCGCTAAGGAAGAGCCTCTCAGATGGCTCAAACTTCAGGCTGAGCCTGCAAAGTGTTGTTCTCGTGCGTCTTGCGTTGCTTGTGCTGCCTCCCTGCAAAGCCATTTTACCGTCGCTCAGTTGCGAAGCGCCGTAAATGGGGCTTGAAGAGGTGCCGTAAGTTGATGATTGTGCGCCAGCAGCGCCGCTTAAGTATGATTGTAAATTGCTCTCATAAGCTGCATCAATGCTCCATCGCTTGTGGCGATATGAGAGAAGTGCCGAGGTGCTCGCATATTCGTTGCTGTTGCTTTTGCTGCCAAAGCTGAAGCGCTGATGCGCCAAACGAAGCGATGGCAAATTCGGTTTGTCAAACGAGAGCGCAACCGATAGCCGCTTACTGCCCGTGGGAGACGAAATCCCGCCGAATGCGCCAACGATGTATGAGGTGTTTGCATTCACCCAATGTGATGTGAGCACTATGTGTGGCGTGAAGCGATGTATAAGGCTCGCCTCAAACCCAGATTCGTTTTGATAAAAGTCGGCGTTCTCAATCTTTGCAAATCCGGGCGTTACCTTGAGCAAGCGCAACGACAATTCTGTCCTAACCGCGCCGAATCGCGTTTCCCCGTAAGGCTCGCCCAGCATCGCGCCCCATCGTCGGCGCTCAGCAATGGGATTAAGTGGCTGTGTAGTCCTTGTGCGAGACCGCAGTGTTGCATGAGATTCAAACGGATTATCGCCGATAGCGTCCCTTTCATAATGCTGCACTTCACTTGCCAGTTCTGAACCTGCACTCGCTGCAGGGTTATCAGCAATCCTCAACTTGCCATCCGCATCACCCAAATCATCCCATTCACTTACGCCGCTCAAATTATCCACCTCAACCTCACTTGAGCGCCTGTTCACTTCAGCTTGTTGTGGAATCGGATTAACACGCTCACCCAGCTGATTCGCTCCCGAAGCTCCACCCCCTTGCTCCACTTGCGCTTTCAAACTGCCGAATGTGAACTTTGAAGCGACTTCAATTGCAGTGCCACTGCGAGCCGGTCCGCTGCTGCGCGCTAATTGAAGACTCACTTCGCCGAACCGCCCAAGTGATATATCAGCATCCAACCCAATAACTCTATGCTGCCCAATGGCTGCACCGTGCGATATACGCTGCAGATACTCAACGGCGATTATAGCGCCAACTGGGACTGGTCGGACAAATGTTATTAAGCCGCTGATGTAGTTGATGATATAGTCACGGTTGCGCTCCTGAAGGATACCGTTAACACTCACGAGTTCGCTTCCCTCAATTATCGGGCGCTGGCTGAGCTGAAATGGTCCGACAGTGTTTGAACCCAAAAATTCCTCCCTCCGCCTGACGCCGTCATAGCTGCTATGCCTTTGGACCGCACCTTGTGTCATGAAGGAAACACCAAAGCGTGTGCGACTGCCGGCACGCCAGTTTAATCTTGCGCCCCAAAAGCGCCCTATGCCCTCGCCCGGATGGGCAGCTTCGTATGTGACGATGATGGTTGAAGTCGGAGGTATTACTGTCGCCCCTAAGAATGTGAGCATGCCTGTGTCATAATCAATTTGATAATCCTCGCCGCGCTTCATCTGGCGCATGTCAACGAGCACTTGCTCACTGCCTTCAATTATTGGGCTGCTGCTCAAGAAGAAAGGTCCAGCAGTGTTGTTCCCTTGAATTGCATCCCTTTTGATCTGTGACTTACCCTCGGCAGTCACTATGACAAGTTCATTACCTGTGGCTGAGCTTCCCCCGATGCTGTAAACACTTTCAGCCTTTCCATCAAGCGAATAACGAAGCTCAAAGCCCCTTATCCAACGGGTAAGAGAGGCAAATCTATTTCCAGCGATTGATAGGCTCATATCACCGTATCTGAAAAGGAAGTTGCCCATCGGATACTCAAGGATGAATGTGTTTGACCTCGGACTATAAGACGGCGCGTTGAATTGTGCTCGCACACGCAGCTTGCCCAGAATCGGTCCTTCAACAGCGACCGATGAGTAGTAGTGAAGCGATTTTGCAATGCCATAGTTCTCTTGAACGAATGCAGTTCTTCCAGCGCTGCTAAATGTCTTCACATTGTGGATGTTATAGGAGAGTAAAGCTGTGCCGCGAACTTGCAACTTGCGCCGACCGCTGCTTTGTGGCTGTGATTTGCTCTCGGGCTTTATCATTAATTTCGGCTCCGAAGGCGCATCCTCAAGTTGTGGCGGCAAGGCTATGCGCCACGAATTAAGCTGTTCATCTTCTACCTTTGGCATCGGCTGCGCTTTAATCATCCTGCTCGGTTGGCTGTCAACTTGATTCATCCTGCTGAGCTTTATCTCGCCATCCGAAATCCGGTCTTCAGTTTGTCCGCCGCCAACATCGGCTGTAGCGGTTTGCTCATTCCCATCCCCGGCATGCGCTTCCAAAGAGGCGCTAAACCAACACAAGAGAAACATCAGCATAAACATGGCTATGCGAACCTTAAGGAACAATGCCGGCGCTGTAGTTTGACTTTCGCTCACAGGCACTCACCCAACGCTCTTAAAGGCGCTTATTAACCCACACTACTTTAGTTGCCCATCATGCCGTCCATAAAAACACTACCCACTATGCGCAAACATGCCAAACGCAACAAATGGCATCACTGTCTGTCCACTCTTATTGGCGCTGTCACAATGAACCTTGGCGACCAAGCGGCTGCAATCGCGCTTTTGCCATCAGCCGATATAAGCGAGGCTTTTGCCTTCACAGCCGGCATGTGTGCCCTCGGAACGCATTCAAGCTCAACATCAAAATCCTGTGGCTCAATCCCAGACCTCGTGACCGTCAGGCACGCCTCCGCAAGTGGAATTGTGTATCTTCCTGACTGCGTCCCACCGAGCAGCTCAACCTTCAAGAGTGCCTTGTCAGCGGACTCAAGCGAACAGCGCACCCTGAATTTCAACTTCACCGTCAAATCAGCCACAATCTCTGTCCCGAATGGCGGCTCCGAACTGACAAAGATAATTTCATCTCTAACCACACCAGTTGAATATGCGGCAGTGTCGGCAGCGCATGCTGCCGCTTCTTGTCCCGCAAACAGCGCAGCAACAAGCCAAACACGCCCGCTCACATTTTGCGGTATGACAATTTGCCTGCCGAATGGGACGATACGTTCACCGGCAGTTGCTGATATCCTGCTCAGGTTGCCATCAAGAATTTGTTTGCCAGCTTCATCAACGATGAAGATATAAATTGTGCCCCAGCGGGCATTGCGCAACACATATTGTATTTTCCCGCTCATGAACACTGGCTTGCCGCACTCAATTCTTGTCCCCTCTGGCGGCGACACTTCAACGAAGCGTATCATGTCAGGTTCATACTTTGTGTCACGCACAAGTGTAAGGTCAACCCCGCTTGTCACCTTGCCATCTTTCACTTGAACATTCGTGCGCACAGCCTTACGGTATCCAGGTAAAGCAGCCACAACGGCATATGTCCCCTTTGGCAAACCCGAGATGGTATATTGCCCCTGCTCATCTGTGAATGTCGCACTCATCAAGCCCTCAACATAGACGATAGCCTTTGGGAGTGGCACTCCATCCTCATCAAGGACGGCACCGCAAATTTTACCGGTGCCGGTGAGTAGCGTTAATGGGCTGCGCCTTTTGCCCTTACATCCGCATAGGGAGAAAAGGAGCATGGTCGCAATGGATATGCACAACACTGTCCCCCAGCCCTTTCTTAACGGCTTCATTTTTCAACCACCCCTCACACATCAAAGATGACTTGCGCCCTCCACCCATCAGCATGCTGCTCAACCTTGAGACCGTGATATGTAACAGCTTTAATGTCACCGTGCAATTCCGCTTCCGTCTCTGACACCGGTTCTCCAAACGCTGTAGCCCTCAACTTGAAATGTCTCCCGCCTTGCTCGTCCACAAACTCGCCCAATTCCTCAACTTTCAAATCCCTGAAGATAAGCCCATGGGCATCATGTTGGAAGAGCAATTCACGCAACAAAGCCATAAGTAATGTTTCGTGATCGTTGGCTTCAACTTCAATTCTAACAGATTGACTTGGTTTTACAGCTTCAACATCGGCGATAATGCTAAACATGCCCACGGATACACTCTCAAGTAAGCTCTCAAGCGAATCGCCGTATGCAATAACGCCGCTATCGGCAGTGTGCTCAAGGAACTCAAACCGCCTACCCTTTAACCTCACCGCTGCTTTCACCTACCCCGCTATTGCTGCCTACAACTAATGCTGCATCAACAACTTTATCATCCGGATCCAACCTCATTAACCGTATGCCCTGTGCAGCCCTGCCGCTCAAAGAGATCGCTTTAACTTGCTGTCGTATCAGGATGCCCTTCGCCGTAATGAGAAGCACCTCATCATCCTCGCGAACCGTATGTAACGAAACGAGCTTACCGTTGCGCTCGCTCACCTTGATCCCGATGACACCCTTTCCACCCCTCCCTATGCGTTTGAGCTGATCAAGCCTTGTGCGCTTCCCAAAGCCCATCTCGGTGACAAGCAACATCTCTGTTGTATCAGATTCAACAACATCCATCGCAGCGACCGTATCATCATGGCGCAATTTGATGCCTCTTATACCGCCAGCTTGTCTACCCATTGGGCGAACTTCTTGCTCCGAGAACCTTATCACCATTCCGCCGGTTGTTGCGAGGATGATATCCCGTCCGCCATCCGTCCAGCGCGCCCAACAGAGTTCATCACCTTCATCAAGCTTTATCGCCTGAACGCCCCTTGACAGCCTTGTCTGGAATTGCTCAAGCGGCGTCTTTTTAACCAAGCCCATCTTTGTGCACATGAACAGATAACCACCTATATCAAACCTTGGTATGGGGACTGTAGCCACAATCCTTTCACCATCATCAAGCTGTATCAGGTTGACTATTGGTGTTCCACGAGCCTGCCTTGATGCTACAGGGACTTCATACGCTTTGAGCTGATAGCACTTGCCCTTGTTGGTGAAGAAGAGAATTGTATGATGTGTTGTCGCAACGAATATGTGTGAGACGATATCCTCTTCCTTCTTTGTCAGGGCAAGCAAGCCTCTTCCGCCGCGCTTTTGGACCCTGTATGTGCTAAGCGGCACACGCTTTATGTAGCCATCCCTCGTTATCGTGACGACAAGGTCCTGCAAATCAATTAAGTCCTCAAGCGACGCTTCTTCCGGTTCCTCTGGGATAAGAACCGTCCTTCTTGGGTCGCCATATTTGCCCTTCAGTTCCTTGAGTTCCCCTTTGATGACTTCCATAAGCTGTCTTGGATGGCGTAGCAATCCTCTCAGGTATTCAATCTGCTTGATGAGCTCACGATATTCATCCTTTAAAGCCTGTTGGTCAAGCCTTGTCAACCTCCCGAGCGGCATCTCAAGAACGGCATTTGCCTGTTGCTCTGTCAACTTGAACCTGCTCATGAGCTTACTTCTCGCTTCATTTCTATCCGCCGACTTTCGTATCAACCTTATTGCTTCCTCAATTCGTTGAGCCACCGCTCTTAAGCCCTCAACTATGTGGGCACGCTCCTCAGCCTGTCTAAGTTCAAATTCCGTCCGCCTGCGCACAACTTGCTTCCTATGCTCAATGAAGCGCAGCAGCAACTCCTTCAAGCTCAACACCTTCGGTTGATTGTCAACGAGCGCCAGCATGATAATTCCGTATGTTGTTCTCAAGCTTGTGTGCTTGTAAAGTTTGTTTAAGATGACCCTCGCATTTGCATCCCTGCGCAGCTCAACAACGACTCTCATACCTGTGCGGTCTGTCTCATCGTTTACATCCGTAATCCCTTCAAGCTTTCGCTCCCTTACAAGGTTAGCTATTTGAACTATCAAAGCCTCTTTGCTCACCTGATATGGCAGCTCAGTTATGACTATCCCAGTTCTGCCGCCCTCAAGCATTTCTATCGTTGCGCGCCCTTGAATCGTTATCGTTCCCCTTCCAGTCGTGTATGCTTGCTTTAGCCCTTTTGCTCCGAGCACGATTCCACCCGTCGGGAAATCCGGACCGGGAAGGAAGCGCATTATCTCGTCAATGCCAGCATTAGGGTTGTCTATAAGCAGTATGAGCGCATCAACCACCTCGCTCAGGTTATGCGGCGGTATATTTGTCGCCATGGCAACGGCAATGCCAGTGGCACCGTTTATGAGCAAGTTTGGGACTTTTGAAGGCAACACAACTGGCTCACGATGCTTCTCATCGTAGTTTGGTCGGAAGTCAACCGTGTCCTTCTCAATGTCCCCGAGCATCTCCATCGCTATTTGAGAGAGCCTGCATTCGGTATATCTCATTGCAGCAGGCGGGTCACCATCTATGCTTCCGAAGTTTCCATGCCCATCAATTAGCGGATAGCGGGTGTTAAAGTCCTGAGCCATGCGCACAAGCGCATCGTAAATTGGAGCATCACCATGCGGGTGATACTTCTTCATCACCTCACCAACAACAGCAGCGCATTTCTCCCTCGGTCTGTCCGGGAACATGCGCTGCTCATACATCGCATATAGGATGCGCCTTTGGACCGGCTTTAAGCCGTCACGGACATCGGGGAGAGCGCGGCTCACTATGACGCTCATAGCATATCTCATGTAAGATGTGCGCATCTCATCAACGATGCTCGTTGGAATTATCTCCCTTGCAATTGTCGCAGACAAATTTATCCACCCCCTATCCAACTGCGGAGAGTGTTAAAAATATTAAACCACTATCGTCACAGGGATATCGCTGCGCCGATTAACCCTACTGCAACTAACATGAATAGAGTTCGCTCAGTCAGCATCATTTTTGCAATTTTCAATGGCGAACAATGCCCTCCAACATTGCTTCCAAGGCGGTTGAAACTGCCCCAAAAGGGGGTTAGCAGTCACCCTTACATTTATTGCGCAACTCACGGTGAGATTACTTGCGCTGCCCAAATGCTCCCTTCAGCTTCTCAAAGAAGGATTTCTCAGCACCCTTTGGACGGACATTCATACTTGCAGCAAGCTCAAGGAGCAATTTCCTCTGTTGCTGTGTCAGCTGCTTTGGCACATCCACTTTAACAGTGACATAGAGGTCGCCTTTGCTTCTCCCCTTCAAATCCGGCATGCCCTTATGCGGGATGCGCAGCACTTCATTTGGTTGTGTTCCTGGCGGAATGACAAGCTCAACACTGCCGTCAAGAGTGGGTATGGTGAGCATATCGCCCAAAGCAGCCTGTGGGAATGTTATCGTCACCTCTGTGAAAAGGTCTTTCCCCCTTCTTCTGAAGCGCTCATGTGGCGTTATCCGTATTTGGATATATAAGTCGCCGCGCTGCCCACCATACCGACCGGCATTACCTTGCCCAGGAAGGCGCAACTCCATACCGTCTTCAATACCGGCAGGTATCTCAACCGTAACCGTTTGTGTCTCCTTAGATCTTCCGGTGCCGCCACAACTCTTACAAATATCGTCAATCACCTTTCCGCTACCACCACATGCAGGGCATGTGATGCTTGTCACCGACCTAACAAAGCCCCCAAAGCTCATTTGGGAATATGTGACACGCCCACTGCCACCGCACTCCGTGCAGAGGCGCATGCTGCCGCGCTCTGCGCCAGTCCCATTGCAGTTGCTGCAGGTCACAAGCAGTGGCACCTGAATATCCTTCACAGCACCGTGATACGCTTCCTCAAGCGTCACAAAAAGCTCAACCGTTACATCCTCACCGCGCTCGGTGCGCCTTTCCCTCCTTGAAGACCTTGTTCCAGCACCAAAGAACGAATCAAAGATGTCAAACAATTCGCTGAACGGATCGTATGCGCTGAAGTCGCCCCACGAAGGCACAGCCGGTTGGACATCAACGCGCCCATAGAGGTCATACATGCGGCGTTTCTCCGGGTCGCTCAAAACATGATACGCCTCGGCGATCTCCTTAAACCGCTCTTCCGCTTCCTTGCGCCTGTGCGGATTTAAGTCCGGATGCCATTCCTTGGCTAAGCGCTTAAAAGCGCGCTTTATCTCCTCCTGAGTGGCATTTCGTGGCACTCCAAGTATCGCATAATAATCCTTGTAATCGCTCGGCATCTTAGGTCAACCCCCGAATGGAAAAACAGCAGCTAATTTGACTCATCCCCTGAAGGCGAATCAAGCCCACTAAGCTTATCACCCTTTGCAGATGGTGCAACAGCCACTTTTACCTTTGCCGGACGAAGCACTATTTCATCCATCATATAGCCGCGTTGAACTTCTTCAAGTATTGTTCCCTCTTCAAATTGATCGGTCTCAACTCTTTCAACTGCCTCATGATACTGAGGCTCAAAGTGCTCATTCAAAGTCGGTATAACCCTCACACCAAGTTTATTGAGGGCGCTGATGAATCTTCTATGAACAAGCTCAATGCCAGTTTTTATCGCCTCCAAATCGGTGGCATCCTTTGCAGCTTCAATTGAGCGCTCAAGGTCATCAATCACACACAATAGCTCAACCAATGCTTGTCTCTTACCCTCACGGAAAGCGAAAGCTCTCTCCGACATGACTCTCCGACGCAAGTTCTGGTATTCAGCAACAGCGCGCAACCACCTATTGCGCAACTCTTCAGCTTCTCGTGTGACTTCCTCCAAACGCTCGCGAAGCTGTTCAACCTCGGCTTGAATGCTTTCAACCGTTTGCGCTTCAACTTTCCCCTCACGGGGCATTGGCGCTTGTTCGTTAACTTTAACAGCGTTGGCAGCCTCGTCTTTCTCAGCAAAGGAAAACGCAGTTAAATTAGCCTCACCGCAAACGGCATCGTTTTGTTTAACATCCGCAGCCCCACCCGATGCGAGTTCATCCTTGCCTTGCTCATCATTGAGCGCCATAACATCATCTCCTCCTCGCTTCAAGATTATGTCACTAAGCATGAAATGTGGATGGTAACCGACGCGGGTATGAGAGGTTGCAATGCAGGTAATGCCGATGAACAAATTGGGAATTGCCAACTTACATTTTAGCGCATGGCGGCGTGCCGAATCTCAACTGCATGATGCAAACGAACATGTGAAGGGCTAACATCTCACTCAGCCAAAAAACTTTGTCATCATTCATTCAAGCGAACTCGGTTCCATTACGCATCGCTCTCACTCTGCCGCTTACAATTTGCCCATTGCAACAATACACATTGAAGAGGAGTTACACATGTTGTTTTGCAAGAGCGGACGGCAGCCCGCCGGATAAATTCCGGAAAAATGGGGCAATTTTTGGGAATGGCGTTAGTGCCCCTCGGATAATCAGTTTCGCTCTTTACTTCAATGTTGTTGGTAAGCGTTTCTTTCACAGCCATGCCATGAGCTTTAGCCCATGGTCACTGACGAATCCTTTGAGCGCCGTCCTTAGGCGACGGTGAAAATTTTCGCCAAATCAATTTGGCGCTCGTTTGCTTCGTCATCAACCATTGCCTAAAGCCAGTAAATGGATAACTAAGCACCAAAAGTTTGTAGCAAAAGGGCGTCGTGAATTATTCATTGTCTATCTGCCTATCTTCTGATTTGCCATTTGCCCATCTTCCGACCTTTCCAATTTCGGCTCGGCGGTAGCCTCGCCCTCCCATTGGTTCGTAGTAAGGCACGGAGCAAAGCGGAGTGCCGTCAAAATGAGTGCAAACTTCAATGCGCAAGTAAAACAGTAAAACTATGCCATCGCACTTTGCGCCAAGTTAACGCCACCACACTTTAGCTTCGTGGCTAACTACGAACCTAAGCGGCTTTTTGACGCCACTACGCTTTAGCTTCGTGGCTAACTACGAACTTAAACAGCTTTTGACGCCACTTCGCTTTAGCTTCGTGGCTAA
This sequence comes from Armatimonadota bacterium, assembly GCA_025062195.1. Taxonomy (GTDB): domain Bacteria; phylum Armatimonadota; class Fervidibacteria; order Fervidibacterales; family Thermosaccharophagaceae; genus Thermosaccharophagus. The sequence goes on from JANXAS010000007.1 coordinate 47,464, forward strand.
CTAAGAACCTAAACAACAAAGTCCTCAGAGGGCAAGCCTACTGGCTTGCCGCTCCTTCAGACAACCTTTTCCTGCCCTTACACGGCACACAAATTTTCGGCTCGGCAGTAGCCTCGCCATCCGAAAACGAATTTTGTGCCTTGCACTCATTTTCGGCTCGGCGGTAGCCTCGCCCTCTGAAACAGACTTTGAGTTCAGAGCCTTGCACTTAACATTGAATTTGACTTGGCAGCGCAAAAAGTGAAACTGATTATCTGGAAACTGATTATCTGTCAGGTGAGCGCCGAGCTTATTCGGCAAGACTTTTCCGCCATCTAAAGATGGCGCTCAAAAAGCTGTCATCAGCTATGAGCTATAGCCTGTAGCATGATTTGAAAAACGCCCACCAACAAAGCTCGCGATAGAGGGCGGACCTATAAACACGATGAAGGTAGGGGGTGAAATTTATGTGCCGTCTTCAAAATCGCCTGCCATACATTGTGGTGCTGTCCATGGCGCTCTGGCTGTATAATTTATCTTCACTCGCCACCTGTGCATCTGTGACGGGGCGAGTCTTTGAAGATGCGAACGGGAATGGCACCTATGATGATGGGGAAGCGGCTATAGCTGGTGTGATAGTCACCGACGGACGAAAGGTAACTGTGACGGATGCTCATGGACATTACAAGCTCACTTGCGACCAATCCACACGCTTTATTTACATCACACAGCCAACCGGCTGGAAAGCAACCCAAGGTTGGTTCAAAAGGCTAAGCGCAAATGAAAAGGGTGATGCCGCCAAAATTGACTTCCCGATGGTCAAGCAAAAGCAGCAGATGCCCTTCTTCTTCATACACATCACAGATGTGCACATTGCAAGCCCGGCAACGGCGATGTCACTTCACAGGCTATTAACCGAAATTGATGGGGCACAAGTTAAGCCGTCATTTATCGTCATCACGGGCGATTTGGTGGCAGCTGGCGATGCCGTCCCAGAAAGCACTGCAAGGCATTTGTTTGAACTTTACAAGGGTGCTTGTGAGGGCATTATTCTGCCAGTATACCATGTCGTCGGAAACCACGATTTAGTGAGTGTAAACTTTAAAGGCAACGGCACGGTTGACACATTCTCAGAAGCATACGGCAAAGGCATGTTTGAGATGTTGCTTAGTCCACGCTATTATGGGTTTGAACATGCAGGCATACATTTTTTATCCCTTGATTTGCATCCAATTCATGACGGGAGACAGGCTATCGGGCTTGATGTGGGACAAATTGAGTGGCTGAGGCAGTATGCGCGCTGCCTGAAAGGCGGCACAAAGCTCATCATGTTTGCGCATGTGCCAATAACACGAATACCTGCCGAACAGGCAATTTTGCTTCTCGGCATGTTCAGCCATTGCAAATTGCTCTCTATACACTCCGGAGATGAGCATAGGGTATTCTCAATTGACTTCGGCTCATGGCGCCAATTTATATCTGGCGCACTTTCGGGGAGCTGGTGGACCGGTCCGAATCCGGATGGCTATCCGCAGGGCTACTCAATTGTATGCGTTGAGGATGCCAAAGTGGATGTCCGCTACGTGCCGGCATGGCGAAGGCTTGCACCAATTCCAGTTGAGCCACCTGTAACTGTTGCTTATGGCGGCTTCAACATGATACCGACATATTCGGGCGTCCAAAGGCTGTTGGTTCAAACACTGCGCATACACACCGACGCCAAATCGGTGCGTGCGAGAATTGGCTTTGGAAAATGGACTGAGTTGCGCAAGGTGCGCGATGAGATTTGCACATCGCTTTGGGAAGGCTTGATTGAGACAGAGGGGCAGCGCGACGGTATGGCGATGTTGACCATATCGGCAGGTTCAGAGGGGATCAGCGAGTTGTCCCAATACCGCATATTCGTATACAATGCAAGGACACCGTATACGGCAACCGAGGATGCGGTATTGCATATTGAGCTGGACGAAGTTGACGGCATGGTGAGCGTGTTCGTTGAAGAGTTAGAGGTGGCTAAGGTGCAGCCAAAGGATGGCGCAAAAAGAGTCATCGCATCATTGCGCATACCAAAAGATGTGCTCACAAAGAGGGTTGTGAAGGTGCGCCTTGCTTCGGGGATTATCGGTAAGTCGCAGGTTGATGACCTTATCATTCGCCATGCCTCACTTATATATGGCGGGAGAAAACTCGCTGACGAACGCATCAGCGGAACGATTACAATTGGCGATGACATCACCGGTAGGAAAGGCGAAGCAGTGCTCCTGTTTGAATTGCCATAAGCATGCGCCATCATAAGTGGCGAGGACAGAAAGTGTGGTGAGTTTCAGGGGCACTAAATGGTGAACAATGATGGATTTACGAGACAGGCTAAAGTTGCTCTCGTTGGAGGCTTGCGTTGAAGTTGCCGACCCAACTGAGGCGCCACAGTTGCTTACGCAAAAGGGTGTTGCTGCAAGCCAACGCCTTATCGGCAACCTTGTTAAGTCCATTTATGTGGCGAAGGCTCCATCATTTAGCGGCACAAGCGAAGTGCCATTGCTGAAGACGCTGCTAACGAATGCTTGCCGAAAAGATTGTCGTTACTGCTCAACAAGTTGTCTCGTTGACAGACGCACCATCAGCGTTACACCATACGAACTTGCGATGGCATTCATGGAAATGTATCGCCGCGGGCTTGTAAGGGGTCTCTTCCTGAGTTCGGGCGTCCATGGTAGTGCTGATGCCACAATGGAGATGCTCATAGATGCTGCCGTTATCCTTCGGCGGAAACTCGGCTATGATGGTTACCTGCACCTTAAAGTGATGCCGGGCGCAAGCGAGGATGCCGTAAGGCAAGCGGCAAAGCTCGCTGACAGGTTGTCATGCAACCTTGAAGCGCCAAACGAGAGCAGGCTAAGGGCAATAGCTCCAAGCAAGGATTTTGATGGTGAGATATGGAAGACACTCACTATCATAGGCAAGTGCGCAAAGGAGGGACTGCTCAAATCCGGCTATACGACGCAGCTTGTTGTCGGTGCTGCTGGTGAATCGGACCGAGAAATACTGGTCACGGTATGGCTACTATACAGGCAGCATGGTTTGCACCGCGCATACTACAGCGGTTTTATACCAATAGCTGGGACGCCGATGGAGAATCACCCTCCCACATCGCCACAGAGGCAGATGAGACTGTATCAAGCCGATTGGCTGCTGCGGTTTTACGGGTTTAAACTTGACGAGCTTCCATTTGACGAGTCCGGCAACCTGCCGCTTAATGTTGACCCAAAGATGGCTTGGGCAATGGCGCACACCGATACTTTCCCAATTGAGGTGAATGAAGCTCCAAGGGAGCTTTTATTGCGCGTGCCCGGAATAGGCATAAACGCTGCAGAACGCATAATCAAGGCAAGGAGGGAACGCAAGCTCACATCGGTTGAGCAAATTAAGGCGCTCGGCGTGGCAGTTGAGCGCTGTGCGCCATTCATCTTGCTTGATGGCAAATCACCGGCAAAACGAAAGCTATTGCGCCTGCCAATTGAGCCATATGGATCTCACCGCGCAAATTGACGCTCAAAGGAGGGTTTCAAGGAGCAGCGTCAGATTGCGCTCAGACAGCGCCCTTGCCACACGCGCAAACTGAAGGGCTGAAGTGTGCAACTCATTCCATCTATCCAAGCATTCAATCACACACTCACGGACGCGCTTTGCCGAAACCTCACCCCACGGTATGCAAAGATGAGGTGCAAAGGAATCCATGAGTGCCTTCACTTTTGGGTCGTAGCTGATTGCTATTGCGGGTATGCCAACCATGCATGCCGCTATAAGTGAATGCAGCCTAACACCAATGAGCAGGTGCATTCCGTTTATTGCTTTCCACAGCTCGCAAATTGAAGCTGGCGCGATTGCTGTTGCTTCATGTGCGCCCAATTGCTCGCAGAGCCTTTCACTCAACGGCTTATCATTGCTTGAAAGGCTTATGCAGCGCACAGAGCCAATCTTTATGGGGAGTGTGAGCAAGCCTTGAGCTATGTGCATCATAACATCGCTTGCACCATGCCAATCACGCATCGCTACGGCAATCGCCACTTGCTTAGATGGTGGCTTGGCTTCAAACTGCGGCTCAATCATGAATGCCAAATCGGCTGTAAGATGCACCTTATCCATTGGTGCGCCCAGCTTTGCCGCAAGCTCAAGTGACGCCTTATCACGGAATGTGAGCAATTCGCACGAGCGCATTGCTGTGGAAGCCAATCGCTTACTTGCACGCCTCCTCAACGGACCGAGCCCCTGAGCAAGCAATATCGGCTTACAGCGGAGGGACCGTGAGAGCAAGATCAAAGATGTGTAGTAAAGGAGTGAGCGTAAGCTTGTAGCATCTTGGAGCAAGCTCCCACCACATCCGATTGCGGCATCGGACTTCAGGATGCGTTTCGCTATCTTGGGCATGTCTAACTTGCGCACGGACTTGACCGAATGAACTCTCGCAGTCTCTTCCACATTACCGCTTATGACAGTGACATCAAACTTTATGCGCTTTTTCATTCCCGACAGGAAGGCGTGCAGCATCATTTCATCGCCGAGGTTGCCATGCCCAAAGTAACCGAACACAAGGAACCGGAACATTGCCTGCTCTTACCTCATTGCCGTTGTGCTCTCTGCATGACAAAGCAAATTATTGCGAGAGCTATAGCTCCGATAAGCCACCCAATCCAAAGCCCATGCGCTGTCCTGAGAAGCGAAATATTCAATGGGGTATGGATATGAGTGAATGTGTTCAACATTGACAGCTGCCCAATGAACCCAACAAGCAATAGCGGTGTGCTCACTCGTTCTCCTGTAAGTGCTCTCAATCCAAATCCTAAAACGAGCATCGGATGACCTATAAACGCCTCTTTAAATCTTGGGCGTGCAATCAAAAGGCGCTCAAGCAACTCTCTCAACTTTAGCTCCCATGTCGGTGCAGCTTCAGGAACTATGTTGCCCGTGCGTATGATCCAATACGCGCCGGCAGCCAAGATGAAAATGCTTACAGCAGCGTGCCACCAGAGCACCGGTGACGAAAACATGCCTTTTAGCCTGCGCAAAGAAGCGTCAAGGCGACTGTGCAAATCTCCGCCTTTGTTTAACCATCCGCTAATCAGCACTGCTGCAAGAAGAAACACTGGCAAGAGTTGCGACAGCTTCACGCCGCGAAACCGCTCTATGACGACCATGAAGCGCCTATCGCACAGCAGGCTGATGATTAGGGCACCGCCACACAGCGTCACTGCCGAGCATATGGCAAACTGCACTGTAGCCAACGATATACATCTCCAGCTGTTAAGAGCAGCTTCACAAGTTTCTTCGCTGCGCCCCTGCAATGTTACACACATTGCGAGCATTGGGAAGGTGAGCGCAACGGCGAGGGCGCAAAGCAGTATCCATAGGGTGTGCAGCGTAACGGCACACGCCAATGCAAACACGCTTAGCCCGATGAGAAGCCCAAGGCTAACAGTAACCTTCAACGGCAAAATGATGCCAAGCAGCAGCGTGAAACCGGAAACGGCTGCTACGGAACTGATGGCGGTTGTCAGAACGCGAACAGATTCTTTCGGCAATGGCTGTTCAAACGGCTCTGGCATGCCAAGTGTGAAGCCTCTATCCTTCAATGCCTCACTCAATCTTCCGACCAACCTTTTGGTGCTCTCCAGGGCGTCATTTGAGGCTGTGGGTGGTATACGAACATAACAAACCCTTACATTGCGTTCGGAAACAGCTCTCACAAACCTTTGAACGACTTCATCGGGCGAGCGCAAAGCCATCTCCTGCCTCGTTACACTGTGCAGGCGCACGATCGCCCCATCAAGCTCCCTTGCAAGGCGTTGCTCACCGCGCTGCTTTGCAAACTCAATCGTCGCCATAAGGAGAGCGTTTTGGCGCATTGCCTTTGCGACATCGCTTATTAGCTCCCTATATCCGAGCACCTCTTCGCCATCAAAAACCAAAAGACTCACTCCGTTTGACTTGACCTGCTTTAAAATGTAGCTGAGCCAAGCATCGGTAAGCTGCTGCGTATTTGAGAGGCGAGCAACAACGCTCAGCCCGGAAGCCTTTATAGCGGCAATAATCCTCGGATTGATTCCGAGCCCCTCAGCGCCAATGTTAGGCAACATTGCATCGGTCAAAAGCACCGCGCCATTGCGGGAGAGCATAAGCCTATGCGTATCCCTTCCAGTTTTAACCCTCAAAGCTGAATGCAAAGCCCTCAAAAGGGCATAATCGCCCGAGAAGAGCATAATGGCGTCACCCTGCGGCTTGCCCTTCAAGCCGCCAGTGTTCCCCATGACCGTATCCCACATTGCCCTCGGCAGAATGGCAATCTCACCGGATGAGAGCAACTCGCTTAGTTTCATCTCCGTCACTGCTACGCCAGTGGCTCCAACTTGCTTAAACTCGCGCAGCAAGTCGCCAAATGGCATCCCGCAAAGCGTCGCCAAGCGTTGCAATTCTTCGCAGTCAAGCACAATAGCGACGGTGCGGTTCTCCCTCTCAACCGCCCACCGATTCATCCCAGCAAATAAAGACACCAGCACACCAATGCCGATTAAAAGCCAACACAACAGTTCATCATAGCCTGCACTCCTAATGCGCAGCACTGGTTAACTCCCTCCGCTGCACCTTCAACATTGCTTTTGGGGGATGTGTCTTTCATCCTTCCCTGCGCACCTCAATGCGAACGACCGTGCCATTGGCTTTTAACCTCAACCTTCCGTTGACATCCGCCTGAACAATGGCTTCACTACGTTCATCCTGAATATCGTATCGTGAGGTTGATGCAACCGAGATTGAAACAGCATGTTTTGAGTGCGGCGCAACCTCATACTCACCCGAGGATACGGTGACCGAAAACTTCGCCGGCTGTATTGCGCCTATGGCTAACCTCCCATTTTTGACTTTGATAACTGCATCGCTTCCATACAGCGTGAGTTCAATGCGCTTTGAATCATACCTCTGGATAACTGCCACAAATCTGCCCTCGCAATCAACAGCGATCGGCAATCGCTTTACGAAAGCCATTTCAAGCGGTTGGACAAACTTATGTATGACGATATGCCTTGATTGAACTCCGATTGGGAATTCCGTGCACGCGTTTGTGAGCGCACCTGCGCCAAAGAGGGCAGCGTCCACCCTAATGGAAGCAAGCTGCGTTTCCCCCGATAGATTCACCAATGCAACACCCCTGTCAAACAGCGCCACCTTTAACTCATCGTTTACAAGGCTTGGTGAGGAAAGCAATTCAACTTTTGCCTCACGGCTCAACAGATCGCCGTGGAATGCCTCAAAGCTTTTTGACGCCGTATTCCAATTCGCCCAAAGCAGTGTTGGAGCGTAAATCGCAAAGCCTCTCCCGAAGCGATTGATGCACATTGCCACAGCCTCGCTCGTTATCCTTCTTGTGCGTCTTGCATGGCGCATCATGAGCGCATACGGCTGAGCGCCCATGAAGCGCAAGACTGCTGCGATCGTCCGGAAAGGCATTTCGTCCTCACCAAGAATGTAACCTTCATGGAGAGAGGGGAAAAGCGGGTGGCGAAACAGTATGCTCATACCGAGCGCCAGATTTGGCTCAACGATAAGCATCCTTGCACCGACCACACCAAACAGCATTGCGAAGTCTTGCGGCATAAGCCTGAACGGCTCACCGGCAGGGGATAAACTTGCACCGATATCAGAGACGAGCACACCGCCACTTGCAACAAAGTTCGTAAGCCATTTCGGGAACAACTTGAGCGGCTCCTCTTTCAAGCCCATCTCGGAAAGATGGTCAGGTGGTGTTGGCATCCCCAAGTTGTAGTGCACCACGCCGGTTTGGTCAACCACATGCGGTGAGATAAACAACGGCGCCGGCATTAAGATGAGGCTGTAGCGCGATGGGTTGATGCGCCAAAGCGATTCAATGCTCAGGCAATCAAGCTGTCCATAGCGTGTGCCGAGCTTGAAGGCGTTGAGCAAGCCATTTGGCTCACCGAGTATAAGGCGCTGTGGCTGTGCATTCACATAGCCATGAGGTGTGGCATAGCCATAAAGCGGCATGCCATCTTGAACAAAACCCTCGGCAAACGGGATGTAGAGGATAGCGGCGTGGGTAAATGGTGTGGCATGCCATATGCCGGCTTCGGTGAGCTGCCGGAGCAACTCTGAGAGCACTTTTCTCAGCCTTTCATCCGACTTGAATGGCTGCCATGAATTGAACCCAATCCCACATGCACCATTTAATGCCGCAAGCTGTATCCAACGGATGAGCTGCTGAAGCGAGATTGTTTTTGCGCCAAGCTGTGATGCAATCACCGGGATGACAAGGAAAGCATTGCCGCATCTGCCAATTGAAACTGAGTGGACATTGTGCGATTGCAATTCCGGCTCACAAGCATAAGGGAATGTTGCTGTAACGATGCCATCGTAGATTGACGGGACGCTTGAGATGCCCCGATAAGTTGAGAGCAACCCAGTTAGGATTGGTCGGTGAGCGTCGGAATCACGGATCACTTTCCCCCAAAACCACATCAGCCACTTTAGCGAGCACCATCTGTAAATAGCTCCCGAAAGCGATGAATGCCCGTATTGAGTCGGCGATTGAAGGTCATCAATCGTCATCGCGAGCTTCTGATTCAACGCCCTCAAATCGGCAATCGGAACACCGAAAGCATGGGAGAGCGCCTTTAGGTCACCATATGTGTGGGCAAGAAAAGCCCTAAAGCCTTCGTCATCATATCCGCCAGATTCAGCGGCTCTTTCATCCGGGAAGTTGGTTGTTGCCCATGCGACTATGTTTGTGTGTTTGCCAAGCTGCTTTACAACCTGTCTCAGCCATGATTGCGCAAATGAGATATATCGCCAGTCATAAACGGACATGCGAATGCCAGCTGGCGGTCTGGCATCAATGCACACAACCGCAAACAGTCCTTCGTCTTTGGCAGCCTCAAGCAGCCTCTCAGCTTCCGAGAGCTGCAACAGCGTGTTTGGACCATAAGATACATCAACCCAAACAGTGTTGAATCCGGCTTCCTTGTATGCCTCAAGTTCGTCAGGTGAACTTAACTGGCGGGCGAAGAACAACGCCGTTGGTGTGCCATCAACAACAAGCTGTGCCTTCTGTTGGTCGCCGCGAAGGATGCCAACTTGATGCGCTTCAACTTCGCTCAAGCGGGTGGCAATGCAAAGCGCCAAAATCAGCGGTCTTAAAATTCGACCGCACCGGTTGATCAAGCTGATGGTTAAATCGCTCACTTCTGCCCTCCTATAGCAATGCGCATTGACTTTCCCTTCGCAAGAAAGATAACCGTAAACTGAACGGCACACTCAAACTCGCCCCCGTTAATTCCTTGACTCACGCACGCTAAGTTGATTTTGGTGCTGGCATCTTAGCTTCTGCTCCGAGCAGCCATCTGAGCAGCATCACAGCGCCGGGCTTATCCAGCGGATGGTTATTATCTCCGCAAGATGGTGACTGAACGCAAGATGGACAGCCGCCAGCACAAGCGCAACTTTCAATCATCTCTTTTGTCTTCACCATGAGTTCGTCAATGCCCTCAAATGCGGCTTCGCTGAATCCGGCACCACCAGGATAACCATCGTAGATGAAAATTGCAGCGCATCCGGTCTGCGGATGCAACAGGTATGAAACACCGCCAATGTCCTTCTCATCGCACATTGCAATTAGTGGCATAAGAGCCACGAGAGCATGCTCGGCTGCATGCAGCGAGCCCGTCAAGTCAAATTCGCAAAGCCTGATGTGAGATAGCACTGACTCATCGGGAATGATCCACAGCGCATCCGTCTCATAATCTGACTTTGGCAGGCTAAGCTGCCTGACCTCAATCACCTCATTTGTTCTTAGCCTCATGCGCTTATAAGCGACGACTTGTTGGATAATTTTCGCCTCCCCAAACCATGCTTTGAAGAACTTGCTATGCTTGCCTTTTATGCGCTTTGTTATTTGCACATCGGCATGCACGAGCGGAACTGTATACTCGTCACCATAAAACGGCTCAACAATTGCTACACGGCGCTTGATATCAAGTTGCACCACGCGGTATGATTCACCGGCGTGAAGGTAAATTGCCCCCTCATGAACGGTTGCGAATGCTCTCGCCTCATCAATTGTTCCGATGAGGGCATTCCCTCTTGAGGCGTCCCGTATCTCATATTCGTTCCCGGAGATTGACCTTATGCTTATCTCTTCGTGCGGGCACTTGTCAGAAGCCCAGAAATAAAAAAACCTCACACCGCCAATGTTGGATTTGCCTCTGAGCTTCAACAGCATCTCTCCCTCTGACAGCACTTCAAGCATCTCCAAAGCACGCTCTCCAAAGTAGCACAGATCAGCATCGGAGAGCACCTGTTCGTATGCGGCACAAAGAAGATGCGATGCAAGTATGTATGGGTTGTTCACATTCACGATCGCTTTCTCCACAGGCTGCCCAAAGAGGTATTCGGGATGGTTAACAATATACTGGTCAAGCGGGTTGCTTGTGGCTATGAGGATGGCAAGCCCCTCTTTCGTCCTTCCGGCTCTCCCAACTTGCTGCATAGTGCTCGCTATACTGCCTGGGTAGCCAACAATTACGGCTGCGTCAAGGTGACCGATGTCAATTCCGAGTTCAAGCGCCGTTGTGGCGATGACTGAGAGCAAGCTGCCATTGGCTAATTCTCGCTCTATGCGTCTTCTCTCTTCCGGGAGATAGCCGGCACGATATGAAATGACCTTGTCAACCAGCTTCGGATTGTGCTTGGCTAACTCTTCCCTCACATAGCGTAACAATAGTTCAACAGCGACTCTTGATTGCGCAAAAGCTATTGTCCGTATCCCGCGCTTCATAAGGAAGGCAATTAAGCGCACAGCCTCACTCATCGCCCCAACTCTAACATCATTGGACAATGTTGGCGGCTCCCAAAGGATGAAAGTCCTCCCGAAGAACTGACCGGTGTCATCGGAGACGACTTCGCACTCAACTCCAAAAAGTGCTTTTGAAAGCTCCTTCGGATTGCCGACAGTGGCTGAAGCGCCAATGAAAATGGGCGATGAACCGTGCAGGTCACACAACCTTCTTAGACGGCGGATGATCAGAGCGACATGCATCCCGAAGATGCCACGGTAAATATGCATCTCATCAAGAACGACGAATTTGAGCTGCCCAAGGAACCTGCGCCAAAGCCTGTAATTTCGCAGCATGCTAAGGTGGAGCATATCGGGATTGGTGAATACGAGGTTGCACAGTTGGCGAATCCTCTTTCGCTCCTCATCAGGTGTATCGCCATCGTAAGTGCTTGCCGAGACAAGCCCGCCCAGCCCAAACTCACTCAACTTCCTCAGTTGATCTTGAGCGAGCGCCTTCGTCGGGAAGATATAAAGTGCAGTTGTCCCCGGCTCCTCAAGCAACTTGCTCAGCACCGGTATGTTGTAACACAGCGTCTTACCGGATGCAGTGCTAGTTACGATGACTGTGTGTTTTCCCGAGTTGATTGTATCTATTGCTTTGGCTTGATGCCTGTATAGCCCCTTTATGCCGAGTTTAGTAAGGGCTTCAATTACCCTTCTGTGTATCTTTGAGGTCGGGTCGCCATACTGCGCATCCTTTGCCGGTTGGAATTCAATATGGCGTATCTGACCGCGATACCAGCTTTGCTTGCATAGTTCGGCTAACAGCTCCTGCCACAGCGAACTCTTCATCTCCGTTCCACCCAGAGCACCAGAATTATGCTGAGCAAGTAGAGGAAGAGTATTGGCGCAGCAAGGAGCATCATGTTGAGCGGATCTATTGTTGGGGTGATTATAGCGCTCACCGCAAGTATAGCGATGACGGCGTGACGCCACTTTCTTATTAACGCCCTTGATGTGACCAAACCTATCTTAGCAAGCATCATGAACACAAGCGGCATTTGGAATGTGAAGCCCATGGCAAGAGCTATCTTTGCCACCGACCAAACATATAGCCTAACGAAGTTGAGCACCAGTGCATCTTTGGGCAGGAAGCGGAGCATGAACAGAGCTGCAATCGGTATGAGGAAATAAGCCGTGATCATGCCCCCGATGAAGAAGAGTATTGAGGCTGGCAGAAGCATTGCGGCGAACCGCTTCTCATGTGGCAGCAGAGCTGGCCAGACGAACGCGCCGAACTCGTAAAATATCAACGGCGCCATAATTGCAATGCCGGCAACAATGGACAGTTGGAGTTTGAAGAGCAGCGGCTCAAATATGGATGTGAACACAAGCGGCATTCCATATTTTTCCATTGCCGGGCGTATTGGAGAAATGATGATGTCCCATATGCGCTCATATTGCCACCACCCAATAGTGCTTCCGAGCGCTGCATAAATGAAGCAACGAATCAGCCTCTCCCTCAACTCAGCCAAGTGCTCAACGAATGTCATCTCCTTCATTGGATTAGGTGGTGGACGGCGCTTGCGCCGTTTTCCACCCTTTGTCTGTTGAACCTCAGCAAGCTCCTCTGTAACCTTTACCGTTTGCTGCCCATTAGCTTCATCTGCGCGAAAGCTTTCCTCTGCAGAGCCAGATGAACCATCACCGCCACCGGTGAAGTTGTTCACATCGCTGAAACCCTCATATTCACCGCTGCGCTCGTCCGTGTAACTCATAGGAACTCACCAACCAAGGTTTCTTAACTCTTTGATGGGAAGAGAAGCTTTTGTATTTCGGGCTTGCTAAAGTTATCCATCGTCACAACTGTTGCTCCGGTGTCAATGCGCTTTGTCTCAATCTTTTCTCCCCTTATTGCCTTCATCGCCACCTTCACGCCAAGGTAGCCCATCTTAAATGGGTTCTGGACTATCAGAGCCTGTATCGTGCCGGCTTTCAAAGCCTCGATTTCAGTCGGTGAGGCATCAAATGCCACAAGCTTAACTTTGCCCTTAAGCCCACGCTGCTCAAGCACCCTTGCGCATCCTATTGCACCTGGCTCATTTGCAGCAAATATTCCCTTTATGTCGGGATGCGCCGTGAGCATATTCTCCGTCACCTGCATTCCTATGGTGGCGTTGCTCTGAGAATAAAGGACGCTGACGAGTTTTATCTTCGGATACTTCTTCAAGCCCTCCTTGAAACCCTGCTCACGCTGATTGGATGTGGCAGCACCCTTGATGAACGGTATCAACCCAACCTTGCCCTCATACCCGATGAGCTTAGCGAGGACATCGGCAGCTGTCCTTGCAGCCTTGATGTTATCGGTGGCGATGAAGCATAGCGAGATGTCTGGATTAAGACCCGAGTCAATGGTTATAACTGGTATGCCAACATCCAAAGCTTTTTTAACCGTTGGCACGAGTGCCCTCTCATCACACGCTGCCATAACTATTGCATCAACACGCTGCGTTATGAAGTTCTCAAGGATTGACTTTTGCACTTCAACTTGAGTCTCATCTGCAGGACCTCTCCATATAACCTCAGCACCTTCCTCCTTTGCAGCCGTCTCGGCGCCCGCCTTAACGGCGAGCCAGAAATCAAATGCTACTCCCTTCGGCACAACAGCTATCTTGTGTTTCCTTGCGGCTGAACCACCCTTGGTAACCTCAGAGGGCTTGCGCTCCTTTGCGCATCCCAAAACAGCAATCAGCATTGCGCAAAGCATGGCGCTAACAAGCAGATATGCGATACGCTGATAGATACTGCGCATTCTATATCCCTCCCATAAAACTGGTGGCGCTGCAGCAGCCTTTATAATGTAATCAGATTGAAGTATATGGCGGATGTGCGCTGTTGAAACGATACATGTCCATCATTACTTTGGCGGATACACACTTACACCAACTTCTTCACAGCTTATGACATCCCTACTAAGCCATCTCAACCCCAACCTGCTTAAAGCCAATTTGAGCACAGCAGTTGCAGCCTCCAAGATGACCCTCCTTGAGAGCTTTGATTTGCCATGCCTTCTATCTTCAAATCTTATCGGGACTTCAACTATGCTTAGCGAATGGGCACGCGCAAGATATGTGCAAACTGTTAGGAAGCCATATCCCTCAACTTTTGCGAGCCATGGCTTGAGCCTCAACAACCCGCTGCGTGAATAGCACCTAAATCCGCTTGTGCAATCTCTGACATTTAAGCTGAGCAAAGTTCTGGCGACTAAGTTTGCACCCTTTGAGAGCAACCTCCTCCACAGCGCCCAATTCTCAACTCTCCCGCCCTCAACATACCTTGAGCCGATCGCCGCATCAGCACCTTCACTTACAACTTTAATAAGTTTCGGGATGACTGATGGCTCATGTGAGAAGTCGGCGTCCATGTGCACGATTATATCAGCACCATGCATAAGGGCATATCTCAACCCGGCGATAATGGCGGACGCATACCCAAGTTTTCCGGCGCGCAAAATTAGGTGCACGCGTTTGTCCCTCTCCTTGAGCGACTTTACAACTTCAGCAGTGCCGTCCGGTGAATTATCGTCAACGACGATAACATGCGCTTGCGGTATAAACTCGTGTATCTTCCCAATCAATGTGGCTATGTTCTCAGCTTCGTTATATGTCGGGATAACGACCCATATGCTGCTTTCATCCATATCAACCACATCCAATGGACATCAATTGAGCAACCGTTCGCAAAACTTTCACCTAATAGCATAAAGCGGCTAATGCTTGGCTGCCAGAGAGCCAATTGGCAATGTGGGCATTTAAATTGAAATTGGGTCAAAATTACACATGCAAGTGCCACCAGAATAGGTTGTGGCGAACAGTAATTCCGCCTTTGGAGGTGCATGGGAAAAAATGGATTTGCCAAACAGGCTGCAAGGCGAGAGCGAAGGTGATATTTGCGAGGAAATAACCGGTGAGGCTCACGAAGATATGCACCAGCGCCAACCTGAGGGTGGCGAGGAAGGAGCGGCGGCAATTGATGAGAGCCAAATATCCGAAGTGAGCCCCGTTGAAGCCCAAGTGCAAAAAGAGCATTTGAAGGAACCAGAGGTAGCTCAAACCGAACGCCCAGAAGGCGAAGTCGCACCGGCACAAGCTGAGCCTGTTTCGCTTGAGGCGCGCACAATGCGCGTTGGCATCGTCATTTACCACAGGCTGACTGGGACTCGTTACGATTTGATCTGCACAATACGGCATGGCAGCAGAAGGATCACAATTGACGGTGTGCCAATTGAGGAACTCATTGAGCGCAACTATATTGCTCCGATTGCATCGCTGCTTGAGCGAATGCGCTCTGAAAGGCTCTCCTTATACGATGTGGACATAACTATCGGCGGTTTGGAGTGGAGCCAACACATTAACCCATTTGTAATGGGATATGCGCTCTCGGATGCTCTGGCAAACATACTTAGCAGCCTGTGAAGGAGTGGGGTGAGATTATCATGGAGAAAATTGGAGTTGGAGTTATAGGTGTTGGCACATTTGGCGAAGTGCATGCCTTAGCCTATTCAGCCCATGCGAGTGTGGAATGCGTTATGGTCTGTGACATTGATGAACAGCGCGCAAGGAATGCCTGTGAGAAATACGGCTTCAAAGGCTGGACTACAGACTACAGAGAGCTTTTGGCACATGAAAGCATCCATGCCGTATCAATTGCCACGCCGGATTTTGCCCACCGCCAAATAGCCGTTGATGCAGCTGAAGCAAAGAAGCACATCCTTGTTGAGAAGCCGCTTGCCACATCGGTTGAGGACTGCGAGGCTATAATTGAAGCCGCAAACCGCAATGGAGTCACGCTAATGGTTGACTTCCACAACAGGTTTAACCCAGCGTTTGTGCGCCTCAAGGAAGCCATTGATTCGGGCGAACTCGGTCAACTGCTGCTCATCGCCACAAGGTTAAATGACACGCTCTTTGTTCCGACAAAGATGCTGTCCTGGGCTGAGAAGTCAACAGTGGCTTGGTTTTTGGGAAGCCATGTCGTTGACCTTGTTAGGTGGCTGACGGGTGCCGAAGTCAAGCGAGTTTATACAGTTACAAGGAGCATGCTGCTCAAGAGCATCGGGGTTGACACGCCTGATTTCTTCGTGAGCACGCTTGAGTTTGATAACGGGTGTGTCGCAACAATTGAAAACTGTTGGGTCATCTCTGAGAGGTCACCGAGTGTGGTTGACTTCAAGTGTGAGGTTGTCGGAACAAGCGGAACAGTCTTCATTGACACGAGCCATCATGGCATGGTGGAGAAATATACCCAATTGGGTGCATCCTATCCCGATGTGATTGCAAATGTCAATCTGCACGGAAAGCCAGTTGGCTTCGCCATAGCAAGCATTCACCATTTCGTTGAATGCCTTATAAGAGGCATTCAGCCGATAGTGAGCGGCTTTGACGGTTTGCAAGCTACGAAAGTCATAGCCGCAATGGAGGAATCGGTCAAATCTCGCGCCCCAATTGAACTATAGGACACCTCATATCTTAAACCATTAAAGGGTGCGCAGTTAGTCTTTTGGGCGGACAATAGCCTGCTCAAAAATGAGGTTTGTTTCGTGAAGGCGGAGGATAGCTCGCCTGAAAACTTAAGTTTGTTTTGCAGGTGTGGATGAAGTCCACCCAAATAAAGACAAAAGTTTGGGCAGCACACAGCTATACTCAATTGATATCGTTATCACAAAAATTTGAGTGCAGAGCATATCTCCCAAAGAAGGAACGAGGTTTGCGACTGCCGCTCATGGGCAGCAAAGCTACAGTTGGTATCGCTATAACGGAGGAGTAAATCCTAAACTGTGCTGACGGTGTTAATCAGCCTGTGCGGGCAAGACTCCTTGCCAAGCAAAAGCGAATTCAAAGGACACCTGCGAAGCTCTTTTGTTTAGTTCCTTCAATCCTTGAATCCCTCATCGGTGCTATCCGCTACAGGCAGCTCAATGGTGAACCTTGCGCCACCTTTTGGCAGGTTCTGCGCCCACACTCTACCGCCGTGAGCTGTTATAATGCTGTGGACTACCGCCAAATCAAGCCCGACGCCCTTTGGCTTGGTTGAGAAGAAGGGATCAAATATGTGCGGTAGGAATTCATCTAATATGCCCGAACCGGTGTCATCAACATGGATGACCACATAATCATTCTGTGCCTGTGAAGTGATGGTCAATGTCCCTCCGCCGCTTTCGGCCATGCTACCCTCGGCATTTGAGATGAGCGCTAAAAGCACCTGCTTCAATTGCGCTTCATCACCTTTAACCTTGGGCAGCTGCCCATGCAACTCAAGCACAACTTTGATGTTACTCCCGCAAAGACTGCTCATCCTCATCCCGATGGCTTCCTTTATGAGTTTATTCAAATCAATCAGCTGCAGCTCTTCAGGCTTCGGGCGAGCTATAGATAGCAAACCATGAGTGATCCTTGAAATGCGCTTTGCCATATCACTTATTTGAGCGAGCATTTCCTTATGATGGGCGTCTTCAACATTCTCGCTTAAAAACTCAGCTGTGCTTAGGATGACGCTGAGCGGGTTGTTGACTTCGTGCGCTATGCCGGCGGCGATTTGACCGAGGCTCACCAACCTTTCGGTGCGCCTAACCAACTCCTCCATGGCACGCTGCGATGTCACATCGGTGTAGCAATGTATGAAGCGCCTCGGATTGCCATCCTCAATTTGCGCATAACTTGTTATGATAACTGTCCGCCCATAATCAATGCACGCCTCGCACTTAACATGCTCGCCGCGCATAAGCGCTTCACTGTATGGGCATCCATTCACTCTGTCAGTCTCCGGGTGAATGACCTCCCAGCAACCTCTTCCAACAATCTTTCTTGGCTCCACTTTGAGCATTTCTGAGAGCGCCTTATTTACGGCAACAACTTTGAACGAACCGTCAAGCACGGCTATGCCCACATCTATTGCATTGAACGCTGCCTCCCAATCAGCCCTTGCTCTTTCAACAGCATCAAACATATCCCTCAATTCCTGAGTGAGCCGAACAAGGTCAGTAAGATCCCTGAACGTTCCATAGATGGCGCTCAACTTTCCATCGCTGTCACGGATGGCAAATCCCCTGCACTCGCCATAACGCAGTTCGCCATCGGCGGTGATTATCGGATGCATGAGCGATGAATACGGCTCACCGCGCCTTAACTCCTCAATTCGCTCAAGCACTTGCTCATGATACTCCTTCGGGATGAACTCAAGAGCGCTCCTACCGATCACGCCCTCGGGTGAGTAGCCATAGACCCTCACCTTTGGGCTGACATAAATGATTGTCGTATCGGGTTTAAACCCATAAATCAGGTCAGCACTCACATCGGCAAGCTGCTTTTGAATCTGTTCGGAGTAGCGCACCAGCTCATACGCTACCATCATCCGAAGATACATCACGGCACCGAGCAATGTGAGCACCATTAAGCAAGCGAATATAATCGCAGCACTATTGCGCAGCTTCCCCTCCTTAGCCAATATAGTGCTCATATTCATATCAACGCCGACTATAGCCGCGACTTTGCCCTGCCTATCTTTCAGCGGTGCATATCCGGAGAGCCAAACGCCCCATTTGTCCACAGTCAACTCTTTGTCAGCAGTTGGGCGACCCTCAATATAACAACGGCGCAATTCAGGATATGGGCTAACATCGTATGGTTCACGAAGGTGTGCAATGTCTTCACGTGGGTCAATCTTTCCATTGCCATCAATGTCGTAAGGCACCCCACTATCCAATACAAAGTGCCATATGTTTCCCGAAGAGGGCTTGAGGGTGTAAATTGACTCCATTGCTAACTCCAAACCCTTAGCACGCACCTCTGGGAGAAGTTCCTTTGAAAGTTCAGTCAACTTATTTCTCATCTGCTTGTATAGCTTTGATGACTCACTTCCGTGGTAAACTTTCTCGTGCAGCTCAGGGTCAATTGACATTGCAGCAGCATAAGCGATTGTCATTAGGTGCTCTCGCACTTCATCCCAAAGTGCCTGCTTTGCGCTACGACAGAAGAAGAAGATAAGAGTCACCCAAACGAAAGTGAGCACCACCGCAACACCAACAGTCCGAATCAATAGCAACTTGCGCTCCCTTTTTCCGACCCACCGTAGGTTGACTATGGTCATTTCCACCACCTGAAGGCGCACGCGAGGCTGAAGCAAACCCGCATTTTACCAATGAGCATTCACTACAATTATGCCGACTACCACCAATGTTGATGGCTGATCGCCCAATTGACTTGTTTATGAAAAGGTGACATCCAACCTGTGCAGCGTTGTGGCTTATCCCCAAAGGTCGTTTGAATCCCGCCACACAAGGGGCAACGCTGCATGGCAATAGCTTCTGTCGTTTCGTGATCAATTCGTGATTCAAGGGGGCATGTTGCCTTGATCCCTTGAAACGGTATCTCTCTTTATCTCTCAGCGGTTGTTCCAACTGACAGTGCTGGAAGCACATTTTCAGCCACAGCCACATCGTAGTTAAAGATGATGAAGCCTTTTGCTCCGAGCCCCCTCGCAATCTGTATCTGCTGGACGACCTCAACCGGTGTAAGTCCCGGCGCTGATGCCCCGATGCCGGGATAAAGCGGCGCCTTGCCAGAAACAAACTTGAGTTGCCTTTCAACTGTCTCCTTGAACAGTGCCATGTCAGCCATGTAATTCATCGGGCATACGAAATCAAGGTAGCCACGCTCAACCCATAGCAGCCAATCTTGCCCGACTGTCTCACGACACCTTGGATAGTCTCTGAATACGGCGGCTGAAATTTTTATGTTCGGCTTAAGCTTCCTTGCAGCCTCACTCACAGCTGCCACAAGGTGAGTTATCTGGTTGCACCGCCATTGCTTATATTTCTCGGCAAGCTCACCGCTAAGGACACCCTTTGGGAAGTCTCCGACAGTGATGCCCATCTCCCTTTCAAACCTTTCTCTGCAACCTTCGCAGTAGCAACAATTGGCATTCGGATAGCGTATGTAGTCAAAGTGGATTCCGTCAACATCGTATTTGCGCACAACCTCAACCATTGACTCAAACTCAAGCTTGAAGTTATCCGGGTGAGACGGACAAAGCCAATCCACATCGTTGCCATTTAAATCCTTCTGGGTGCGCTTGAGTGCCCTCATCCTCTCAACAAACTCCTTTGTAGCGGTGATCAAATTCCAGTTGACCTTCCATACATGCACTTGGACGCCGAATTTCTTCGCCGCAGCAACACATGCCTCAATTTGATCCCCAGCTACCTCAACATCTTTTGCGACCGGCAGGACATCGCTCCTATAGTAGGCTATGCCTCCCCAAAGCATATTCGGGAAGACGGCATTGAAACCGTGCCGGGAAAGCCACTCAATTGCCCTCTCCCAAGTCCACCCGGGAATGCCAAATGCCGAGTGACACCAAAGCGCACGAAACTCGCCAGCCATTGACGGCTGCGCATGAAACCACGCTTTGGTGAGCAAATCGTTTGAGTCAATAGCAAGGCGCAGCGCACGAACAAACTCCCCACCCTTAAGCGCTATCTCACAATCACCTCGCATTGTCTCCGCCTTCGCGATCAGCTGCAAGATGTCGCCCTCAGCCAGCTTGCCCTTCGCATTTTCCCTGAGCCAACCAACACATTCATCATAACTTGCAAAGCCAGCAAACCTCCCTATGTTGTTGAACGCATTTGATGCAGCAACGTGCCATACATCTTTCACGAATGAGCCGAGCAATGCAACCAGCATCATGGCTTTCTTTGCCTCATCCTGCGGAAGGAGTATGTGTGCCATGTAAGCGCCATTCGCACTTACAACCAATGCTGGCAAGCCAGTTGGATTGCCCTCGGAGTCATACCACTCGCCGACGACCCTCGCATCATTCCTTATCGGCTTGACCACATTGATGTTCCATGAGCCTTGCGCGATTTCGTCCGGCAGACCAGTTAACACCTTCACATTAAAGCGCACATATGCAAATTGACCTTGCCTCTCCTGACGCATATATCTTACAAGCTCAATTCCGAGCGCCTCAGCCAGCTGCCTTTGAATTGAGTAGAAGATTATGACCTTGCCGCCGGAGTTTATGAACTCAATTGTGCGCTCAACTTCAGCATCAGACATGTGTGGATTGTATGGGAATATTGCCACAGCCCTTCCGTGGAGCGCTCCAAGCTCAACATCCGTATCATTGAGCACACCCACATCAACCCCGAACATCCTGAGCAAACGCAGCATCAAATCAACACACCTTTGCACCGCCTGCCACTCGCCGGAGCCAGAGAGAAGGGTCAAGTTACCCCTCACAACTGCAATTGAGTGCACGATGCCAGTAAGCTCATCAACCGCTGCGAATGTCCTCTCTTGGCGCTCGCCACGCCACACCGACAGGCGAATGCAATCAATGGCGTGCCAACCGGTCGGCTTGCCCTCAACAGCGAAGTCAGCTTTGCTTAAAGTCACTTTTTGCCACCCGGGCTTGGTGAGCCTGAACCAGCCAGCATACCAACCGTCACCGCTTCGGAAGTAAATCGTAAATTGCCTGATGGCATCCGGCTGTTGAGGATTCACAATGATTGAAAATGTGTCACACCGTGAGAGGTCGAGCTTCACAACCTTGTCCCAATAACGCCTTTCAACCGGCTGAGTGAAATCGCACGGCAGTATGAGCGCCTTACCAACGACACCGTTATCGGAGAGCTTGACTGGGCTTGCACCCTCCATTGGTTGCCATGCTGCTTGAGCCTGCTCATCCCCTTCGTAATCAAACCCGTCAATAAAAACCCGCTCAACTATCGCTGCATAGCCGTTGGCGAACATGCTCACAGCGATAATCAAAGCAACTGCAGCTGCTGCAATTGAACTGCACCGCTTCATTGCTTGTCACCCCTCTCCGATGGCGTGAACAACGCAAGTAAAGCCAGACAGCCAAAGAGCGTGCTTTGCAGCGGCCGAAAAATTCGTTGCCGAGTTTGCCCACACTCGCAGCCAAAGCTAAATACACAGCCACACTTGCCAGCGATAGCGCATAAGATAGCCAAACGATATACCCAACCCTGCTTGTCCTTTGACGGGTTAGATGTTCGCCATTTGGCTGGTTTCTGCCCTGCCCGTGAAATGGCATTTGAAAGCTTCCATTCAAATGACTTCAATGTGTCATTCCCGCTGACACGCAGCCTCGGTAGCGCAAATGGGTTATCTGATGGCGTTACAGCGCCGCCAGACTTGCGCCATGCAGTTTTGTATCCGGCGGCTTTAACCCGCCCAATGACAAACGAGTTGTATTCTCCAGCGGGATAGGCGAAAGCAGTCACCTTGTCCCCTATCTGTTGCTCAATGCGAGCCTTTGAATAGCGCAGCTCAAAATCAAGCTGTGGCAACTTCAACCTCGTTAGGTCAAGGTGGCGAACACTGTGAGAGCCAAAGTCAATCCCGAAGCGCTTCATCTCTTTTATCTGCTCCCAACTCAAATGCCCTCTGGTGCCGACTGTGTCCGTCACAAGGAAAATCGTTGCCGGCGCGCTATAGCGCCTGAGTATAGGGAAAGCTTTCTCGTAGTTGTCAATGTATCCATCATCAAACGTTATTGCGACTATGGGCTTTGTGAAAGGAAGCCCCTTGATGACGGCATCCTCAATTTCGCTCAGCCTGACGATTTTAAAGCCGCCTTGGATAAGGTAGCGCACCTGACGCTCAAATTCCTTCGGGGAGACGGTTAAGTCCTTTTCAATTGCGCTCGCATTGGGTGAGACATAGTTAACACGATGATACATCAGCACGATGGCACAGTTGGCTTGGGCAACAAACGCCTTTCGGGATTTTAAACCTTGTGATGCGCTTTCACTTTGGCTTTTCACAGATTTCAAGGTGTATAGGGGAGAGCCCATGCAGAGAATGACGCTTACAATGGGCAGCCACACAGCTGTGGAGTTATGTCTCTGAAACATTTGCATCAATTCTCACCGCAGCGCTGTCACTTTGATTGTCCCACGAAGCGGCAATACAAGCTGTGATAGCTCTGTTACCTCATCAAGCTTCATGCCATCTTCAGCGGCGCACAACTCGTAAAATGCATCGGCTGGGTTGGGTCTACCCATTGGTGGATAGAACATGAACGGCATTAAGCCACTTGCGTGTCTTCCAGTATTGCACACTGTCTTATGCGTGCAAACGATTAGAAAGCAGATATCGCCGAGTCTTCCCAACTCAAGCCACAATGGGCGAATTAAATGCTCATCAAGCGTTTGAAGGACATGAACTTTAAGCTCTGGGTCTTTGGCATGCCCGGCAAGATCAGGCTCACGGATGTGCGCGACCAGGACATCCGTCTGAGTGAGCAGCGACAAGATAAAGTTCGCAAACCTTTCATAGCGTTCGCCCAACCTGTCAGCCCAGTTTATGGGCGCATGCCATGCGGGTGAATGAATGAACGCCCCCATCGCCTTACTGACACCGATTGTGGGCAAGTGCGTCGTCACAACATCAACGAAGAGCATTTCAAGCGCTATTTGCACCGATGGCAATGTGATCGGTGGCGATGGCTCATGCGGCAAAAGCAGGTTGATCGGCTTCTTACCCTCATCTCGTCTTCGCTCATTTAACTCAAGTGCGTCAAGCAATTCAAAGGTGTCAAGGATGAATGACTGAAGCTGCGCTTCCTTTTCACCAACCGGCAAGACATCGGCGAGCGCTTGCCCATCCGCCTCCTCTGGCGACATACAGTAAATAGATGAGCTGCCATTATGCCAGATAAGCAAGTGACGCAACTTCCCAGCACGGTAAATTTCAAACTGGCGTGGCTGCAGCCTCTCTGACACAACTTCAAGCACTTCCTCAACTTCATCATCGCTAAGCTCATCGGCTGTAAGCCTATGCACAGTTTCGCCATCGGTGCTCATGAAACTCACACAGATAGCTATATTGCGCACATCAAATGTGACACCAAGCGCGCTTGCAAGCCATGCGCCACGGCGAATGTATGCTGCAAAGGGCTCATAGCCGAGCACCATTAAAAGAGCACCTTCTGGTTGCACTGGCGCTCCATTCGGTATCGTTGGAGCAACACCCACAGTTGAGCGCATCGCCATTGCATCAAGTGTCGGCAATGAGGCAGCCTCAAGTGGCGTCCTGTTCAGGAGCGCCTCACACGGCTCATCAGCAGCTCCATCAAGGAGCAACAAAACCCATCTGTCCATGAGCCATCACCGTGTTGACAACGGTGCAGCAACAAGCTCCTCGCCGACCACTATTTAAGTGTCATAAGCTCGCTCAATCGCCACACAGTCTTCTGTAGGCTTCCCAATAGCGTTGTCTCGTCCTCTCAACAACATCTTCGGGCAGCTCAGGTGCCGGTGGCTGCTTGTCCCAATTGATGCTCTCAAGGTAGTCACGAACGAATTGCTTGTCAAAGCTTTCCTGCGGCTTTCCCGGTTCGTATGTCTCCATATCCCAAAAGCGGGAGGAATCCGGCGTGAGAAGCTCGTCAATCAATATCAATTCGCCTTCAAGCAGCCCAAACTCAAACTTGGTATCGGCGATGATTATGCCGCGCTCCTCGGCATGCTTTGATGCGAAATCGTAAACTTGCAGGCTCAACTCCTTGACTCTCTCTGCGAGTTCTGTGCCGACCATGCTCACAACTTGATCAAATGTGATATTTTCGTCGTGCCCGACGAGCGCCTTCGTTGCCGGCGTAAATATCGGCTCCGGCAGCTTCTCGCACATCTTTAACCCTTTGGGAAGCTTTATGCCACACACTTCTCCAGTTGCAGCATATTCCTTCCATGCCGAACCAGTTATGTAGCCACGAACTACACACTCAATTGGGAGCGGGTTTGCAAGCTTGACAAGCATTGAGCGCCCCTCAAGCACATCACGCTCACTTTGAAGTTCACTCGGAAACTCATCAGCACGTGCAGTGATGAGGTGGTTTGGGACGATGTGCTTTGTGCGCTCAAACCAAAACACCGACAGCTGTGTCAGGATGAGACCTTTGTCTGGTATCGGGGTTGGCAGGACAACATCAAATGCCGATATCCTGTCAGTGGCGACAAGCAGCAGGGCACCGTCAACCCTGTAGATATCTCGCACCTTCCCGCGCTTAAGCAACGGCACCGAACTCAAGTTGGTCATCACGATTGGAGTGCCCATACTCACATCCCTCCTGTCACGAAAGCTCGCCATAGTGAGATTGTGAGCGAGTCGGAAAGCAGGCGATAATCCACCCTGCCTTCTTTTGGCGCATCTTGCAGCCCGCAAAACAACCCTCTATTTGAGCACCGTTTCAAGAAATTTGCTCACGCAGATTTAATTTGATGAAACTCATAACGGCGTCCCTATCGGGTGGTAGCGACTCTGGAAGCCTTGCCAGACGCATGGCTACTTGAGGGTCTTTCAGACCATGCCCGGTTAGGACACAAACGGCAACCGGCTTTCCGTCACCATTGCGCGATGAGCGCTTTGAAAGCGCCTGTTCAAAATAGCCCTCTGTGTATAGCCTGAGCAACCCGGCAATGCTTGCAGCCCCTGCTGGCTCAACGAATAAACCCTCCTTTTGAGCGAGCAGCTGATATGCGGCTATTATCTCATCATCAGTCACGGCGACGATTGTCCCGCCAGATTCATCCCTTGCCTCAATCGCTTCCTTCCACCTTGCCGGATTGCCAATGCGTATAGCAGTTGCAATTGTCTCTGGGTTCTCAACCGGGTGACCGAGCACCAACGGTGCTGCACCCGCAGCTTGCACGCCAATCATTATCGGGAGATTGCTAATGAAGCCGTGCCTGAAATACTCCTTATATCCCATCCAGTGTGAGGTTATGTTGCCAGCATTCCCTACAGGCATAATGTGAAAGTCAGGTGCTCCGGAGAGCACATCGCATATTTCAAATGCGGCGGTCTTCTGCCCCTCAAGCCTCTCAGGGTTAAGCGAGTTCAGCAAGGCTACATTTTCAGAATCACATATTTGGCGGACGATGTTGAGTGCCTCATCAAATCCACCCTTGATTGAGCAAAGCAACGCACCATGAGCGAGCGCCTGCGAGAGTTTTCCGAGCGCAACACGCCCCTCAGGGACGATGATGATGCACTTTATGTTAGCTCTCGCGCAATATGCGGCAGCCGATGCGGATGTGTTCCCTGTTGATGCGCATATTCCAGCCTTGTGACCGCGCTCAAGCGCCTTTGAAACTGCCACAGTCATACCTCTATCCTTAAATGAGCCAGTTGGATTTGTGCCCTCATACTTCAGATAGACTTGAAGGCTGTGCCCGAGCAATTTCTCAATTGCATGCGCCCTTATTAGTGGTGTGTTGCCCTCGCAGAGGGTCACAATCGGAGTGGAATCAGTGATGGGCAAAAACTGACGGTAGCGATGCACGATGCCATTCCAAGCGCCATTAATTGCGATAATTTGGCGCATGTCATCTTCGCCCCTCATGTTTAAGGCGCTCCCCTCACAGTTTGGTGTTCAATCAGCTTCCACCCAAAGCGGCTTTCCGACACTGTAAACGACATCAAGGCTTGATACCCCATCAAGCGCTTCCCTCAACGACCTGTATGGTGTTGAATGTGTTATCCACACTATCTCCGCCGACTTGCCATCACTCTCCCTTTGCACAACCGATGCGATGCTAACTCCCTCCGCACCGAACACACCGGCTATCTTTGCGAGCACACCCGGCTTGTCAGCAACCTTCATCCTGACACAAAATCGGCTCACAACATCATCCACACTCTTAACTTTCACACCGACTCGGCACACGCATGGTATCCGTCCTCTCGCCTTAAGCCTTATGTTTCGCGCAGCATCAACTATGTCTCCCACTACTGCGCTGGCAGTCGGTGCCCCACCTGCGCCCTGCCCGTAAAACATGAGCCTACCAACACTGTCACCCTCAATAACGACCGCATTGTAGTTATCGCTCACCGAAGCAAGCGGATGTGTCTTTGGCACAAGCGTTGGATGAACGCGAAGCTCAATCATACCATCATGCTCAGCAGCTATTGCCAATAACTTGATCACATACCCCAAGCTGTTTGCGTAATCAATGTCGGCTGGCCCAATGTGCCTTATGCCCTCTCGGTATATAGCATCAAGCGGAATGCGATAACCGAAGGCGATTGATGCCAGAATGGCTATCTTATACATCGGGTCAAAAGCATCCACATCATCAGTTGGGTCTGCCTCAGCGAAGCCTTTCATTTGTGCCTCACTGAGTGCAGCGGCAAAATCCACACCGTCCTTGGTCATGCGCGTCAAGATATAATTTGTTGTGCCGTTAAGTATGCCAACAATTCGCTTTATCCTATTTCCGACAAGGCTTTGCTTCAGCGGCATTATGATAGGTATGCCGCCGCCAACGCTTGCCTCAAAGTAAACATCAACACACTTCTCCTTGGCTGCATCCAAGATTTCGCCGCCGCGCTTTGCCAGCAGCTCTTTATTCGCCGTGACAACGCTTTTCCCAAGCTCTATAGCGCGCATCACATACTCATACGCTGGCTCAACACCACCAATCAATTCAACGACTACATCCACTCTTTCGTCCTCAATGACCTCGTATGCGCTATCGGTGAGCATTCTCGGATCCAAAATGACGGGGCGCTCTTTATCCAATTGCCTGACAGCCACCCTGACAACTTCAATTTGGCATCCAGCTCTATGCTGTATGAGTTCCCTATTGCGCCAAAGGAGTGCGATGACAGCACTGCCGACAGTCCCAAGCCCAAGCATGCCTATACGAACGGCGGCTTGTTTCTCACCAGAATTGACAGTGCTATTTTCTTGCTCATCCATTTCAATTGCCAGACCGTTCCGTCGCCTCACCGTGTATCTCTCCTTTCTTAACTCCGGCAGGCGCACTGCTTAACCTGGAGATTCAACCCGCTTCATAACCATAATCGTATCGCCCTGGTGGACGAGCTGTCCATCCTGCGCCCGTATCTCTACGACTATACCGTCAACATCAGAAAATACTTCATTGAATACCTTCATTGCCTCAACAAGGGCAACCACTTGTCCAACTTCCACGCGTCTTCCGACCTCAACGAATGGTGGCTCGTTTGGAGCCGGGCGGCGGTAAAAAATACCGGTTAATGGCGAGGAGATGTAGTGCAACTCTTCGGGCGGCTCAGCTTGAAAAACTGGCACGCTTACATGAGTGAGCGAAACGGGAATGCCATGAACTTCAACTTGCCTTCTTGCCCTACGCAACTCGCTTTGAGTTGTGATGCCCCTCCTCAGGCACACCATGAAATCACTTGTCTCAATTATAACTTCACTCAGCGCAAACTCCTTCATCAATTGCAACAGGCGATGCACCTGCTCAATTTCATCCGGCTTGTTTCCTTCCCTCTTATTCCCCATACCTTTGTTTTCGTTTTGAGATTGCATAAGCCTCTTTCCTACCACCGCCTTAAAGGTGAACATCAAGTCATTACAGAAGTGGCGGCGCGGGGATTCGAACCCCGGACCCAGGGATTATGATTCCCTTGCTCTACCGCTGAGCTACGCCGCCGCACTTTGGGGATTTAAAACCTTCATATGCTACCGGCACATTCACAAACTGTTAATTCTTGCGCTTGCCCTCATCCTCACCCTGTCGGCGAGCTTGCTTTCTCTCCTCCCACTCACGCTTGATAGCTTCCATAAGCTCGCGCTCAAGTGCAAGCAAATTCTCCGGCGAGAACTCCTTCAACTTCTTCCAGTCAACTTTTATCTTAGCCATAAACCTAACCCCCGCAACCTTAGTATGCCACACACATGCAGTTATTGGCGCACAATTAACGCTGTTGTGCCTGTTACGAAGCAGCCTTTGCAACATCGCTTTGGGAGCCGCTTTCAGCGGTCCGTATTAATTCCATCAGAGACGAGTTCATCACGGTGCGCGTTAAACCGTTCTCGTCCCTCAACCTCGTCGCAAACCACCCTACATGCTCAACTGTTGCCCAGCAGTTGCCTAAGCGCAACTTGTCTCCGATGCCGACGGCATCCTCAAGCATGAGCATGTAACATGCAACCGCATTCTCAAATAGCCTGCGCAAAACAAGCACTGCGACCAACGATGTTATAGCCACCCACACTGCAAAGGGCATTATTGGGAGATCAAATATTTCAAGCGCAATGAAGATAGCGAGCAACAATAGCGAGCCGCGTATTAACAGCTGCGGTAAAGCAAGCAATCGCTTCCGCCTGATGATTTGCCATTTCATATCACGCCCATCACGGGAGTGAAGCGAGCCCTTCAATGCGCGCTCAATCAACTTCACCAAGAGCAGTCCGAATGCTTCAAGCGCTATGGCAACAGATATTGCTGCGATTGCCTTAAGCAGAAATTCGTTCACTGCAGCCTTGTCAATCAAACCTTGCATTACAAGGTTATCCCCCACTTCATCACCGTGCTCAAAGCGCTCAAATGGTCTTGAGTAAACGGTAACACAGACACCCCATGCAAAAGCAGGCGCATGTGAAGCTCACCTATTTTTCGGGCGCATTTCATGCGCCCCTACTTGCACCATTTCAAGAAACAAAAGCAACATGACCATCCTCTGAATCCGAATCAAAAGACTATAACCATTTAGCGTCGCCCATTTAAATTTAAAAAGCCTTCGGCAACAAGCCATGACACTACACGGGTCAGATGTTCCTCAATTTTTGAAAAATGGCATTACAACTCGCCTTTTGCAAAACAGCCCCTTTGAAAGACATCGGCGCACACAGTGGAAGCAAGTGGAAGCACAAGATAAGCGTGCTTCACAGCATTCCGAGCGTGCCTCATAGCGTTCGTTATTGTGCGCTTGAGCTCTCCGTATCAATCCCCTGCCGCTCGCGTGAAACCTCAATTGAGAGTTGCTGCAACCGCCTCAGGAAAGACGGCATACCTTCAAAACCTGTCTCAACAATCATTCCCTCACCGGGCTCAATCCTTATGTTCCGTATTCCGGCATCGTGGTCGCTGCCCCTCATCTTAAGAACCGCTATTGTCTTTCGCATGTGGTCGTGTATATTTCGCAATCTGAGGGCAAGTATGGCATCAACGACGACGGCTATCTCTGACTCAATCAACTCTTGCTCTACTGTCGTTGGGCGAAGGTCAAATGTGAGCATAGATGTTATGTTGCGTAAGCGGAATAGCTGGCGCAACGCTGCAACATAGTCCCTGAATGTGGCTGGCTCCATTAAGCTCGGTTGAATATCCGAGAGGCTATCAACTACAGCCCTCCTGAATGGCTTGCCACTAACAAGGCTGTGTATATCCCAAAAAACCTTGTATGGGTCTAAGTCGCCGAGGCTGTAATGAAGAATTGTTAGCATGCCGCTTTCAACGAGCGGGCGCAAGTTCAATCCAATTGTCTCAGAAGTGCGCAACACTTGCTCTGGCGTCTCACGGATGATGACATACAGTCCCGGCTCGTTATTTTGTGCGCCGTAAGCTATGAACTGTCGGGCGAGCATTGATTTGCCGGCACCAACATCTCCAGCAAGCAACACACAAAAGCCCTCATATAGACCGCCGCCAAGCATCCTGTCAAGCCCCGGGACACCACTTCTTATCCTTGTGAGTTGTGGTATTTCCTCGCCAGCACCGTTGCTGGATATAAGGACAGGGTGGGGTGCCGGGTAAACCCTAATGCCCGTTGACTCAATAGCCAAGCTATGCCTCCCCGGAAGGAAAGCCTGCCCCCTCGCCTTAAGCACCTCTAAGAAGCGTCTCCTTTGGACTTTGTCCACTGGCTCAAGAGACAGCCTTATAACGGCGTCAACTGTGTATTCTTCAAATGTGAATGATTGCTCAACCTGCTGGACCTCCTGTGTTAGGATGGTTGTCATCTCTCGCTGCCTGAGCATATTCAATAGACCGCTAACCATCTCCCTCAACTGAACTTCGTCGGTTGTAATGCGTTGGAAATGCGTTATGCTGTCAATGAGGACTCTTCTTATGTCCATTTCGGCAAGCGTCCTGTGGATGACACCGTCTGGGCTTTGAAGTTGCTTTTGGAACACATGCGGTGATGTAGCTATGATGTAAATCCTCTTCTGCTCAATGAGTGATTCAAAGTCCCAACCAAAGTGCCTTGCGTCGCGAAGCATTTGCTTCGGGAACTGCTCAAATGTGACTATAAGCCCCGGCTCGTTGTAATGTAGAGCACCAGCATAAATGAATTGCAACCCAAATGTGGTTTTTCCGGTGCCCGGTGCACCCTGGACGAGTATGGTATCGCCACGCAATATGCCGCCCATGAGAACTTCATCAACACCAGGTATGCCGGTGTGCACAAACTCATCGCTTATCATTGTTTTTTCGCCTCCCCACGCATTAGCTGCTTTAGGAAAGCATTTCGTCTCTCTTTGGATGAGAGCGTTGTTGAAACGAAATCCATCAATGCCCTTCTAACTTCGGGATCGTCGGCGAGAGCGTAAACGGCATCCTCACCCTCGCCATAGCGCCTTAGTATCATCGCCTCAACAAGCTCGTTTGCCGCCTGCTCAATTGCTTTTTGGTCTCTCCCAAGCCACATTGAAAGCCCCTTGGCGCTATCCATTGCCATCGGGTTTGAGTGGAAGAAAAGCAGAAGCTCCACTTTCACTATTGAGTTTGCTATTGAAGCCACTTGAGCCGTTGATATGTCTTTGCATGCGCTCACCTTTGCCCTGCCCCCAAAGCGGCTGCCACTTTGACAGCGCAATTCAACCTTCCGCCCACCCAATGGACTATAGTCAGCCTCACCAAGTTCCGTCAACACCCACCACTCGGTTATTAGACAAGCCATCATCAGCCGCTCAAAATTATGCTTGCCTTGGCGACAGTTTCACGCCGACCAAATTAAATTGAGTGAACTCCCCCCTATGTGTCCATCTGTTTCAGCGAATGAAAAAGATAAGCATAATGATGGCGTCTATCCAACGAACTTTTTGTCAGGTCAACACCCATTACTGAATTCGCTTTGAGGGCATAAGCATTTACCCATCACAAATTGTGCCGCTAATCAAAGTGCCATGACAACACGCCCATACAGGCAAGCAACAACATTGCGCCGTTTTATATGCCGCGTTAACAATAAATGGATGACAGTGATCCCTAATTGCCAAAGACTGCGTATGGAAAAGTGACGAGAACCGTTTGTGATGCAAATGCCATCTCAACAACGAGCAAATTACCAGCAAATTCAATGTGGCGGCATGGGCGCATTAAATGCGCAAAAATTGCGGGTTGCTTTCTGCCCTTAATTTGCGTCGCTTAAGGTGCCTGCGCTATCAAAGCCCAATTTGGCATTGCTTAACATTGCTGTCAGGTTGCCATCAAACTGAGAGCTGTCATATGGGTTGGGCGATGCGCCATGAGCGGCTTGAAAAGCTCGGATGAAGCGCTGCGTGAGATAATTGAAAAGCTCGCAAAGCCCATACCTGTTGAGCGGAATATGGGCTACCGTGATTTGTCGGTTATAGGTGGCTTTGGACAGTATATGAGGCTATGGGCAAACAGGGCACTTGAATTAGCCGTGCGTGAGGATGTAGCAGAAAGACTGCACCATCTTATTTCGCTGTTTGAGGGTTACGATGTCCTCAGCACTGTAGAGCGCCAAAGGAGAGTGAGCGAGGCAGAGCGAGTTGTAAGGGAATTGAACGCCTTGACTCAACCCACAATGCCACCGGATGTAAGTCGGACGGTGAAACCGGTAACACAAGTTGCAACTCATTCGGGACAAAATGTTGCCTGTGCATCAACGGCTAAAGCATCGGCGACTTTAGAGCGCACAAGTGACATAACGAAATCTGATGAGGCAGCCGATAAGGATGTGTTTGAAAAGCCGGTGCGATACCTTCACGGTGTTGGACAAAAGCGCGCAGCGTTACTTAAGCGCATCGGCGTTGAGAAAGTCGGTGACTTGCTCACGCTCTTCCCAAGAAGGCATGAAGACAGGACACAGATAAAGACGATCTCACAGCTTGTCCCCGGAGAAAAGGAATGCATATTCGTCACAGTCACCGGCTACCCAAGGACGGAGAAGCGAAAGAATGTGATGATAACGAAAGTGCCTGTGGCAGACCATACCGGGAGTGCATTCTTGGTGTGGTTCAATCAACCGTTTCGTGAGACGCAAATTTTTCCACACATGAAGTTGTTCGTCTACGGCAAAGTGCAAAGGTTTATGCACAGCCT
>JANXAS010000080.1 GCA_025062195.1 Armatimonadota bacterium
ATGCTCGTAGTCAGCCACGAAACTTATAGGGCGAGGCTAGTGCCGAGCCGAAACTTTGTTGTTAAGGTTCGTAGTTAGCCACCAAGCATTAGCGAAGTGGCATCACAGTTTGTCTCATGCCCCATGTCCCATGCCCCATGTTCCATTTTTGACGGCACTACGCTTCGCTTCGTGCCTTACTACGAACCACCTTGACGACAATGCTTGTAGTTAGCCACGAAGCGATAGCGAAGTGGCGTCCAATTTGTCCCATGCCCCTTGTCCCATGTCCCATTTTCCGTGTCCCATGCCCCATGTCCCGTTTTTGACGGCACTTCGCTTCGTGCCTTACTACGAACAAGTGGGTCGGTAAATGCGAGTTAACTTGAGGCAACTATGGCACTATTGCTTAATCAATGAGGAGTAAGCCATAGTAGTTCTCATCGCCGCCCTCAGGTGGGACAACCTCAATTGGGAAGCCGGCGAGCCTCGCAGTTGCGTAGACATCAATCCCACACGCTTCCATTGATGGTCTTGCAATGTCGGGGTATCGGCACCCTTTCTCAAGGGCGCACTCATCGCATAGATAACATGGACCTGCACCCATCCCAAACGCCTTGTAAAAGCCAGCATAGAAAGCCTCTTGTTCAAGCTCCGCAACGAGTTTTCTAACATCAGTCCACGCTTTGCAGTGGATAAGCAGGATGTGACGATACTCATCAATCATCTTTCGCGTAACATCAGGCGATGGCGAATACGGTGGGCATGTCAAACGCTTTCCATATCCGCCACAGCCATACTGGCATTTCAACCTGACCCAAGTTGCAGTGATTACATTTTGTGGTTCAACAAACTTTGCCCCGACAGCACCAAGCTCAATTGCCCGATTAAGGATGCCCTTCATGGCTTTCAACTCCTTCTCCCTTTGCCTCCTCATGCACCATCACCCTTATACGTCACATTCTTATAGTGGCTTGTTAAGCGCCTTTCACGCCACCACCCTTCCTTAGCTTCCTCTCAACAGCTTCAGCTATCGGCTCAAGCTTTTCCATCAGCGCAGCAAATCTTTCAGGGGTGAGCGATTGCGGTCCGTCTGAAAGCGCCTTTGATGGCTCTGGGTGAACCTCGATCAAAAGCCCGTCAGCACCAGCTGCTACTGCAGCGAGTGAAAGTGGCGTTACAAGGCTCCATCGCCCAGTGGCATGGCTCGGGTCAACTATGATTGGTAAGTGCGTTAGTTCCTTTGCGGCTGCCACCGCAGAGAGGTCAAGTGTGTTGCGTGTGTATGTCTCAAATGTTCGTATGCCACGCTCACACAGCATCACATTGATGTTACCTTCAAGCATGATGTATTCAGCGGCTTGAAGCCATTCCTCAATAGTCGCTGATATGCCGCGCTTCAAAAGGACAGGTTTGTCTGTCTTGCCAAGCTCTCGCAGCAGAGCGAAATTCTGCATGCTCCTCGCCCCAACTTGGATTATGTCCGCAACTGAAATAACCCTCTCAAGGTCTCGCACATCCAGCACCTCTGTAATTATTGGCAAACCCGTTATCTCCGATGCTTCCCTTAGAAGTTCCAAACCGACTTCACCGAGCCCTTGGAATGAGTGTGGTGATGTGCGCGGCTTATAGGCACCACCACGAAGCACATCTGCACCGGCTTCCTTGACAGCATATGCAGTCTGCAGCAGTTGCTCCCTGCTCTCAACAGCACAAGGTCCCGCCATTACTATGACCTCATCACCGCCAATCAAAAAGTCGCGCACAGCCACTTTTGTTCGTTCCTTCTTCCAATCACTTGAAACAAGCTTGTATGGCTTTGTGACCCGTATGACTTGCTCAACAAACGGCAAGACCAACAGCTGTTCCATAAGCATCTGCCTTGTTGGTTCATCAAGTATGCCTATAGCTCCGACGACAACCCTCTCAACACCCCTTGAGATCGCAGCCTTGTAACCGGCAGCCTCAAGCCTTTGGCAGACTTCTTGAATTTGCTCCTCTGATGCTCCGGGACGCATGACCACAATCATCTCAAAATGCACCCCCTTCTTTGGAAGGTTTGAAATTGCACGGGCGGTCAGATTAAAAACACTCCCATACGGCTTTGTTATGCAGTTGTGGTTTTTCAGCGCACTTACACACCCGTAAACTGTATCAGGAGCGTTAAATGAGGCGTGGCAGTTGGAGAAGCTGTTGGGTGATTCAAGATGACAAGTTAAGGGTTCGCTTATCTTAGGTTGCTTGTTATCGTTGTGAATCCCATTGCATCAATCCCCCTACAGCATTAGTTAACGGCATAAAAGTATTTTCTTAAGCGCCTCAACAAGGCGTTCATTTTCCTCCGGCTTGCCAATTGTTATCCTTGCCCATGTTGGCATGCCGAATATTTCACCTGTGCGAATTATTATGCCACACCGGAGCAGTTGGTTAAATGCCTCGCGGCTGTCAATGCCTAAATCAACAAAAATGAAGTTAGCCTGTGTCGGAACATACTTCAGACCAAGCTCATCAAATGCTCTATACAGCATATTCTTCCCCTCAATGACAAGCTCCCTGCTCCTTTCAACATGCTCTTTATCCTGCAGTGCGGCTTCTGCTGCAGCCTGTGCGATTGAGCTCACATTGAATGGTTCCCTAACTCGTGAGATCAGTTCGGCTATGCATGGTGGCGCAAAGCCATAGCCAATGCGCAAGCCAGCCAACCCATAAGCCTTTGAGAATGTGCGCAGCGTTAAGACGCTTAAACCATCCCTCACATAGTCAAGTGTGTTTGGGAAGGCTTCATCATCAACATACTCACGATATGCCTCATCAAAGATGACAAGCACGCCATTTGGAAGTGACTCTACAAAGCAGCGCACATTCGGCTCCTTCACAATCGTCCCAGTTGGGTTGTTCGGATTGGAAATGAATATTAGCTTTGTCCTTTCAGTGACGCATTCTGCCATAGCATCAAGGTCGTGAGTGAAGTCTTTTAAAGGCACAACATGTTCCTTTGCATCCATGAGTGTGCTTACGAAGCTATACATCACAAATGATGGGTGAGCGTAGATGACCTCATCGCCGGGTTCAATGAAGGCAAGCGCTGCATGAAGCAATATCTCGTCAGAGCCGCGCCCAATGAGAATGCAATCTTCGGGCATACAGTAATGTTCCGCTATGGCTTTCTTCAACCTGTAGCAGCTGTCATCGGGATATAAGTGAACATGAGATAGCGCTCTCATTGCGGCTTCAACAGCTTTCGGTGAGGGACCAAGCGGATTCTCATTTGAGGCAAGCTTTATGACATCGCTTAAGCCAAGCTCCCTTTGCACTTCCTCAATTGGCTTGCCCGGAATATACGGTTTAAGCCTCTGGACACACTTCCTTACACGCTCATCCCAAATTGCCATTTGCGCCATTTTCCTCCAACTAAAATTTGCCTACCAATTTGCAAGATGGCAGGGGCATCAAGGGCAATATCTCATCCGGTTGCATTGTGCCGGCTATCGTGAGTGTTGCCATCCAGCTTTTTGGCACGCCACAGCACTCTGAAATGCTGTTGCTGTTTTTCATTCATTTGATTCGGCAATAGGCTTGCCGTCCAATTTTCGGTGGCACGATTAATGCCTGAAATGGCGTGTGCCAGTGAATACCATCGCTACGCCATACTTGTTACAGACCGCTATCACATCCTCGTCTCGCTTTGAGCCACCTGGTTGGATGATAGCAGTGACGCCAGCTTTGGCTGCAATTTCAGGTCCGTCAGGATGTGGAAAGAAAGCTTCGGAAGCAAGCACAGCACCCTTAGCTTTCTCCCTGGCATGCTCGACGGCGAGTTTGACCGAGATTGCCCTGTTCATTTGCCCGGCACCAACTCCAACTGTTACTCCGTCCCTTGAGAGCACAATGGCATTTGACTTAACATGCTTGACGACTTTCCACGCAAACTCTAACTCTACCCACTCGGCATCACTTGGCGACCTTTCGGTGACTACACGCCATTGCGATCTGTCTTCAACTAACGCATCGATAGTTTGAACGAGCACTCCACCCATGACCGATTTGAACGCAACCTCATCACTTAGTGCGCTCACCGGTTCAAGGGCACCCTCAAGCAACAGCAGGCGAACAGATTGTCCCCAGCCGCTTCGATTAGCAATCATCTCAAACGCTGCATCTTCATATCCGGGCGCTATTATGGCTTCATAAAAGCTGCCCTTCGCTATTACCTCACTTGCCGTCGCTGTATCTACCACTCTGTTGAATGCGATAATGCCACCAAAGCGCGCTTCGGGGTCTGCATCTCTTGCCTTTACGAACGCCTCAACAAGTGTCTCACCAATTGCGCACCCGCACGGATTTGTGTGTTTTATGATAGCTGCAGCTGGCTGCTCAAATTCCCTCACAAGTTCAAGTGCTGCATCCAAGTCAGCAATGTTGTTGTATGAGAGCGGTATGCCGTGAATTTGGCGTGCCGTTGAAATACAAGCGTGCTTCATACTCGGAAGCACATAGAAGGCTGCCTGTTGATGTGGGTTCTCACCGTAGCGGAGTTTAAGCGATAGCTGGCATGAGATTGTGAGCGTCTCCGGGAAGGGTTCGCCGAGCAGCTTGTTAAAGTAATTTGCAATAAAGGCGTCATAGGCAGCTGTATGCCTGAATGCCTTCGCTGCGAGTTCCATGCGGAGCTGCTCTGTCGTTGTGCAATTGTTTTGGCGCAACTCATGGAGCACTCTATCGTAATCGGAAGGGTCAACAACAACTGTAACGCTTTCGTAATTCTTTGCTGCAGCCCTTATGAGTGAAGGTCCGCCAATGTCAATCTGCTCAATCGCTTCCTTCAATGTCACATCGGGACGGGAGACAGTTTGAGCGAATGGATAAAGGTTGACGGCGACCAAATCAATGAAGTTGATCCCGTGTTCGCTAATCTGGCGCACATGCTCATCGTTGTCGCGCAGCGCAAGTATGCCACCATGTATCTTTGGGTGAAGCGTTTTGACTCGCCCATCAAGCATCTCGGGGAAGCCGGTAACCTCAGATACATCCTTAACTGGTATGCCAGCTTGCCTTATCGCTGCGGCTGTCCCGCCAGTTGAAATAATCTCAATGCCGAGTCCATGCAACCCGCTGGCAAACTCAACTATGCCCCTTTTATCTGACACGCTCAAAAGCGCCCTCTCAACTTTCTTTGCCATCGTCCTCACCCCCTCTGAAAGGTATATCCTCAGCGTAACGCCAATTTTGTTTTCAGCGGCTCATTAGAACCGCTGCATTTCCCTTGGAGCGCTAAATTTTTTGCAGCTATAGGTGATAGCCCCTTTAGTTAGCGCTCATCCTGTAACTCACGCTATCCATTTTCCAGTGTTCTGGTAAACACGAAACAGAGTGTAGGGCAGATAAAATCTGCGCTCAACAGTTTCACTATAAGCTGCTGGCTGAAGCTGATGCGTGTCAGCTTCGCGCCAAAAAACCTTTGGTAAGGAACGAAAGCGATTTCTATACAGCCTCGCGATTGCAACATCGTCGCCTTTTACGGTGGGCATGAAACGAGATAGAACGCTATCAGGATAGTCAATAATGCCAATGCGCTATCGCTTCGTGGGTTGCTATGAACCTTGAATTTTTCATGGGCAGCGTGCTCATGCCACATTCTGATTTGTGTGGCAGGGTATAGTCTGCCCGAAAAAGTTGATACTACTAAAGATGCATAAGCGCGCTCATCACCGATGCGCCCACCTTGATGCGCCGCCAACTTAAATTCCTTTGCACAAGCACAATTATTGAACTGTGTGCATCCCTCGCTTGATATAGCTTTTTGATCAGATTTCCAGATGCTTCACAGTAGCCAAAGACCAACGATAAGCATGAAGAGCGATATGGCAATGCCCACTGCTGTCACAAAAATCGCTTTCGCATTAGCCCTTCCATTTTTATCAAATGCAAGGACAATGCAAGCCACCTGAAAACCGATATAACCGATGCAACCGACCAAAGCCATTAGCACCAGCAAAGGGTTTTGTTGATTTAGCGGCATGTTAATTCACTCGCCCAGTAACTTGTTCAGCCGTTCCTCAATCTCACGCTCAGGCACAAGACCGATAATTTTGTCAATCACCTGCCCATCACGGAAGAATAAGAGCGTTGGTATGCTCATGATGGAGTAACGAATGGCGAGCTCTGTATTTTCATCCACATTGACCTTTGCCACCTTTACCTTTCCCTGATAGCGCTCAGCTATGCTCTCAACTATTGGCGCCATCACTCGGCAGGGTCCACACCACGGCGCCCAAAAATCAACCATCGCTGGGAGGTCGCTCCTCAATATCTCGGCATCAAAGCTATCCACAGTCAGCTCAAGCACTGCCATAACAGGCACCCCCTTAAAAGGTGTTACAGTTGTGTGCACAGCTTTCGTTAAGGCAGATATGCCCCCGAAGATAATACCGCCAGCTTATCAGCTGCTTTCTCAACAACCGGGCAAACTTCAGTTGCAGACTGTCATCTGCACATCAAAGGGCTCGCATTACGATTAGTTAGCTCATGACATTTTGCCGCATCAGTTGGATTGCTTACAGCGCTAAGCATGCTTAACCATAACCTTATGAGCCAAATCCAATGAACTGTAGCAGCGCTGTTTCAAGTGCAAGTTGAACATTAGCGTTCAGCAGCAAGTATTTTCTCGCCTCCATGAAAGTATCAATCAACCGTGCGAGGCGCTGTGGCTTATGCGTTGCAACTTCCGATGCGGGCATCTCGTTTATGAGTTGTGCTGTCGTCTCATAAGGATGCATTCCAAATGCAATTGCAAGTGCGTCCCTTGCACATTCAAGCAACATATCAATGCCCCTTATCGCCTGTCGCCTTTCAACTTCAACAAACTCTGCGCCACCTGTTGGCAGAAGCGCAGATAGCTCAGCGCCAAGCCCGATTATCTGCTCCGGCAATCTTATTGCATCAATTAGCTGCGCATTCATGATCTCGTTAAGCAGTCCGAAGGCTTTCTTGACCGCTCCGATCGCCTCCTCAGAGTTTGCATACGCAAACGCTAACCCGGGACGACCATAAGATAGCCTCGCATAAAGCATTGCTTCATTTTCATTAATCCCCTTCATCCTCACGAGAGCCTCTGCAATCTCTTTTACTGGAACGAGCCTGAAGCGCACAACTTGACAGCGTGATATGACCGTTCTTGGTAACGCTGTTGGGTTGGCAGTCACCAAGATGATGACCACATTTGGTGATGGCTCTTCAAGCGTCTTCAAGATGCAATTGGCAGCTTCCTCTGTGGCTAATTCAGCATTATCCACAATGTAGACCTTAAATCGTGAATGCCTTGCCGATAACATAGCGTCAGAGCGCATCCGCCTCATTTCATCAATGCGGATTGAAAAACCTCTTGCTTCGTCTCCGTATCCGTGGGATTGCGTTGGGGCTATAAGTTGCACATCCAAAGAGGTTCCCAAATCTATGCGCCTGCAGCTTTCACATGTGTCACAGGAGTCAGCTCCATCTTCGTCTGAAGCTTGAATTAAGCAATTGAGCGCTTTGGCAAATTGCAAAGCAGCAGTTTGCTTGCCAACTTGCATTGGTCCACAGAACGCATAAGCATGCGCTACCATGTTAGTTGCACATGCCCTCTTAAGCATCTTTATCGCCTGTGCGTTCCCGATGATGTCTCTTAGTGCCATGCCAATTCACCGTTCCAATAAAGCAGGCTCTCATCGCTCAATGCTTTCTTGCAAGGTCAAGCTTGTTGAGGATGTCAGACACTCTTTCTTGAATCTGCTTCGCTAACTCAAGTGGCGGAAGACTTGCATTGACGACGATGAAGCGTTCTGGCTCACGCTTTGCGATCTCCAAGTAACCGGTGCGAACCTTTTTGTGGAATTCAAGAGAACGCATCTCTATTCGGTCAAGCGAGCTTTTGATATGCTGCAATCGCTTCAGCCCCTCACTCGGCTCTATGTCAAGTAGGAAAGTGATGTGGGGCTTAAGAGAGTGGGTGACAAAGTTATTCAGTTCCTCAATCAGCTCAAGGCTTAACCCCAAACCATAATGTTGATACGCTACAGTTGAGTCAGTGAACCTCTCGCATATGACTACTTTGCCATCGTGCAGTGCCGGCAAAATGAGTTCGCTAACATGTTGTGCCCTGTCAGCAAGGAAGAGCATAAGTTCACATCTTTCACTCATGCGGTGATGCTGCAGCGACAAGAGCAATTGCCTGACATACTCACCCAACTCTGTTCCACCCGGTTCCTTCGTTAACACCACATCATAGCCATTGGCTCTAAGCCACTCTGCAAGCATGCGCGCCTGCGTTGACTTCCCACTGCCCTCAATGCCCTCAAATGTGATGAACAGTCCACCCATGTGCCATCACTTTTGATGCTATGCTCTTAAACTGGCCCGTTGGCTTTTTGCTCAGCAGTAGCCTCGCCCTCCGATTTTTTCCGTTATCTCGGATGATACGCCTTTGGCGTGCCAAGAATTCAAGAATTTTCGTTTTGCCCTCGAATGGCAAGCCTGCCAGCTTGCCAAATTTTTGCAGGGCAGTAGCCCGCCTTACGAATTTCTATAAATTAGCATGAGCATCCTTTGAATCACGAAGCGACAAAACTCTCACAATGCAGCGTCGCTCTTGTTGACGGCGAAATTTAAACAACCGTCTCTGTAAGTCACGACAATACACAGGTTGGATGTTACCTTGATTTTTGAAAACGGTGTTAAGTTCGTAGTTAGCCACGAAACTTGTAGGGCGAGGCTAATGCCGAGTCAAAACTTTGTCTTTAGGTTCGTAGTTAGCCACGAAGCGTTAGCGAAGTGGCGTCAAATTGTTACTTGACTTTTGTTCTTTGTCTTGTTTCTGGCGGCACTTCGCTTTGCTCCGTGCCTTACTACAAACTCACTTGACGGTAAGGTTCGTAGTTAGCCACCAAGCGATAGCGAAGTGGCGTCCCAAATTATCCCTTGCCCCGTTTTTGACAGCACTTCACTTCGTGCCTTGCTAAGAACGAACAAACTTTTGAGTGAAGAGCGATAGTGTTGAAAGGTCGTAAGTAAGGATGAACTTATCTCACTTCTGGGGCAAGACGGATTGTTGTCGTTAATGAGAATCCTATTCCCTGAATGTTGAACTGTGCTTCAGCGAGCATTGCCACATAGCCGTTTGCTGGCACTTCAATTGTGCCAATGTATTCCTCACCTTGCAGCGCTGCTGCTTGTGGCACCCATTTTGCGTCCCTAAAATCGGTTATGGATGATTTCGCCACCCATATAGTGACGCCAGTTGGCTTAGGTTCTGATGAGAACCTGAGCGTCAGTTTACCTTTAGCGTCATCAAAGCGCCACTTCATCTTTGGGAATGGAGCGCCACCAGCAATGTGATGGAAGAAAGCTACAAGTGCTGCTATTACTCGCTCATATTGCCCTTCAAGGCTGTGCCCGGCGTTCGGGACATAAAGAGCCCACTTTTCTCCGGGCAATTCATCCCAGTAGAATTTGAGCGCATCAACAGCCCAATACCTGTCATTTGTGGCGTTAACAATCAATTTGGGCATGATAAAGCGGTGACGATAAAAGTATGGGTCAACAAGTTGAACAAGCCTTTTACCTCTCTCGGTATTCATCTGTTCCATTAACCCTCGTCTGGTATACTCCTCAATCATCTCGCTATATCGCCCAAACATCTTAAGCTGGTATGGCATTTGCGCAACGAAGTTCAAGTTGTCAAAGACTATTGGCACAATGCCTTTTACGCGCTCGTCACATGCAGCAGTTAGCCAAGTTGTCCAGCCGCGCTTTGATGCGCCTGTGAGGACAAAGCCCTTTAGCTCAATCCCGAGCTTATCCTTAAGGAATGCTTGAACTGCATCCATAGCTTTGATAGCACTTTTAACCATTGGAAGAAGGAGCGGCAATGTCTCATCACCGGTCTTTAGGTATTCGCTAAATGTGTGAGCTATTAAATCATCCTCTCGCAATCCACCGAAAAGCGGTTGATTTGGTATATCGTAGAGGAACACCAATGGTGCGCCCATGAAGGTTGAAATGATTTTGCCGTAGTTATCGTCATTGTTTGAGACCCTACCACCAGTTATGAACAAGCCCGCCATATGAGGGTGCTTCAATGACGCTGGAACATACACATTCAGTCCATGTTCCCACTTTATGCCTTGCCATTCCTGTGAGACCATATGCAGCCTGAAGATTTTAACGCCACCTGCTTCCACTGCTTCCTTCAATTCCCATTTGAAGCACTTTTCATGGCGTTGGACATAGCTGAACAGGTCGCAAATTGCTACCCCTTGCGCTACGCCACAAGCAATGAGAGTGCTATAGAGCCACCAACACTTACAAACACTGAGTTTCATCCTTCTCACCCCCTATCGTTACGCTTGTTAATAAGCTGACCACTGCAAATATTAAGCCCACCGCACCTATACATAAGACTTGTATTGTGCACTTAGCATAATTTACGCCTCCTCAAAACACCAATTCATCGCAATTTGAAATGCTCCTTCATTAACAGCCATTGATATTAGCTACAGTGTGGATTTAACCAGTGTTTCAACATCACCCCCGTAGCTCTTTTGCTAAAATGATGATAGGGCAACTGCCCTCGTAAGGAACTACCCACACAGCACCTGCCAGAAAAACCAACAACATTAAATTTCCGCCCCATATCCCAATTAGTAGCCCACTTGGGTGTTAATGAAGAAAAAGTCCGCATGCAAGCGGGCTTCCCTTCGCATTCTTTGGAATTTGAGAAAAGGGCAATCTTGATTGACTTTTGGGATTTATCATCACCCGAAAGGGTCACTACCCTTAGCCCCAATGATGAACAAAAGTTCTATGTCAATTTAGTAACCTGTTCTTTACTGCAAACCTTGTTAGCCAGGTTCGTAGTTAGCCACCAAGCG